>JAFZIJ010000225.1 GCA_017554445.1 Victivallales bacterium
AGTGGTTAGTGGTTAGTGGTTAGTGGTTAGTGGATGATGGTCTTTGCTTTTAGCTTTTAGCTTTTGGCTTTAAGCTGAACAAGAAGTCCCGCTGGTGAATCCGTTTGGATTTCATCAGCGGGATTTTTTGTTTGTGCGTTTCGTTCCCGCAGGAGCGGAACCCTCCCATTTCAAAAAAGGCTCGCTGGTGCATCCTGACGGATTGCATCGGCGGGCCTTTTTGTTTTTGTCGCTTAGTTCGCTACTGAAGCAGCGCTACGGATTGCGGCGGGAGTTGGACGATGTTATTCTGAAGACATTCGGGGGCAGGAACATAGAGATGCGTCGCATCCAGAAGCGTCAATTGGGAGAAAGTGACGTTGTCGGTTTCCAGTTTCAAGAGGGCCTGCGTGTCGGATGTGTTGACTATGAAAACGGCATGGTGGCCGTCGCCATCGGTGGCGGCGATGGCATGGACATGCGGTGTGTCGTTTTCTACAACGACTTGCTTCCCAAGCTTGTACAACTCGTTGAAGGCTTTGAAAGGATAGTAGGTTTTCGATGGCTTCTGGGAGGGGAAGTAGAATAGGCCGCCGTAGGAACGCGTCGGCAGGGCATCGTAGTAGTTTGCGATGTCGATGGGGCCGTTCTGCATTTTGCAGAAAGCTTCCGCAACAAACGTGGCGCCAGGCATTTCCTTCATGAGATCGAACTGGTCGGCGGAGCCGTCGATGCGGTTCCATTCATCGAATACGCTGATCGTATCGCGGAAACCAGCGGCGTCCAATTGCTTGCGGACGTAGTCGGCATGAAGGATGATTTCATCGGGATCAGCCGTGTAGAGATGCCATGAATAGAAATCGAGCGGGGCAGCCGTGGCGGGATTTTTGCAGAATTTCAGAAACTCGTCAAACCATGTGATGAATCCTTTGAAGAAATCGCTCATGTTCGGTCGGTTAATCGCATAGAAGCCGCAACCTGCGTAACCGCCGACTTTTATGTTCGGGTATTGCTGCTTTAGATAATTGGCAGCGACGCGGTATAGTTCGAAATACTGTTCGCGGGTACCCGTCCACATGGGCGGATTTTCCGGCTCATTCCAGATTTCCCAGTAGGTGATGTTCAAATGGAGGCCGTTCGCCCAGCCGTCGTTGTAGTGTCGAATGATGTTTGCGCAGATGCGGGCCCATTTGGCGAAATCGGCGGGCGGGTCGATGCGGTAGGCCTTGATTCTGAACTGGTTCTCGATGGTGACGCCAAGACGGTAGATGATATCGCAGCCGGACTTGTGGAGGGAGGTGAGATAGGCGTCGGTGAAAGCGAAATCGTAGGAAGCGGGATCGTTTTCATCGACGTTGAAGTTGCGGAAGATGTTTGGGACATCGACGAATCGGAAGCCGCCGTATGCGCCGCCCGTGTCGTGGAGGCGGACGAACGGGATGCCCGCTTCTTTGAAGGAGGGGATTTCGTCGCCGTAAACGACGGGGGAGTTGCAGACGCCGTGGAGCGGCTTGATGGGGCCAAGGATGTTGGAGAAATTGATTTTCATTGTTTAGAAACCACGAAATACACGAAAGAACACGAAAATTCAATGATTTGGAAACCACAGAATACACAGATTACACAGAAATGCCTCGCAGACGTCGGCCATAGTTCTGATGAGTTTGTTGACAGAAGGTGAATTTTGAGAGCGGATAATTCTGGGGGGCCTCCGTCTGCTCGGCGGTTGTCATGCCGCTGCGCGGAGCTATGGCTGCTTCGCAGAACTACATGGAATACACAGATTTTTAACCACGAATGGACACGAATGAACACGAAATTTTATCAAACCACAGAATATATAGATTTTTAACCACAAAACACACAAAACACACCAAATGCCTCGCCGCAGGAGCCGACAATTTCCAAAAGGCTTGTTTTCCAGAACAAAAATCCAAATGAGAATGAATCAAACGGCTTCCTGCGGCTCGGCGGTTGTCTGCCACTGCGTGGAGCTATGGCTGCTTCGCAGTTTAGTGGTTAGTGGTTAGTGGAGTATGGTCTTTGCTTTTAGCTTTTAGCTTTAGGCTTTAAGCTTCTTACTTGAATTCAATCGTGTCTTCGCCTTCAACCCTTTGGGGATAGTTGATAAAACGGATGGCGGCGTTCTTTTCAGTCAACTCGACGGCAGTGCCTGTGAAATCGTCGCCTTTACCTGTGCGCGAGCCGATGACGACCGTACACGGCGCGCCATTCTCATCCCATTTGTCGCCTTGGCGGACGACATGCAGTCGATGGTAATGGCCGCAGAGCATCAGGTTCGGCTTGACATTTTCGCGTAAGAGCGTGCACCATTCGCGGTAGATGTCCCCTTCGAACTTGCCGCGGATGAACGGAATGTGGCAGACGACCAGGCGGTATTTCACGCCTTCCGCATTGTATTCTTTGTCTGCATTCGCGATAACGCTCTTCAGATATTCTGTCTCTTCCAGGCGGAAGGCGTGGCAGGCGATCGTGTGGCCGTAGGCTTCATGGCCGTCGGGTTTGTCTTCTCCGCAGTCGAGAGCGATGCCCCAGACAGGGCCGACGCGGAACGTGAAGTATGAATAACCGTTGCGGAGAGGCGAGTAGTATTCGAGCTCTTCCGCCATGACACCGCGCGGTTCATGGTTGCCACGTGCATAGACAACGGGAATTTCGCCATTTGTGATACCGCCAGCGACTTTGTAGAGGTTGATCAAGTCACTATATTTTTCAGAAAAGTTCAGGATATCGCCATTGAGGATGAGCAGGTCGAGATCCTTTTCGTAATATTGTGCGATGGCGATGGGGCATTTCACGCGGTTGTGCGCATCCGCAATCATGAAAATCTTGATGTTTTCGGTCTTTTCAAGCGGGCGGAATTTGTAGGTCTTTTTCTGAAGTGGCTCCGTCTGAGAGAAGTAGGCCTTGCGCTTCGTGAGGACATGGCAGCAAAGCGTGTATTCTTTTGCGGCGTTCAGTTCGGCCTGCGGAACGGTCATGCGATGGGAGCTTCTGGCGGAGCGGAGGACGCCGTTCGACGCGTCATAATACTGTTTTCCATTGACTTCCACCCACATGACGACGGGCAGATCCTGATTGACGAGAGCCATGATCTGGTATTCGTTGCCGACGGCATAGACGACGGGCGGCGTCTGTAGAATGTCTTCCGGCAGTTTTTTCGGTTCGGGTTTGGGTGGTTCGGCAGGTTTTTCCGCTTCGGCGGCGGGTTTCTGTTCCGCTGGTTTCTGGGCGGCGGGTTGCTGTTCGGCCGGTTTTTGGACGGCTGGCTGCGCAGGCGGCGCGGGCGGTGCCGCGGGAGCGGGTTGTTCTTGGGCGTGGGAGAGGCAGAAGATGCAGAGGCAGAGGAGGAGGAGTTTTTTCATTTTAGTTTTTAGTGGTTAGTGGTTAGTGGTTAGTGGTTTAGGGAACCACGAAATGCACGAAAAGACACGAAAATCAGTCCACAGAATACACGGAATAAACAGAAGCCTCCCCGCAGGAGCCGACTATATCAGAAGGCTTTGATTGTATATATGAAATCCAAATCATGAAAGAATTCCAACGGCTTCCTGCGGCTCGGCGGTTTCGAAAAAGCGCTTCGCGCAAAAAGAGTGGTTAGTGGTTAGTGGTTAGTTGGGAGGGTCCCGCTCCTGCGGGAACGGTGGTTAGTGGTTAGTGGTTAGTAGGTAACTGGAAGTTCTGGATGGACTGGATGGGTTGGAATTTTAGTAAAGATAGATGTTTTTTGCAGAAAAACAAGAAGGGAAGATCAGTCTTCAAGGAGTTTGCGGAACTTGTTGATGACTTGTGCGGTGGTGAGCGGACGGATGCGGAAGTTGGACAGCCAGATGTGCTTGCGACTTTGCGTGAAACTCATGTACAATTTTCCCTTGTACTCCTGCATGAACGGATAGAACGAATCGATGACCCATGCGCATTGCACGTCGTAGCTGCGGGAAAGTTCGCCTTGGTCGATTTTCATGATGGCGAGATGGTAGCGGTCCTTCGGCGAATGAACCATGTAGAGGTTGCCCTGCCATTCGATGAAATCGTAGCGGGATTGCGTTTCATAGACCCAGACAGGCTCGTGCCACGTCCTTTTTAGCAAGTCGTAATACGTGAGAAAGGCCGTGTTGTTACGGGAATATTGTCGGCAACAGTAGTAGGCTCGATCGCCTTTTACATAGACGGCGTTCTCCCATTGCGAGTCGTTCGGAAAATCCGGAATGGATACGAACTCCCAATTGACAAGATCGCGGCTTTTCATGAGGCAGTTGAACGGGCCGCAATAGCAGCCTGTGTAGTAGTAGTCTATGCCGCTTTCCGTACGTTTGGAAAGCTTCTGCATGATGCCGATGTCGCCTTGCATCGGCTTGAATTGGATGTCCGCTTCCTTCAACAGATTCGTGACGGCGGACGTGCGGAAATCGACCGTTTGACCATTGACGGTGAACTGGTTTATCTTGATGTCGCTGAACGTCTTAGATTGCACATCATATGTGCGATAGACGCGGTAATATTCGCCGTCGAGAGCAAGTGTCCAGGCGAGATAGAGCGTCTTGTCGTCCTTGCGAAGAAGGACGATGTCGTAGAGATGCGTAATGTGTTTGCCGTTGATAAGAATCTCCTCGCGATTTTCGGCCTTGGCGACGGTCTGCGTCCAGCAGAGATCGTGGTAGGTTTTATCCTGCGGATTGGCGAGCGGACAAGTGACGAAACGCGCAAGTTGTTCTGCAGGCGTCTCTTGCTTGCCGACGGTGTTGGCGTAGTAGGTGCAATAGACGATATCGTCGATGATGCAGAACGTGGAGACATGAACCATCTTGTCGCCGGGCTTGGCGAAATCGACGATTGGCTTTTCGAGGTCGTCTTTGAAGAGGATGCCGTTGGCGAAGGAGCCCATTGTGTCGTCTGGTGTTTCATAGAGGATCTGCCCGATGGGGCGGATGTTCGGCTGCGCGGCGGCGAACAAAGCGATGAAGAAAAAGATGGTGAAGAAGATTCGATGTTTCATGGTAGTGGCCGCCGTTGGCGGCGCTTATGGGCTTTATATTCTGGACGTTCTGGAAATTCTGGAGGTTCTGGAGAAGGCACAAATTCAGCATGTGTTGTCCGCGGGTTGTCACCCACGGATTATATTCTGCCACCACTACGTGGTTCTATTTGGTATTTTTGCTGACCGTGGGTTAGCACCCACGGCTGTGTTATGGTCACTGCTACGCAGTTCTAAGCGGTTGCGTTCGCTTTTAGCTTTATGCTTTTGGCTTTTAGTTTCTTAGCTTCTTACTTGAATTCAATCACATCTTCGCCTTCGATCTTATGTGTGTTATGGACGAAACGGATGGTTGCGTTCTTTTCCGTTAGTTCGATGGCGGTTCCCGTGTATTCATCCATGGTTTTGCCTGGACGTGAGCCGACGACGACGGTGCAGGGCTGGCCGAGATGGTCCCATGCGTGTCCTGGTCTGACGACGCGTATCGTATGGAAGTGACCGCAAAGCATCAGATGCGGCTTCACGTTCTCGCGCAAAAGCTTGCACCATTCGCGATAAATGTCCAGTTCGATGTCGAACGGCTTTTCGTTGATGTGCATGAACGGCGTGTGGCTGACAATTAGGCGGTATTTCACGTCCGCCGTGTTGTATTCGTTGGCGGCGTTGGCAATGACGTTTTTCAGATATTCCGTTTCTTTCAAACGGAACGAATGGCAATCGACGGTGTGCCCGTATTCAGCGTGATCATCGTCCTTGTCTTCACCGCAGTCGAGCACGATGCCCCAAATGGGGCCGACACGGAACGTATAGTATAAATTCCCGTCGCGATTAGGCGCGTACAGCGGGAGCTGTTCCGCCATGGCACCGCGCAATTCGTGGTTGCCACGAGAATAGACGACTGGTATTTCGCCGTTTGTGATGCCGCCTGCGATTTTATAATTCGTCAGGATGTTGTTGTAGTTGCTCAAGCCTTCGGAAATGTCGCCGTTGAGGATGAGCAGATCAAGCTCTTTGTCGTAGTATTTCACGGCGTCGGTAGGGGCCTTGACGCGGTTATGCGTGTCCGCCAGCATGAAAATCTTGATGTTGTCGGTCTTTTCCAACGGACGGAATTTGTAGGTCTTTTTCTGGAGTGGTTCTGTCTTGGTGTAATACTCGCCACGTTTCGTGACGACGCGGCAGCAGAGCGTGTATTCTTTGGCGGCATCCAGTTCGGCCTGCGGGACGGTGATACGGCGGACAGGCGTGGCGGTGCAGATAACGCCGTTGTTGGCGTCGTAGTACGTCTTGCCGTTGATTTCGCACGAAAGAAGCGTCTCTGTGACGACGGGAACCATGATTTGGTAGTCGTGGCCGATGGCGAAAACGACGGGCGGTGTCTGCAGGACTTCCTCCGGAAATTTCTTGGGCTCAGGCTTTTGCGCGGCTGGTTGTTGTGCGTGGCAGAGGCAGAGGAGGCAGATGAAGAGGCAAATGACTTTTTTCATGGTGTTTGTGCTGTGAATTGTGTGAGTATTATTTAATTAATTGTAAGATAGCCTTTGGAGAGACAATGGCAAATGGAAAAACGCGGAATGGCATGAAAAAGTCTTGTATGCGTCTATATTATTTATTGTTTAGAAACCACGAAATACACGAAAGAACACGAAAAAACAGTCCACAGAAAACACAGAACAAACAAAATGCCTCGCCGCCGGGCCGACAACATCCCTAAAGATTTCATGCTGAAATAAAACGTTGATCATGAATGATGTAAACGGCTCCGGCGGCTGCGGCGGTTTGAAAGCGCTTCGCTTTTAGTGGTTAGTGGTCAGTGATCAGTGGTTAGTAGTGGATTTGCTTTCAGCTTTGAGCTTTTGGCTTTGAGCGGTGCGAAAGCGGTTGGGCTGCGGCGGTTGTTTAAAAACACGAATGTGAGACATTGACACATATAAAGAGGAACATTATGAGAATAGCAGGTTTGATTTTGGCGATGTCGGTATCGGCGGCAATTGGCGGTGAAACGATGAAGATTGACGGCAAGTCAGTCGAAATCGTGAAAACAGGCAAATACAGTCCTGAAAATGCACCCGATCAACTTGCGGCGCAGTCGTTTGCGGATGCGTTGCTGCCTGTGCGTCGAACGTTTGAAGACGGGCAGGTGTTTTGGAACGGCTTCGCGAAACAGTTCATCTACGCACCAGATTTCGAATTCAAGAAGTTGGAAGGCGCTGTAAAATACCGCTTTACAGTTACGGGAAGCGATAAGGCGGAACTCGTGTTCGACGCGGATTCACCATATGCGGCGTTGACGCCCGTGTGGGGCGCTGTGCCCGAAGGCGATACGACCGTGAAGGCCGTCGGCTTGGACGCGGAGGGTAAAGAGTTGGGTCTCAGTGGCGAGCGGCGTTTCTACCGGATGCAACCGTTCGACAACGCATACGCCCCGAAGGCGAAACCGTATCTGGAGGCCGCCAAGGGTGTTTATCATTATTTGTTGACAATGAACGCGATCCAGCATATGAAGACAGGCCAGACGGATCCGGAGTACACGCATTACTGCTATCCGAGCAAGATGCATGCGTCGATTATCGAAGGGCTGCTGGAATATGCGGAGCTGGAGCCTTCCGTGAAAAACGAGGCCGTGCAGATCGCGACTCAATGCGCGGACTATCTCATGCGGACGGCCGTGCCTGCAGGCGAACCGCTGGAATATCTTCCGTTGACGTATCTTGTGCCGACAACGGAGGATGGCAAACGGCTCGTCGCGGCATCAAAGGTCGGCACGATCATGATGATTTATCCGGCGGTCGTCGGCAACGCGATGATCCGTCTGTACAACGAGACGAAGGAGCAGAAGTATCTGGATTACGCGGTGAAAATCGGTGAACAGTATCTCCGCCTGCAACGGGAGGATGGCACGTGGGCGCTGATTTTGAAAATCGCCGACGGTTCGGTCGTGGCTGCGAACAGTTGCGAACCGGTTGATATTCTGCCATTTTTGGGGAATCTCGGCGACGTGACGAAACGCAATGCTTTCCTGAAAGCGGCGGAACGCGGCATGCTCATTGTGTATGAACGCATCAGGACGCTTCATTGGGAAGGGCAGTTTGAAGACATCAATGCGCAGGTGGCGCCGTACAGCAATCTGTCGAAGCATCCCGCGACAGACAGTTTCCTTTTCCTGACCAAAATCTTGAAGAAAAATGGTGTTGCGCCAAAACCGGAATTCATCTCACATGCACGTGAAGTGCAACGGTTTGCGGAAGACCAATTCGTTGTGTGGCGGCGTGAGGGCGCGGAATGGCGGATGGCTCCCGCCGCGTTGGAACAGTATAACTGCTATGCGATAGTCGATGCATCCGTTGCGAAGATGATTCGTTATTACTTGCTGATGTATGATTTGGAAAAGAATCCGCTGGATTTGGCGAAAGCGCGGGCGATGGGCGATTCGCTGACGCATGCCCAGTTGGCGAATGGTCGGATTCCGACATGGTACTATGAAGACAAGATCATTCCTGGCGGTGATTGGATCAATTGCATGTTCGCGAGCGCGTATGCGCTGAAACTGCTTTCAAAATATGATGATATACAATAAAAAGAACCACGAATGAACACGAATGAACACGAATTTTGCCTTGCCGCCGGGGCCGGCAATCCGCAAAGGTGTTTGTTGTGTGTTATGGTATTTTGAATGCTAAAACGGCAACGGCCTCCGGCGGCTCGGCGGTTTCATGACGCTTCGCGCGGGGATTTCTTCGAGAAAAAACAAGATAATGAACAATAATGGAATGGCTAAGGAAGAATTTATGAAATTTGCAAGTTTGATTTTTGTGGTGTCGATGGTGGTGGTTATGGGGGGCGATATATTGCAGATTGACGGTAAACCTGTCGAAATCGTCAAAACAGGACAGTACAGTCCTGAGGCGGTTTCGGATAAGCTTGCGAAGCAGGCCTATGCAGATTCCCTGCTGCCGGTCCGCCGTAGTTTTGAAGATGGACAGGTCTTCTGGAACGCATGGGCGCATGAGTTCATCTATGCGCCGTATTTCGAGTTCAAGCCTGTAGAGGGCGCTGTGAAATACCGTTTCTTGCTCAAGTGCGCCGATGGTGCGGAGCTGGAATTCATGGCGGATTCGCCGTATGCGGCGTTGACGCCCGTTTGGGGAGCTGTGCGCGAAGGTGACACAACCGTGAAAGCCGTCGGTGTGGATGCCGACGGTAAAGAGTTGGGCGTCAGCGGCGAACGGAAGTTCTACCGCATGCTGCCGTTCGACAACGCATATGCTCCGAAGGCGAAACCATATATGGAAGCAGCGAAAGACACCTACCGTTACCTGCTGTCTTATGACGCTATCCAGCATTTGAAAAAGGGCGAGCCGGACCCGAATTATACGCGCTACTGCTATCCGAGCAAGATGCACGCCGCGATAATCAAAGGGCTGTTGGAATATGCAGAGCTCGATCCAAGCGTGAAGGCGGAGGCCATCGAAATCGCAAGTCAGAGCGCGAATTTTCTGATTCGGACATCAATTCCCGCCGGACAGCCGCTGGAATATCTTCCGCGGACGTATCTTATGCCGACGACGGAGGCCGGCAAGAATTTGGCGGCTGTGCCGAAGCTTGGAACCATCATGATGATTTATCCGGCGGTTGTCGGCACAGCGATGATTCATCTGTATAAGGAAACGAAAAATCAGGCTTATCTGGATTACGCGGTGAAAATCGGAGAGCAGTATCTCCGGCTGCAGCGGGAGGATGGCACATGGGCGCTTGTTTATAATATTGATGATGGCGCGGTTGTGGCGGCGAACAGTTGCGAGCCAGTCGATATTTTGCCATTTCTGGCTGAACTTGGTGATACGACGGGACGGCAGGCGGAATTCCGCAAGGCGGCTGAGCGCGGCTTGGGCATCGTCTATAGCCGCATCAAGACGCTGGACTGGGAAGGGCAGTTTGAAGATGTCACGGCGGTGGAGAAGCCATACAACAATCTTTCCAAGCATCCTGCGGCGAGCAGCTTCCTGTTTCTCGCCGACATTCTGAAGCAAAAGGGCGTTCCCGCGCCGCCTGAATTCGTGGCGCATGCCCGTGAGAGCCTGCGTTTCGCGGAGGACCAATTTGTTATCTGGCGGCAGCTTGGATGGCGGGTGGCCCCGTCGGCTCTGGAGCAGTACAGATGCTATAAAAACGTCGATGCCTCCTTGGCGAAAATGATTTGTTTTTACTTGCTGCTGTATGATTTGGAAAAGCAGCCGCTGGATTTGGCGAAGGCGCGGGCGTTGGGGGATACGCTGACGCGTCTGCAGATGGCGAATGGACGGATTCCCACATGGTGCAACTGGAAAAATGGTCCTGACAGCGACTGGATCAACTGCATGTTCGCCAGCGCGAATGCGCTGAAGCTGCTGGCGAAATATGATGAGATTCAGTAAGGGATGGAGGGAGAAGTGAATAATAGATTTGGTCAAGATTCATTAAAATCTTGACCAAATCGAATAAAAAATATAAGATTTGGTCAAATTTTATTAAAATCTTGACCAAATGTTCCTTGAAAATTGAGATTTGGTCAATATTTTAAAGACTCAACCATTATTGAGAATTAATTTTCTTCACGGTAACTATCAGGAGACGGCAATGGAAAAACGGATTGGTCGTGACCATGAATGTGAAGAATTGTCACGCGCCATGGAGTCATCGCGTTCCGAATTTGTTGTATTGTATGGACGTCGTCGTATCGGCAAAACTTTTTTGGTACGCAGTTTCTTCAAAGATCATTTTGATTTCCATTACGTAGGGGCGCATAAAGCGAAGACGGCCGTTCAGTTGCAGAATTTCCGCAAGGCGCTCATCCGCTATGGAGGCGAGACGGATGTTCCTGCATTTTCCAATTGGATGGAAGCATTTGGTTATTTGGCTAGCTGGATCGAACGTCTGGATTCCGCAAAGCGCAAGGTTCTGTTTTTTGATGAAATGCCTTGGATTGACGCCAAGCAGAGTGATTTTGTGGCGGCATTGGAGTATTTTTGGAATAGTTGGGTTGCCATGCGAGATGACATACTCCTTATTGCCTGTGGTAGCGCGACTTCCTGGATGGCGGACAAGCTGATAGACAATCCCGGAGGGCTCCATAATCGTATTACGCGACGTATCTATCTGCGACCCTTTACATTACATGAATGTCAAGAATATTTGGAAAGCCGTGGTTTCGATTGGGATCGCTATCAAATCATCCAATGTTATATGATTTTAGGAGGCGTGCCATTCTATTGGAGCCTATTGGAATCACAATTCAGTCTGCCGCAGAACATTGATCGACTTTGCTTCCGCAGAGATGGCATGCTGTGCATGGAATTTGATGAATTATATTCTGCTTTGTTCAGCAATGCAGAACGCTATATCTCTGTAGTACGGGCGTTGTCAAACCATCGGGAAGGAATGACACGTGATGAGATTATGAAAGACACTCGTTTAACAGGCGGAAATCTTACTAAAGTTCTGAAAAATCTTGAACGTTGTGATTTTACGGCATCCTATACGCAATTCGGCGGCAAAAGTAAAAACACCATCCATCGCCTCAGCGATTTCTATACACTTTTTTATTTTAAATTTCTTCATGATGCACGCCATTATGATGAAGACTATTGGTCACATCATTTTCTAACGCAATCAGTTGCCGCTTGGGAAGGTCTGACCTTTGAGCTTGTCTGTCTTACGCATTTGCCGCAAATCAAGAAGGCGTTGGGCATTTCAGGCATGGAGACGCATGTTTCGGCATGGCGCTATATGCCTGGCAAGGTATCTACGCGGGAGCTTCCGACAAAAGGAGCGCAGATTGATTTGATTATTTCACGTGCAGATAAGATCATCCATCTTTGTGAAATTAAGTTTTCTGATGGAAAATTTGTCATCACCAAGGAGTATGAACAGCATTTACGAGAACGGCTTGACATTTTCCGTCAAGTCACGCAAAATACCGCAGGTCTTGTTCATACGTTCATTACACCGCAAGGCGTCGCATCGGGAAGTCATCGTTCCATAGTCAACAGTGAAATCACGGCAAACGATCTTTTCGCAGAATAGTTCCTCTGATTCCGATTGATTAATCAAAATTTACTTGCGCAATTGGCGGTATGTGGCACATTAAAGCAGAGACAATTATACCATAATCAAATAATAAGGAGAAACATGAAACTCACAGGCTTTTTATTTGCATTGACGATGTCAGCGGCGATCGCCGGCGAAATGGTGTTGATCAATGGCGGCACGTTCACGATGGGCGACGCGAAGGGAAAACCAGACGAAAAGCCGCATTCCGTCACCGTATCTTCCTTCTACATGGATAAATACGAAATCACACAGGCGGAATATGCGAAAATCATGGGGCAGAATCCTGCGAAATTCCAGCATGACGATCATCCCGTTGAACGCACACGCTGGACGGATGCCGCGCTGTTCTGCAACCTTCGCTCCAAGGCGGAAGGCCTGACGCCGTGCTATACGCCCCGCACGTGGGAATGCGATTTCTCTGCCAACGGCTATCGTCTTCCAACGGAAGCCGAATGGGAGTACGCCTGCCGCGCAGGTACCACTGGCAAACTGAATTTCGACGGCAACGAGAAGCAGCTTGCCGCCCATGCGTGGACGCGCAACAACGCCAATGATTCCACGCAGGCGGTCGGCAAGAAGAAGCCTAATGCGTTCGGGCTGTACGACATGTATGGAAACGTCGCGGAATGGTGCAACGATTTTTATACGGAAAATCCTGAAGGCGGGAAGGATCCGCGCGGCCCGAAGAGTGGCGCGAAACGCGTCTTGCGCGGCGGCTCCTGGCAGGATCGTCCGAAGAACATCTCGAGTTCCGCCCGCAAGGCGGACGATCCCGCGACGGCGGATATCTGCCAAGGCTACGAAACATACGGATTCCGTTGCGTGAGAAATAAATAGGGGAGCTAAAAGCTGAAAGCAAAGGCCACTAGCCACAAATCACTTCTAATGCTGAAGCGGACCCTCCCGATTTAATTAAGAAAATGCAATTTCAAAGCTGGACATTTCTTTTCTTCTTCATACCCGTGCTGGTGCTCTATTGGGCGGTGCGCGGGACACGGTTGCGCATTCCTGTGCTGCTGGTGGCGTCGTATATCTTCTACGCCAGTTTCAACGTGTATTTTCTCATCTGTCTGGGCGTTGTGACCATTGTCGATTATCTCGTTGCGTTGCAACTGTCAAGACATCGTAGCCGTTGGCTGGTATGCGTCAGTCTGCTGCTGGATTTGGGCATGTTGTGCTCGTTCAAATACATTCCGCGGGTGACGGATTTCGACTGGGTGCTGCCCGTCGGACTGTCGTTCTTCACATTCAAATCAATCAGCTATGTCATCGACGTCTATCGCGGCAAGATCGCCGTGGAGCGCAATCTACTGTCGTATGCGGCGTATGTGGCGTTCTTCCCGCAACTTGTGGCGGGGCCAATTGATCGTGCGACGACGCTTCTGCCGCAGTTGCGCCACAACGTCCCATTGCGTATCGATGACGTTTCCGAAGGCTTTTCGCTGTTCGTGACGGGGCTGTTCAAAAAGGCCGTCATGGCGGACATGCTGGCTGTCTATGTGAATGTCATGTATGAAGATGTGACGTCGTATAGCGGGGCGATGCGGCTGCTGGCTGCATATGCGTATGCATGGCAAATCTATTTTGATTTCTCTGGCTACAGCGACATGGCGTGTGGCATCGCGCGCTGCATGGGCTTCCGTTGCATGCTGAACTTCAACAATCCGTACGTATCCGTCGATGTGCGCGACTTTTGGCGGCGGTGGCACATCAGCCTCTCCACATGGTTCCGCGATTACGTGTATATCCCCATGGGCGGCAGCCGCTGCGGAAAACTGCGCGGTTGGTTCAACGTGATCGTCACGATGCTGGTCTCCGGCGCATGGCATGGGGCGACATGGACGTTCGTCGTGTGGGGCGGCCTGCACGGCTTGGGCAGTGTCGTGTCCAGTTGGTTCGACACGAGCGGATGGTACGGAAAGATTCCGAAAATCATCAAGCAGATCGCCGTGTTCCATTTCATGACGCTGACGTGGATTTTCTTCCGGGCGGAGAGCTTCGGCGACGCGTTCGACGTCATCCGCGGCATCGTGACGTGGGAGGAGGGCGACTTCTTCTTCCCGCCTGTGCCGTTTGTTTTGATCGGTCTTGTGTGGATTTACGAATTAATGTGGGACTCCCGTTTCCGCTGGATTCTGGAGACGCGGGCGGCGCGCGTGGCGGCGGCTATCTTCGTGCTCGTCTGCGTCCTGCTTCTGGGCGGCGGCGCCAATTCACAGTTTATTTATCAACAATTCTAATAGCCGTCGTTGGCGGCGCTTATGGCTTATGGCCAATGGCTTATGGCAAAATGATTTTTGAAAATACATCATTATGAAAAGTATTCTTAAAATACAACATACCAACGGATTATGGCTGAAACCATGGGAATGGGCGGCGGTGTTGGCTGTCACGCTCATCGTCGTATGGGGCGTCTTGCCATGGTGGCATGCGCGTCATCTGAAAATCGATTTGCCGAAAGACTTCCGTTTGTCGTATAAGCTTCGCGATGACTACCTTTTATATAAAAGCGTGGCGGCGAAGGTTGTGGAATCGCATCCTGCGCTGTTCATCGGCGATTCCGTCGTGTGGGGCATGTATGTGAAAAATGACCATACGCTTCCCGCCATTCTCAACTCGAAATGCGGCGGCGAAGAGATTGGCAATCTGGCGGTTGATGGATTGCATCCTGTTGTGATGGAGTCGCTTATGCGCGAATATGGAAAGGACATCTGCGACCGCGTCGTCTATGTCTATCTGAATCCGCTGTGGATGACGTCGCCGCTGTACGATTTGAGTGGTGACGGCGAACTGGCCATCAATCATCCGCGGCTGTTGCCGCAGTTTTCAGGCAAGCCCGCCTGCTATCACGCGAGTTTTGATGACCGTTGCAAAGCCGTTTGGGAACGCATGATTGATTTCGAAGCGTTGCTCCATCATGTGCGCGTCGCTTTTCTGGACAATAAGGATGTCAAAAATCATTTGGCGAAACAGCCGGACAAGCCGTTGTGCAAGCAGTTGTCGTTGAATATCGAACCGCTTGAAACGGGCCATTCGAACGACAGCAAGATCACATGGGAGGACGCGGGCATCGCGGAGCAGGACTGGCCGTGGGTGCCATTGGATGAATCGCGGCAGTGGCGGAGCTATTTGAACACGTTGAAACTGCTGAAAAAGCGCGGCAACGTTGTCATTGCAGTCGTTGGAACAGTCAATCCGTTCATGCAGACGACGGCCAGCCTGGAGAAATACCATGCATGGCGGGCGGAAGCCTTAAAACGTTTGAAAGACGATGGATACAAAACAATTGATCTGCCCGAACTGCCATCGGAAGAATATGGCGACGCTAGTCATCCACTGGCGGCCGGCTACGAACGGCTGGCGGATTTTATGATGAATAATGGTTCATTGCATATACAACAACCTTGAAAACAGGAGATTAAAAATGAAACGACTGGTATTGTGCATGTTGTTTTTGGTGGCCGGGCTGTTCGCGCAGGAATACGTCACGGGCAACAAGACGATGGATTTGAAAGTTGAAAATGGCGTCGTGCGCGTCTTCCTGAAAGGAGCTGAAACGCCGATTCTGACTATCAAGCCGTCGATGGAAGGCGACGTCGTGGCGGATACGGTCACCCATCCGGACAGCAACTACAAGATTCTGTCGTTACGGACGGCGACATCGTCCGTCACGTTCAAAATGGGCTGGTCGGCACCGGATTTCACGATGTCGCTGAACCGTGGCGCGAGCCCTGTTGTCGTGGAATGGAATGCGCAGGCAGTCATCGTTCCGGACGTATATGCGGAGAATTTCGTCATCGAACCGCAGGAAAAGCCGTTCATGCTGCCGTATTTCGTGCCAATGTATGCGGCGCTGACGCAGAACGGCGACGCCATGGTGAGCTGCATTCCCGTCAAGGCGGGGCAGCACGCCGTACTGTCGGGCGATCTTAAGACGTTGACGCTAACCCAGCGGAATACAGACGATTACACGTTTGTCATCACGGCCGCCAAGCAAGTTTGGCATACCGCGAAGTTATCGGAAGAGCTGAACAAGCCTGTGACCGTCGAAGGCTGGACGGCGCCGTTCATTGCGGAATGGCAGGCTTCACTGCCCGTTGACAAAGATTTCATTCCTGCTGGCGACGGCATACACACGAGCTGGTATGTGGCGCGTTTTGAGAAGAACGACAAAGGGAAAGAAAAACTGCAGACACAGATGCCGCGCATGTCGCTGTTGGATGTCGCGAGCCGCAACACATGGACGAGCGGTTTTGAAAGCACGTTCCATTATCCCGTGGAAATCGCTGACGGCAAGCTGTTGCTCTGCTCGCCGCGTTTCGGCAACCGCGACCGTTTCCTCCATTCCTTCACGAAGAACGTCTATGTCTATGCGTTCGGTGGCGGAAAAGATTTGCCCGAAGGCGTTATCTTGCCGGCGGATTATCTTCCCAAGTGGGTGTCCAACAATCAGTTGTGCCTGACGAGCAACTATGGCCGTAGCCCCGCAACCTGCGCCACAACGAATCGCGTGGAAGAGATTTTCCGCAAGGATGAAGCGAAGGCGAAAGTCGGTGAAATTCGCAACCGTTTGGCGGCCATGCAGTTCTTCGTCGAATCCATTCGCGCGCGTGTTGAAAACGCCCGTGTGAGCGCACAGGAAATCGGCGCGTTTGCAGATCGTGAATTGAAGGCCGTTCCCGCATTGGCTCCAGAAGTCGCCGCGTTGAAGGCGACGCTGGCGGAAGTTGAAAATCTTTATGAAAAATCCTTGCCGCGTATCCAGTATCCGCCGGAAGTCATCAAGATGAGCGCTGAACTCGTTAAATTGGCGGAATCCGATATGGACGACGAAGAGAAGGAAGAGAAGGCGAAAGCCTTGGGCCGCGCCATCCGCACGATCGGCGGCGGGCAGGACAATCTGGCGGCGCATATGCGCCATGTCGGTAAGTGCCTCCGTTTCCAGGCGTTGACAGCCTATGGCAACGCCACGACACAGGAAGCTCGCGATTTCTGGGCGGCCGTCTATGACAAGACGGCGTGGATGCTGCAAGCGTATTATGGACACGAAGGGCGGTAAGCGTTTCGCTTCCGCGAAACGCGCTTATGGCTTATGGCTTATGGCCTATGGGAGAATAGGTTAGCCATAAGCCATGAGCCATGAGCCATAAGCCATAGGCCATAAGCACCACCGCGTAGGCGGTGGTTCATGAGCCATAAGTATCACCGAGAAAGCGGTGATTAACCATAGGAGAAAGCAATGAGACATATGATGCCATTGGCGTTCATGTTACTGACGAGTGCTTGCGTTTGCGCACAGCCAGTCGGCAAACGGCCATATGAAATGGAATGGGCGAACCGTACGGAAGACGACCATCCGCCGTTTGAAGATTTCGAAAGCGATGCGCCATGGCAGGTGGAAGGCAATGGCACGATCGCCGAGACGGAGCGGACGCGTGAGCAACAGTTGTTCGGTGACTATGTATTGAAATTGACCTACCGCGCGGTTGGCGATTCGCCGACGGTCATCATTCGCCCGCCTGTGAAAAAAGCCGTTCCCGCGGATTTCGACGCGATCGGCCTGTGGGTCTATGGCAACAACTGGTTGTGGGAAAATGATACATCAACGCCACGCGTGGGCCTTCATGTCCTGTTCACGACGCCCGATGGAAAGGAGACGCCCATCTATCTCTGCACATGCAACTGGAAAGAATGGTTTCTCTGCCATAAACGGTTGACGCCTGAACAGCAGGAACTTCTGCATCAGCCAGGCACCGTGTTCTCTGGTATTCAGATCACAAATGCGGGCAACAAATACAACCGTCTTCTCTTCTTCGACAGCCTGACACTGTTCAAAGAAGAGTTCAAACCGCTGTCGTTTCCGCCGCGTGCACGGCGTGGCATCTCGCTGTTCCCCGGACAGGATCCAGGCGTTAACACGTTGGCGGACAAGATCTTGCCATTCCCGAATCGTGAAGATACAATCTTGCCAGACAGCGCCGCGCCAAATTCCAAAAATGCTGTTTCACTGAACGGCCAGACGGCGGTTTTCAGCTATGACGGCAGCGATGGAAGACTGTCGATTACGTACGAGCCGAAGACTGGTTTCTGGACGGATTTCACAGCCAAATGGAACGACGAGCCGCCTTTCAAGCCGTTGCAGGACGGCGGCGTTCTCTTCCCCGGAAAAGACAACAACGAACTTCCTGATAAAACGGAACTAAAAGGAATCCAACAGGTTGGAAATAAAATCACGACGCAGTGGCATGTGTCCAAAGATGGCGCGGAGGCAGATGTCGCCTACACATTCTCGTTGCGCGGCAAGACGTTGGTCATCGACACCGTGGCGAAAGGCGGCAAGATCGGTGCCGTTTCCTACGGTTGCGTGACAGGCCTGTCGGACATGACGAGCGTGTGCATTCCTTACTATGCATATGCGTGGGATTCGGCTCCCATGGTCGTCATGGCGAAGACGGGCAAGTCGCCTATTTTCGTTTCCGGCCATACGGACTGGTATCTTTCCAACGGAAGCACGGTGAAAGGAGCGCCCAATGCCGGAAAAGAAAAGGCGTGGGTGAACGGCGCCGTTCTTTACATCCCGAAAACAAACGGCGAACGCAACGACGTGTATGAACGCTTCTTCGTCACCGTTGCGCCGAAATTCGAAGAGCATCTGCCGAACATTCCGAATCCGAAGTCGCCATGGAAACATGTGACAGGCAAGGTGTTATGGAGATGTCACGGAGCCAGCGACCGCGAATACGACAAGAAATACTGGTATTCATTCTGGCGGCATGGCCTGCGGCATTGTCTCGTTCGTGACCACGAAGATTGCTGGCGTGACGGCGGCGAAAGTTTCACGTTCAGGACGAAAGCCGCCCCGAAGAAAGGCGGCGACCAAGGCTTCTACGACTACGCGCGTTACATGCAGGACACGCTCGGTTTCGTCTATGGCCCGTACAACAATTTCACGGATTTCGCGCCTGTGAACGAATATTGGAGCGCGGACATGGTATCCCGTACGCCGGACAACCAATTTGGTTCCGCTTGGACGCGCTGCTATGCGCCGAAACCGTTGCGCGCCGTTGAATACTGTGAAAAACTGTCGCCGATCATTCAGGAGAAATTCCATTTCAGCACGGCGTACTGCGATGTTCATACATGCGTAACTCCATGGTCGCGTTGTGATTATGACTGGCGTGTTCCCGGCGGTGGGACGTTCGCGCAAGTCTTCTACGCTTTCGGTGAAATCATGCTTTTGCAGAAGAAAGCGTGGGAGGGGCCCGTCTATTCCGAAGGCGGCTATTTCTGCTTCTACAGCGGTTTGACGGACGGCAACTACGCGCAGGACAACCACTACAAGTTCGCGGATCGCCCATGGCTGGTCGATTTCGATTTGCGGAAAATCCATGATCTGGAATGCAATTTCGGCATGGGCGATACAGGCATGTTCCTCAATGGATCGAAGGCTAAAGGACGCTTGGCGAACGATGTGCAAGGCCAGACAGATCGTTTCCTGACGGCGACCGTCGCCTTTGGCCATCCAGGCTATCTGCTTGGCAATCCGAAAGATATGCGTACTGGATTCAAAGGATATTTTCTCATGCAGCAGATTCAGTCGCGCTACACGCAGGCTCCAGCGACAAGCATTCTCTATGCGGGCCGTGACGGAAAGTTGTATGACATCACGGCAGCGTTGCAGAATGGCGCGGCCTATCGTAGCCAGCTGGTGGTCGATTACGCGGACGGCACACACGTCGTCGCGAACGGCAACATGGACGAAGCGATGGATGTCACGCATCTTGGACGTCGTTTCCATCTGGTTCCCAACGCGTTCGAATGCTGGACGGATGACGGCCGCAACACCGTTTTCTGCAACGAACAGGACGGTTATCGTGCGGATTATGCGGATTCGGACGAATACATCTACATTGATGGTCGCGACAAATTCCACGCCTTCCCGAAGGCGGACGGCAGTGGCGCGGCGGTTTGCCGTGTCGAGAAAGGCAATACGTGGGAAATCATTCCGTTGAATGGCGCGGACTGCGGTTTCGCCGTTGACGGCGGTGACGCCCATGCGTTCGATTATGATTGCAAAGACTTGGGACCCGCCAAGTTACGCCGTTGCCGCGGCTTGCTTTACGTGGAACCCGTTGAAGGCGCGTTCAGCTACCGTATCGACCGGACATTCAGTACGCGGGAGACGAATTTGACGTCGGACAAATATCTCATCGCGGCCGGAGAGGATGTCGTCATCCAGACGCCGGACGGTCCTGTGACGAAACAGTTCAGCGGCAAGCCCGGCGAACGCGTTTGGTATAAGCATGGCGACGATGAAATCTGCTTTGTCATCAGCGATTTGCTGAACGTATCGGCGTCATTGGATGACAATCGCCTGACATGCCATGTACGGAATCCGTTCCCGCGTGAAGTCAAAGCGGTCGCGACGCTCAATCTCGGCGCTGAAAAGGCGGTGACTGTCGCTGCAAATGCCTCCGCAGACGTGAGTTTTGATTTGCCGAAGCCGACGGCGGAAGGCAATCAGGAGCTTGTCGTGACATTCCGTTCAGACAAGTCTGAATGCACATGGAAAGGCACGTTGGCCTGTGAATTGAAGCAAAAGGTCTTTTACGACGGTTTCATGAGAGACTTCAAACGCGGCGCACGAATCCGCGTGGCGGACGGCGAAGAAGAGGCGGACATGGCGGATGTCGGAGCGAGTTGCGACGTGTCGAACATGACATGCGGCGGCATCAGCAAGAGCGCTTTCTTCATGCATCCGCCATGGCTGAAAGGCAAGACCGGCTGTTCGTATGCGCGTATTGAAACGAAGCTGCCCGAAGAAGACGAAATAATCTTCCAAGCATCGCTCGGCAAGCGGGATGGTACGCATCGTGGCGACGGCATCCGCTTCATGGTTCTCGTGGCTGAAGTCGGTCAGCCGGAGACACTTGCGGGTGAAGTTACACATGCGGAACACGCATGGATTCCGTTCACGGTGGATCTGTCCAAATGGCGCGGGAAGAAAGTCGTCATGCGGCTTGTGTCGGACGCCGGTTTGGCAGGCGATACGCAGGGCGACCATGCCGCATGGGCGGAACTTGTGATCTGCAAAAAGAACAAGAGCCTGATCTATAAACTAATTAACAATTAACAATTAACAATGCATAATTGCTGTAAGGCAAGGCATCAGCGCCTATTTTTCATTCTCCAATTGATTGCATTTCATGCATTGTTCGGCGGTTGTGAGTCCCTTTAGGCGCTAATGTTTCTTTAGTATCTTTCTTCTGGAGAACTTCTATGAATGAAGCTGAATTGAACACATGCCATGAATTGGCGAGAAAAGTGAGAATACACTGTTTGGAAATGGTCCACAAGGGCAAAAGCGGGCATATCGGCAGCATGCTGTCCATGGCGGACATCCTGCCGGTGTTGTACACGCAGATTCTGAACGTCGATCCGAAAAACGTCAAAAAATTGGACCGCGACCGCTTTATCTTAAGCAAAGGGCATGGTGGCGCGGCGTTGCTGGCCACGCTTGCGGAACTTGGCTTCTTCCCGCTGGAATGGCTGAATGAATACTATTGCGACAATGGCAAGTTAAGCGGCCATATTTCGCATCACATTCCAGGCGTGGAGTTTTCCACGGGCTCGTTGGGGCATGGGTTGCCGGTCGCCTGCGGCATGGCGATGGGCGCTAAGCAGGCGGGCAAAAAGCATCGCGTCTTCTGCCTGTGCAGCGATGGCGATTTGAATGAAGGCTCCACGTGGGAGGCCATCATGCTGGCCGCGCAGCATCATTGGGACAATTTGACCATGTTGGTCGATTACAATCGCTTGCAGGCTCTTGGCAAGTCACGTGACATTATTGATTTGGAATCGTTGAAACAGAAACTGGAGATATTCGGCTGGGCGGCGCGAGAAGAAAATGGACATGACCAGAAAGCCGTCTATGAGTCGCTACGTGATTTACCGTTATGCGACAGCAAGCCGTCGGCCGTAATTTACCGCACGGTGAAAGGCAAGGGCGTGTCGTTCATGGAAAACGACTACCGATGGCATTATGGCGGTTTGACGGATGAACTTCTGGCCATGGCTTTGAAAGAAGTGGAGGAAGCAAAATGAGAAAGGCATTCAATAAGGAATTGTTGAGCATCGCGAAGCGGGATCCGCGCGTTTTCATGATTCTGGCCGACATTGGCTATGGTGAAATCGAAGAGTTCGCGGAGACGTTTCCGGATCGCTTCATCAACTGCGGCGTGGCGGAGCAGAATATGACGGGAGTCGCCTGCGGTGTCGCCATGGAAGGCAACATCGCCGTCACGTATTCCATCGCCAACTTTCCGACATTGCGTTGTTTGGAGCAGATTCGCAACGATGTCTGCTATCATGACGCCAACGTGAAAATTGTCATCATCGGCGGCGGCATGGCCTATGGCGAACTAGGCATCTCCCATCATTCGACGGAGGACATCGCCATCATGCGTGCATTGCCGAACATGGTCGTTCTGGCGCCTTGCGACAAGGCGGAGACGGTCGCATTAACCGACGCGATGATGGAATACGAAGGGCCCGTCTATTTCCGTTGCGGATACAAAGGCGAGCCTGATCTGCACAATGGCCCAATTGAGGCGAAAATCGGAGGCTCCGCGCAGTTGTGCGATGGCAAGGCGGCTACTGTGTTTTTCGCTGGAACGGTCGGCGTCAACGCGAAGCAGGCTGTAGATGAATTGGCGTCTGAAGGCATCGACTGCCGTCTTGTGAGCCTGTATTCCATCAAACCCATTGACAAGGCGGCCATTCTTCGCGCGGCTATGGAGACGAACGCCATCGTGACGTTGGAAGAGCATAACATCTGCGGTGGTGTTGGCAGCGCCGTGGCGGAAGTGCTGATGGACGAAGGTGCCGGCAATGTGCCGTTTAAACGTCTGGCAATGCCTGACGTGAATGCGACGAAGGTTGGTTGCCAGGCATGGATGCGCGAACAATACGGTATTGGCGTGAACGCGGTTAAGAACGCCGTCAAATCTTTGCTGAAGTGAGGTGTGCCATGATTTCATTGGAAGGCAAGAAGGCGATTGTGACGGGCGGCGCGGGCGGCATCGGCTTGGCTGGCGTGAAATGCTTCCGCGAGGCGGGAGCGGACGTCATCATTGCAGACATCAACGAAGAGGCGGGGCGTAAGGCCGCCGCCGAAACGGGTTCGATGTTTGTGAAATGCGATGTTTCCAACAGCGCGGATGTGCAGAATGTGATCGCCGCCACTGACGGGAAATTGGACATCCTCTACAACAACGCAGGCGTCTATCTGAACGGAAAGGATGGTCGTGTGACGGACATAGACGAAGTTGTTTGGGAACGTGTCATCGCCATCAACCTGCGCAGCGTGTTTCTATTCTGTAAGTACGCCATTCCGTTGATGATGAAGCAGGGCGGCGCAATCATCAACACGGCCTCCAGCGCGGGCATGATCGGCATTCCGGACTGCGACGCATACACCGCTACGAAAGGCGCGATCGTCCAATTGACCAAATCCATGGCCGCCGAATACGGTCGCTACAAGATCCGTGTGAACTGCATCGCGCCTGCGGCGATCATGACGCCGATGATGCGGCAGAGCAATCCGGAGAATTCAACGTTTGACGAAAACGGTTTTCTGAATCTGCGTACGCCGCTGCGCCGTTACGGCACGCCTGAGGAGATCGCGCAGGTGGCGCGTTTTCTCGCGTCAGACGAAGCCAGCTATCTCAACGGTGCGATCATCGTCGCTGACGGCGGCATCACGATCAACGGCGATTTGTCCTATCCGGATAAACATGCATGAAGGTGTGGCGGCGGCGTCCTCGCCGCCATACCAATGCCGCCGTCGATACATCTTATACAACGGTTTCCAGAATGGTTTTGTCTCCGACGTTTGTCACGTGATGACCAGGCTGTTTCCCATCGGCAAGATTGAACGTCAGCAAATATCCTTTCTTCATGTGCATGCTTTCGAGATAATCGCACAGTTGCTCTATGCCGTGCTCACGATAAGCTTCTCCGCGCCATATCTTCAGTTCGACGATGAATTGATCACCACGGTAATCAACCACCACATCCATGCGACGTTCGTCACGCGTCTGCGCTTCCACATAGTAATGGCCCGTGCCATTGATGATGGGAACTAAAAACATCAGAAAACATTGGCGTGCATCTGCTTCTGCAAAAGCTCCGTGACGGTGTCCAAACAAATCAGCGTAATGAACCGCAAACCTCTCCATAACAGTATCCATGTCAAGCCGCCCGTTTTTGACATACAGGCTTCTTTCAACCGAACCTGCGCTGTTGAGCTCCGGATTCCGCCGCGATTCCTCCAATATGAACAAATTGTACAACCGTATTTCGAAGATGCGGTTGGCGACGGCCACCTTGCCGCCGTCGTTTCGGATGAAATTGAACATCAAGGCCAGATTCTGCGGCTTGTCGTCCTGAGAGAAAGAGATTCGACGTCCTGTACACAACGTATCGTGCAATAACTGACGAAGTTCAGGAAAGTCGTTGATTTTCTTTATCATGTCATCAAAAAGCGTATTCCGTTCATCAAGAAGCACTTTTAACGCCGACAGGAATCCGTCCTTCGTCCAGCATTCGGATAATGAGCCAAAGCCTTCCGTCTTTTGCAATTTTTCGTCCATGATCTGACAGAGACGGGAGACAAGAAAAGGATATCCGCCCGTATAGTCTGAAAGCAATTTGGCCATGGCGTCGATGTCCATGCCCGTACTGTGGTCTGCTTCATAATCCGCCAACATGCCGGCGATGCCATTTTTCGAAAGCTCCATGGGTATGTCAAAATTCGCCGCGATGTTCCATGGGCTGTTGTACGAATGCTCTTCATCCTTCCGTATCTTCAGCTTAAGATTCCGGATATCATAGACACCCGCGAGAATAACGGAATGAAATGTCGGCATCTTTTCGCGGTTAAGATATTTGGCGCGAAGCAGGCCGAGGAATTTGATGAACGATTCATAGTTGCTGGCCTGGTCCACTTCATCTATGATAACGACCACTGGCTTTTCCCCTGCAAGACACAAGTCACTAATCAGTTCATCCAAAACTGGTAAGGACATATTCTCAAGCGGAACTGACACGAGTTTTCCGATGACGTCCGTCAGTTTATCCGTCAGTTGTTTGACCAAATTGAATTTGACTTGACGGCCTAGGGAATCGATGAAAGCCTTGGCCAATGTTTTTTCCGATAAAAACGCATCATCGCCAACAACTTCAAAACTAATCGAAAAGACGACATAATCCTGCTGCAAAGCATTCGCCAACGCTTCCAACGTCGTTGTCTTCCCATACTGCCGCCCGCGGTTGATGCAGAAATAGTCGCCATTGTCAACCATTGCGCGAATCGCCGCGACTCGTTCGGTCAAATCGACCATGTAGTGCTTGTTTGGGAAGCAGGTTCCTGTTGTATTGAATCGTTTCATCGCTATTTACCAAAAACATTTTATATCAAATATTACTGATAATATAATTTAGCCATGGCGTTTGTCAATAATGGAAAGGGAAATATGATTTTTGTATGTTATTCGCTTACTGTATTCCGTATTGGAAAACATCCTTTCTTGTTGTGAATGAAGCTTTTCCGTTGATGGAGGCCAATTTTACAATTTCGCCGGCGGGGTGATTGTCGCGCGTGAGCGGCGTTATCGTTTTAACATCAAGAATGTCAATGGCTTCTGCTTTAATGAAAGGCACGGGAATGAGCTTACGGGACTGACCGTTCGGATGAATGACGTAGGCGTTGGCGGCGGTGATTTCAGGGAAGACGGTCCGTTGGCCGCGACCATCGACGTATGTATAAATCGGGCCGCGTGAGTAATCAACGCGATGTCCGTCGATTTCGGCGGAATATTCCAGCAGTTTGCCTGGCAGGAAAGCCGCGAAGCCGTATGGCGGGAGGACCATTTTCTGACCATCGACGGTGACGGTCCAACTGTCCTGAGGATTGCGGTTGACCCATACGTCAAGGCCGTTTTCATATTGCGTGAACACCTTGCCTTCGTTGGACTTATTGCTTCTGAACATCTCCGTGGCGGTGAGCAGATCGCCGCCGCATTCATAGCGAATCTGCTTGACGGGAACGCCTGCGTAAAGCTCTTGCAATTGGCGCATCATGAAATAGGAACGGCAGATGTCGCGAATTTGTTCGGGCTTGGCCGTCTTCAAAACACACTGCCCATGGTAGGGGATGGCGGATTTGCTCGACCACAGATGGCCCATGTTGCCGTTGACGATTTGCGCGCTCAGCATGTAATCGAGGGTGGCGTTGCCGACCTTACCCAAATCATAACCGTTCAGATTCTCCAACGGATTCATCTTGCGTAACTTGTAATCAACGACGGGCATGGCGTCGGCATCGTTTGTCTGGGCGTAGTCCGTATCGAGATAGCCTGCCCAGAACATGGCGGCGTTGCCTTCGCTCCAAATCGGGCCGCTGTAGTAGTCGGCCATCTTCTGAGAGACGAACGCGTAGTTACGAAGCACATTGAGATATGTCGCGCTGCCAGGGATGTTCGGATTGAAATCGACAAGGCCCCATGGAGGCGTATTCGTCACTTCGTCGAAATAGCAACCGTTCCAGCCGAATTTCTTTACCAGAAATGGCGCGTAATCGGCCTCGAGCTTGTGCTGCGCGGCAGGAGATGGCTGGAAGGAAGCGTCCCATCCTTCGTTGAAAAGGCCGTCGCCGTTCTGCGAAAGGATGTCGTAGTTGAATTCAGGCCCGAGCGCATGCATGACGCGGTTGTCTTCATACGGGCCAACGCGTTTGACGATCTTTTTCAATTCGCTTGCGATCATCTGGTAGCCTGCGTCCGTGACATCTTCGTATGCGTAGCCATAATGCGTGAAGTGGTTGTTGCGCAACGGCGTACGCCATTGGTTCATGTGGAAGCGAACGAAAATGTCCTTTACACCGTAGTCCGCCATCAGCCGCCAGAAATCGACCTCCTGCGGACAATGCTCCGTCTTGACGGAATCGTACATGCGTGTGCAATAGACAAGTGATTTTGTTTCGTCGAAATATTTTGAACGCGGGTTCGGGATGTTCGGCAAGGCCGATTCCAAATCTGGCGAGACTGTCAGGAAGAAGCGTTCGTGCAACGGGTTGCGTGTGCTTCCTGCTTTCGGCAGATAGAGCGAGCCGCCAAGAATGATGGCGGAATTGTCGTTGAGAATTTTCGCGCCTGCCAAGCCGTGGCGGTTTGCGCCATCGACAACTTCCGTGGCTCGGCTGACATACCAGTCTGGGAAGAGGGAAATGAAATAGTCATCTGTGACGAGCATGCGCGGATAGTCCCAACGGTAGTTCAGATAGGTCAATTTGATAAGTCTCGGATTGGCCGTGCCTTGCGTATGACCACAACTAAAAGCCGTGATATTCGTGCTCTGTGAATCCGCCGTGATGACGAGCGAACGGCCTTTGATGGAGAGCCCAAGCGTGAAGTCGACGGATGTGTCATTTTTTGTCCATTTCCAAGCGGTTTTCAACGTATCACCGTCGATTTCTGTCTTCAGAAGCGTGGCTTGGATATCGTTGTCAGACGGATGGAATTGAACGCCGTTGACGGTCGCCATGATGCCGCCGTCGGCCATGGGGCGGAATGTGGTCTGGCCGTTGACCATAACTGTTAAATCATTCAGTGTTCCTGTCTTAGGAATGTACCGATAGGAAAGTTTGCCGTCGCTGCCGTCGAAGGAGAAGAGATAAGCATCCTGTTCTTGGATAAGGCTATTTTTCACATTGGAGGCCGTCGGCGTGGGGAGGATGGACTCTTTTTTGTAGGGAAATGGAATGTCCCACGCGGCGGTGTCCGGTAGCGTTTCGCCCGTGAATTTGTATGCGCCGAGAAAATCGAAATATGTGGCGTCGCCTGCGGTGATTTTGTCCGACGCTTCGAAGATGATTTGCGTCAGTTTTACAGGAAACACGGCGTCTTTCGGGAAGCGGCAAAGCGATGCGCCCCACCAAGGCGTTTGCGCCCAGAAGCTACTGTTGCCAGCTGTCTTGAGCGTGAAGGACTTGCCATTGGCATCCTGTATGACGAAACTGTTTTGTGTCTTGCCTGACTTGAGGCCATAGACCCATATTTCAAGACCGTCGATTTTGTCGTTGAACACGATATTCGAAGGCTTTAGGACGGCGCGGCATGGTGTGGAGTTGAACGTGAGTTTGGCGGCTTTGTCATTCCATAGACAGAAATCCGTACTGAGTTCCAATTTGACATTGCCTTCGATTTGCCATCCATCAAAGCCGTTATCCTGTGCGGTCCAGATAGTTGGACAATGCGGCTTGGGAAGATGGCCACGGATGATTTCGATGGGCTTGTGCTCCCATTCAGGCTGGGCGGCCATGGCGCTGAAAACGACGGCCATGGAGAGAAAGGCGGTTGTCAGGCAACTGTGTTTCATGTTTGTGTATTGATTTGAGCTTACGTTATAAATGGAATATGCAGAATATAAGCAGAATTGCTGGAATCTCCAGAAAATCCAATGTCTTCGGGAGTGGCCTGCATGGTTTTTACGGTGCTTTGAATGGATTTATACGATTGCGGTTGTATATTTTTTTCATGATGATGGCAGAGAGAAACGCCTTCGAAAGACGGCGATGCTGTCCATAGGAAATTGTTCAGGAGTTTTTGACGATGAAGAAAAAGATTTTGACGATGCTGGTGATGTGTCTGGCCGCCGTGGCCATGGCCGAATACACCATTGAGTTGCAGGATGATATGAAAATCCGTCTTGGCGGCGATGTTCGTGTCCGTTACGAAGGCTATACCTATAATGTGGCCGCTCCGGACGCCGATAGGGCCGGCCGTCATTCCACGGAATACTTCCGCACCCGCACACGCCTGTGGGGCGCGTTTGATTTCGGCGAGGATGTGACGTTCAACCTCCGTCTTGCCAACCGTTTCCATTATGTGACGACCAGCCCGAACCGCCACAACAACAACGGCATGTCCACATGGGAATTTCCCGATGAAGTCTATGTCGATGCCGCCAACGTCGAAATCCGTAACTTGGTGGACGGTCTGCTGACGATCAAGCTTGGCCGTCAGGATCTTAAGTTCGGTAACGCCATGATTTTCGGTGAAGGGACGCCGTTCGATCAAGGCCGTTCCGTCTATACCGACGGCATCACGCTGAAATTCAAGACGGAAGCCGACACGCTGACCATCTTCACGCTCTACGATGAATGGAAAGATCGCACCGTTTTCATCAACGACCGCAACCGCCGCCTCCGTTCGGGCAACATCTTCACGCAGGGCGTTTATTGGACCCATAATTTTGACGAGACCTTCAATCTGGATGTGTACTACATGTTCAACGATGTCGATGACAAGCAACCTTGGCAGGCTGAGCGCGCGCATTTTGCGGATACGTCCACGAGCCTGCATACGGCCGGCCTGCGTTTATTCGGCAAATATTCCATCATCGACTACAGCTTGGAAGGCGCCCATCAGTTCGGACGCGGCGCGAATGGCGAACATCTGGATGCGGATCTGCTCGACGCACGGTTGAATATCCACCTGTACGATGATTCTGATTTCAAGCCGATTCTGGGCTTCAACTACACGCATTTCAGCGGCGACGATCCTGGAACGGGACGGCTGGAAGGCTGGAATCCGTTGATGACGCAATGCCCGCTGTGGGGTGAAGAACTGATGCCCATCATGCTCAACGGCATGTGGAGCAATCTGGAATCGTTGCGTACGTTTGTGTCTTTCAATGTCATTAAAGACTTGAAGTTCACATTGTCCGCCACGGACTATCTGGCGGATGAAAAGAACAGCACCGTCGCAGGCATGGCTCCGACGGGCGGCGGCGACCACGTCGGCCTGTTGCTGAGCGCCATCACGTCGTATAAAATCATGGACAATCTCTCGCTGGTGGGCTATGTCTCGCACTTCATGGCGGGCAATTATTTCGCGAACGGCCATGACAGCTATTGGTTCCGCCTGGAGTTGAATTACGCGTTTTAAATTAAACGGTCACGCAGTAGCATGACCCTCCCAAAAGGATAGGTAAATGGAAGTTCGCAAGCTGATACAAAAGGAAAGACCGGAAGCGGGGCTCATCTCGACGGTTTCGTTCCATGGACGCATTGACAACATGGATGAACGCGTCGCCAGATGGGAAGCGGACACGACGGAGAACTGGGGCGCGTTTGACGACGACGGCACGATGATGGGCCATATCGTCAACAATCGTTTCCAGTGCTACTTCGATGGTCATGTCGTCGAATGCGGCGGCATCGGCGGCGTGTCGGCCCTGCCTGAATACCGTGAAAGCGGCGCCATCCGTGCGATTTTCGCAAGCTTGCTGCCAGAGGCTCGGCGGAACGGCGAAGTCCTTTCGACGCTGTTTCCGTTCCGCCATTCCTTCTATCGTAAATTCGGCTATGAAACGACTTGCTACGGAACGAATTACGAGATTCCGACCAATGCGTTGCCGCGCATCCGCCATGACGGCTGGATAAAAATGTGGCGGCCGGGCGATCCGACGGAGCAATACACGGCGCTTTACACGCAGTTCGCCTGTCGATACAACACGGCCATCTTCCGTGACGACGCGCGGATGGCAAACGTCCATATCAAAGGCGACTGCTATAAAGACCGTTATTTCTGCTACTTGCTGGGCGATTCACAAGGGGCTTCCGCTTATGTGGCGTTTCAGGATTCAGCCCCGAAACTGAGCGTGAAGGATTATGCGTGGAACGGACGGAACGGTTTCAAGGCGTTGATGAATTTCCTCTCGCGTTTCAGCGCTGACTACAGCACCGTCGTCCTGCCGGTGCCTTCCGATATTGATTTGATGTCGTTTCTCGACAATCCATATTCGATCACGGCGTCACCGCACCGCAATTTCATGGCGCGCGTCATCAACGCGGAAAAAGCGTTGTCGTTGTTGAAAAAGCCTGAAGGCGCATCGTTTACGGTGAAAGTCAATGACGAATTGATTGCTGAAAACAACGGCACATGGCTGGTTCGCGGCGATGAAGCGACGCCGACGGATGCGCAACCGGACATTACGCTCTCCGAACGCGCGTTTTCCATTCTGGCCATCGGCGCGATCGGCTTTGAAGAAGCCGCGTTGCGCAACGACGTGGAAGTCAGCGGCAACGAAGATACGCTAAGGCGTGTATTCACACGCAAGCCGATATATATTGCGGACCATTTCTAAACTGGAAGTTCTGGATATTCTGGAAGTTCTGGAAAAAGGCGATTAGGCTTATTCAAGCTGTCATTGTAAATTGTTAATTGTTAGTTGTTAATTGTCCATGCATACATACGCTTCTTTGAGAAAAGATCTGGAGAAATTAGGTATTCCGCAGGATGGGACGTTGCTGATCCATTCGTCCATGAAATCCATCGGCGACGTGGAAGGCCGTGCGGACACCGTCTTGGATGTTTTCATGGATTATTTCAAAGAGGCTGGGCTGCTGGTGTTTCCGACGTTGACATGGAGCAATGTCAACGCCGACCAGCCTGTTTTCAATGTTCGTGAAACGCCGTCGGTCGTCGGTATTCTGCCACAACTGTTCCGTCAACGGCCGGGCGTCATCCGCTCCCTGCATCCGACGCATTCGCTGGCGGCATGGGGGCGCGAAGCGGCGGCGTTCACGGAAGGGCATGAGCGGTTCGATTCGCCCGCATGCGAATTTTCGCCATGGCGTCGTCTCGTCGGCTACAAGGCGCAGATTTTGTTTTTAGGCGCGAGTATTGCGCACAACACGTTCCTGCACGGCGTGGAGGAATGGGGCCATGCCGCGAACGTGCTGACGGAGGAGAAGCAGAATCTGATTTCGATCGACTACGACGGCAAGGCGCATGCCGTGCCGTCGCGCCGCCATCAGGGCAACCATTCAACGTTCTACGACCGCATGGAGCCGCATTTCCGCCGCATCGGCGCGTTGCGCGAAGGCCGTTTTGGCGACGCGCATTGCGTCATTCTGGATGCGCCGAAAATCGCGTATTACACGATGGAGATGCTCTCGAAATATCCCGCGGCGTTCAACAAAAATTGGCTGGATGAGCATCCGCGGTTTTTCCAGGAGTATCTAGGCTAGGGTGTGGCGGAGGCGTGTCGTCTTCGCAGCGACGGCGGGGACGCCGCCGCCACAGCAGCGACGGCGAGACGCCGTCGTTACTTCA
>JAFZIJ010000226.1 GCA_017554445.1 Victivallales bacterium
CCAGGATCAAACTCTCCATCTCTGAAAAGTCCAAACGGCGGCGCACAACGGCGCCGCCATCCTGTCGATTCAATAAAAAAATAGTTAAAGGATTTTCTCGGGGAGGAGCCCCATGCATCGCATGGGGAACCCTTCCATCTAAAAATCATGTTCGCTCATATTGCGCTGCTCGGTTTCCAAAGAGCCGGCGGACAACTCCGCCGTTTTCGTCACGTCTGAAGAGGCGCGACGGATGATTAAGATACTACGGATTTACCCTTTTGCAAGCCAACGATACAATTTTTTTTAACTTTTTTTGATTTTTCGTCCATTTTTGTCCATTTTTGTCCATTTTCATCCCATGAGATGATGTCTTCGTCACTTGAAAGACAGATAGACATTCCTGTCAGGCAGGCCTGGTTTCAAAACCACATTTCCCGCATAATCGGAACCGATGAACGACAGCAATGCCAGACCATCTTCTGTTTCATTATAATAAATAGACATCCCGCCATTTCCATCATCGTAACGCAGACCCGTTTCTCCGTGCCCATCCGACATTCTCCAAATCCGTCCACCATGGCGATATTCATACCCTATATTTGTTTTCACATGCCAATGTCCAAGATGTATTCCAGAAGCCGCCAGCCGCGACATTTCCCACGATCGTCGCCATTCGTCATCCGCGACAACGGATCGCACGAACATTCGCCGCATCCATTCCTGCGCACCTTTCCGCATCACGCCACCAACCGTGAACAGGTCTTCCACGGTCGTAACACCATTCCGTTTCAACCATTGCGCCGCCACCTTCGCTGACTCCCCGCAGCCAGGCACCAACACAAATGCACTGCCCCATCCACGATCCAGCATGACAAGACACGCACGGCTTCCCGACGAAGCACGAAAAAGCATGAGTCCGGAAGCCTTTTCCTGTCTCTCCCAAAGACCTGCCGCGATAATCACCACCATTCCACCGATCATTCCCATCTTCAAAACTTTTCCGATGTGTCTCGTGAACAGAATGGCAAACAACAGGATATAGACACATGCTCGTTCAAACGGAATACCGACACCCTCGCGGCACAGTTCATCCTGCGCCCCCCATTCGGCTAACTTCACCGCATAGTCCATGGCGATCTCCAATATGTGCCCCATCCAGCAAGATGCTCGTTTCCAAATACATGAAAGCATAATTTTGGGAACCGCCCCCTCCACCATCATGGCGGCCAATGGCTGGACGACAAGATTCACGGCCAGCGCCCCCAATGGCATCAGCCGATTGACATGAAGCGTCAACGCAAGGCATCCCACCCACGCCAGACAACATGAAGCCATGGCCCCAAGAATACGTTTCACCCCACGGAACATCGTCATCCGCCCTTCCGTTCGAAGACGCCAGCGCCATCTTTCCGTCATGACACTCTTCATTCCCCTTTGCATCGGACGGCAGTAAACCAGTACACCGACAATCAGAAACGAGAATTGAAACCCAATATGAAGGAGATAAAGAGGATTGAGCAACAGTAGCAGCAAGGCAGACAAACAAAGAACATGCCGATCGTTTCCACGTCTTAGCATGCACAGCGCCAATGTACCGCCACACAACATCAAGACGGCCCTCAGGGAAGAAGGGCCCGGCCCTGTCAACAATACATACAATACAATGACTGGCAATGCAATAAGTCTTGTGGTACGTTTTCCAAGGAACGTCGTCCGAAGCATCAGGCAAGTCGCCAGCATCAGGCAGTTCACGTGCAGACCGGAAATAGCGAACACATGGATCGTGGCAGATTTCACAAACGATTCCCGTTCTGCCTGAGGAAACAAATCACGCCGCCCCATGGACATGGCAAGATACAGCCCTCCCAAACGTGACGAACGAAATCCTTCCGTCAAACCATCCGACAATTTTCCACGCAAATTCAAACAATATGCCCATGCCTTGCGCCATCCCGACGCATGAGCGAGCAATTCAACTGTCTCGCATTCCAATTCATGGCACATGCCCAACGTCCGCAGATGACGGCGCTGAAAACCAGCTTCCGGATAGATCATGCCTCCAGTCACTTCAAGATTGTCACCATAGGTAAATGACTCTTTCACCCGCAAACGGACAAGACCGGAACATTTTTTCCAGCCGTCAACCGTCTTGATGCCATATACGGCAAAATCAAAAGGTCCCCCAGGTAGTGGACATCCCGTCACCATGCCACGGCAATGGACACGGCACTCCTCCCGCCCCATCAGGCAAATATACGAATCAGACGGAGTCCTGACAGCCCGTAGCCCCCACCATGACCCAAACACAAACAGCATCAACGACATCCACCATCGTCGTCCACCATGCAGACAAGACACCCAGAAAGATGCATGCACAAGTCCAAGCCAGCCACGCCAGCCAAAACCACACACGCCCCCCATAACACCCAGACCGACCAATAGCAACGGCCCCAGTGACGGGCAGACCCGTAATTCCTCCCGTATCTTTTCCACAGTTTGATATGTCATGTCTTCTTTGCTCCTTTTGTCATCAATAAATATTCATTTAATTAGAACTATATCATCTATTCTCAAAATTGCAATTTTATGATTTCATTTTATGACTTTTTATGATTTTCTGTGATTTCTTATTACTTCCTGAAAATGATTTGACATTCATCTCTACAGAACAAGACATTCTTTGAGAAAAACTTTTATGAAAAAATGATAAATACTCAAATAACAGGAGACATATACGCGTTGTAAGGGTTACAGACAAAATTGTACGGAGGTGGAATTTTGTTTTGAAAAATCATTCGTCATAACGTGAATATTTTTCATAACAAATCAAACCTTTGCACTACATTGCCATATTTGCACATTCGTGCTGTTTATATTTTTTGGGATATGAGTTTCCAAGTAATCATAAATCGAGCAAGGGAGAAAACAAACATGAAAATCACGAAGTGGGGCCATTGCCTGTCCGTCATCATCGTCATCTGCCTGTCCATGATGATATCGCCATCATCGCTGTACGGCGACCAGCTAATCAGTACTTTGTGCTTGAGGAGCGTGTATCCGTCCAGCGATTTGAGCGGACTGAACATGTATTTTGATACAAACAGACGTGTATTACCGCCGGAAGATCCTTCGGCATTCACCATCACTCCAGATGCCAACGCAAAAATCGAATCGGCTGACGCATGGGGGAACTGGTATGTCAGCGCAGATTTGAAACCGAATACGGATTATACCATTACGTTGAAAGCAGGCCTTCGCGACCGTGCTGGAAATGTTCTGCGGGAAGATCAGACGTTTTCATTCAGAACAGAGAACATGCAAGCTTCCGTCAGATGCCTTTCAAGCGGTCCTTACTTCCCTGCCTCCAGACAGAATTTCACCATACCGCTTTCCCTCGTCAACATCAGATATCTGGAGGTTTCTCTCTACAAAATTTTCAATGATAATGTCATACCATATTATTACAACAGTGACGATAACATTTACCGTTCTGAAAAAATCAAAACGCTGGATCTGGATCTCAAGATTCCCGCCAATACGCGGATTAACTACGCCTTTGATCTCGCAAAAGTGCTACCGGAACGGACAAACGGCGTCTATCGCCTGAACTTTGCCGGGCTGGACGCCGAAAAGGAGGAAAAAAGGTCATCTTCTTGCTACATCATCCTTTCGGACATGACCATCATCGCCGCGGCGGACGAACATAATGAATACGCTTCGTTCTTTGTCCGTAGTCTGAAGGACTCCTCTCCTATCGTTGATGCAACTGTCAAATTCTATTCACGGAACAACCGTCTCATCGCTCAAGGCAAAACCGATCAAGACGGCAAGACCCTTCTCCAATTCCTGCCTGAATATCATAAGGAAACCGATAACATTAATGTTGTAATAGCGGAAAAAGACAATGATTTCACGTTCCTTAATATGGAATATGGTTCACACGACCTTTCCATCTTCAACAACCATGGGCATTCTTTCCACAACGGCCCTGCCGCATTTGTCTATACGGAACGCGGCGTGGCGCGTCCTGGCGAGACCATGACCATTTCCGCCTTCGTGCGCAACGACAAAGACAAAATCAACCTTCCGCCTGTTTCAGACGCGCCAGTCATTCTGACCATCCACGATCCGAGCGGCAATGAATCAGCCCCTGTCAAGCTGAAAACAGACAAATATGGCTTCGTCTCCTATAAGCTGTCTCTCCCGCAAGACGCCTACACTGGCTCTTACCATGTCCAAATCGGGCCTGAGAAAAGTGTCATTTGGGGTGAAACCGACTTCAGAGTCGCCACCTATGTTCCAGACCGCATCAAAGTTTCCGTCACGCCTGACCGAGTTATCGGCCTTCATTCCGACTCCATGAATTTCAAAGTCAATGGCAAGTACTACTTTGGAACGGATGTCTCGAACGGAAAGAGTTCCTTCCGTGTCAGGGCGTCACTTGCCAAACATCCCTCGCACTGGGGCAAGTATTCCGTCGGCGATGATTCAGCCTTCCTGCCCGGCGAGGCGTTTGTCAGCGAAAACGATAATTTCCAAGGAGAACAGACCATCACGTTCAACGGTTTCAACACCATGAACGGTGTATCATTCTCGCCTGTCACGCTTCTGGCGGATGCTTCCGTCAATGAACCAGGCGGACGCGCCGTCACAGGACACGCGACCGTCATCTCCCTGCCATCCGAACAGTTCCTCGGCCTTCGTAAAGACAAAAACGACGAAAACAAAGTCGATATCGCCTATGAAGTCCTCTCCTACGAAAAAGACAAGCCTGTGACGCCGTTGTCCGCTCCCGTCACGTTCAAACTGTTCAAATGCGATTGGGACTATGACATGAAAAAAGACAGTTCGGGACGGATCCATTATGAATGGATCAGAACCGCCATGCCCGTCGGTGAACCGAAAACCATCAATCTCACGGAGACCAAAGGCGTCATCCCATTCGATATCAAACTACACGGAAGTTACGAATTGGTAGCCACTTGCGGCGACAACATCCAGACGCGTCTCAGTTTCTACTACTGGTGGGGCGAAGGCGGCGCCAGAACCGCCAATCCATCCGTCCTCTCCTTCTCGACCGACAAGGAGACCTACATGCCGGGCGAAAAAGCCACCATTACCTTCAAGGCGAATGGCGACGGCAATGCTTTCATCGTCTGCGGCGAAGACGGCATCGGCACGCAGCAAACGACCACTGTCAAAACTGGCGACAACACCTTCATCGTCGATATTCCAGCCACCATGACCACGGAGGCATACTACGCCGCCGTTACGATTGTCACGCATCATGGAACGAACATCGAACGCCAGTTCGGACTTCTGGCAATGAAAATTGACCAATCCACCCGCAAACTGGACATCAAGCTCGACGTCGCGGATGTGGTACGCCCCGAGACCGACGTCAAAATCAAGGCGCAAGTCACGTATAAAGACGGCAAGCCCGCCTCCGGCATTATTCACCTTTTCGCCGTCGATGAAGGCATCCTTGCCCTGACGGATTTCCATACCCCCAATATTTTCGACTTCTTCCACGGCCAGCGTTACTTCCAGCCTGATTTCTTCGACAGCTACAATAATATCTTCCCGGACATTCGCATTTCCGACGACGGAAAGATAGGCGGTGGCGGCCTCGCCCGCGTCATCACGCCAGTCACGGCCAAGAAACCGGCCATCGTTGTTTTGGATCCAATCGTCCTTTCGGAAAACGGGACTGTTGAAACCGTCGTCCATATTCCAGAACATCTTGGCGCCATGCGGCTTATGGCGGTCTGTTCCGCCACGAAAGGAGTCGGTTCCGGCGATACATCCTTCATCGTTCGCGACGCCATCAGCATCATGCCGTCCGGCCCGCGCGCCGTCGCGCCAAATGATGAATTCCTCTACACATTCACATTGTTCAACCATGACCTGCCCGGCGGTGACTGTTCTTTCACCGTCATCCTTCCTCCCGAACTCAAGACGGAAGCCGCCACTGAAATCAAACAGGCCATCGATTCCAATAGTTCCACGACCGTGACGATTCCTGTCAAAGCACAGGAAGTCTTCGGTGACTGCGTGGTCAAAAGCGTGCTGAAAATGGGCGGTTATACCAAATACAACGAATTGCCGCTGACCATCCGCAGCGGCAATCCCACCATGGCCATCACACGCAATTTCATACTTCAACCCAATGAATCCAAGACATTTATCTGTGATCCCGAAGAATTCTTCACCAGTACGATCAAAAGCTACGTGACGACCACCGCCTCCCTGGCCTGCGGGTTGGAGGAAAGCCTTAATTGGCTCAACTCATATCCCTATGGCTGCCTGGAACAGACCACCTCCAGGGCCTTCCCCTTCCTGCAGCTGGACGCCCTTATCCAGGCAGGCATCATCTCCGCCGACAGCGAGAAAGGATATCGCTCCAAGCTCTTCGCCGCACGAGACAGAATCATGACGATGGCCCTGCCCGACGGCTCCTTCTCCCTCTGGCCCGAACATCGCAAAACCAATCTTGTCGCATCCATCTACGCGACGCATTTCCTTGCGGAAGCGGCACTTCACGACATTCCTGTCAACGCCAAATCCATGAAGAAAAGCTGCAAATACATTTTGAAAGTAGCGGATAATCGCAAACATCCGCGTGTTCTTCGCGCATACTGCTCGTATGTTCTTGCGCTTGCGAAACAAAGCTCCCACAGAAACATCGCCGAAAACATCCTGAAGACGCCGGAAAACGACTATGCCGCGTTCCTTGCGTCCGCCGCTCTGATCAAAGGCGGGCATCCCGCCAAGGCCATGGACCGTTTCAACAAGGCTCTCGAAGCACGCGTCTGGTATGAAGACGGCGCCCCCCATGACTTGATGTCACAGGCTGCGCGCTTCGGCATGTCCCTTTCCATCATCATGGACATCGCTCCGGACAACTCCGCCGCCATGGATCTCGCTCTCCAACTTCGCAAAGCCATCCGTAAGGATGGATATGTGTGGGGCACGACGCAAGCCAATGCATGGGGCACTGGCGCTCTTGCCAAATTCGCCGCCCATTTCAAACATGACGGCAACAGCACGGCAACATTCCAGGCCGACCAGAATGAACCTGTCGTCATCAACGCAGATAAAATCAACAAATGGGATTTGAAGCCCAATCATACGATCACCATCACGAATACGGGAACCAACACAATCTTCATCCAGCATCACATCGACGGAACGCCGAAAACCGCCCCGCAATCGCAAAGCGGCGTCATGAAGATCACACGCGAATATCTTGATAAAACGGGAACGCCTGCCACGACTTTCAAGCAAGGCGATCTCATCACGGTCCGAATCACGTTGGAATCTCTCAGCGATATTCCGAATCTCGTCTTCGCCGACGTCCTGCCCGGCGGCATGGAAATCGAAGATCCCACGTTGGTCACGCGAGCCGCTGCACTCACGGATGAACAGGCCAAGCCCTACGGCATCCTCTGTCCTAAGTTCATTGAACGCAGGGATGACCGCTATCTGCTCTTCGGCGATCTCTATAAAAGCGGTGTTGCCGTCATCACCTACCAGACCCGTGCCGTCACACGCGGCAAATATACCACGCCGCCGTCATTGGTCGAAGCCATGTACGCTCCGGATCTCAAAGCCATTTTCACGACGGATTCCATTCTTGAAATTCAATAAAGACAGTGAAAATCAAGAATAAAAAACGCCTGTTGTCCATCATTGTCTGTGCGGTGGTCGTCGTTTTCAGTGCCGCCGCATGGACGATGTGGTCGCTTGCACCTTCTTACTGCACGGATCCATTTCCGGATTTGAAAAAACAGACTCCCTGCCGCTCTTATTATGATCGGCAGGGCAAACTTCTTCACATCGAACGCACCTACGATTATCAATGGCGCTTCGACATCCCGTTGGAACAGATCTCCCAAGAAGCCATCGATGTCATTCTGGCCGCCGAAGATTCGCATTTTTACGAGCATAACGGCGTCAATCTACAAGCCGTCGCACGTGCGGCATGGCAGAATCTTACCAATCGACGAATCATCTCCGGAGCTTCGACCATCACCATGCAGCTCGTCTCCATCGCGCGCCCTAGAAAACGCTCCTTCAAGACCAAATTCATTCAGGCCGCCGAAGCCCGTAAAATGGAAAAGCTCCATTCCAAACGTGAAATTCTCACGGAATATCTCAACCGAATTCCTTTCGGCGGGAAAATCCACGGCATCCAAGCCGCCGCCATTTATTATTTTGGATTGGACGCGAAATCGTTGAATCGCGCCGAAGCGTCGCTTCTCTGCGGACTTCCGCAACGCCCCAACGCCTATCGGCCGGACAAACATCCTGAACAAGCCCGAAAACGCCAGAAACTCGTTCTTAAGCTTATGGAGCGCAACGGTTTCCTAAAGCCGGGCATGGCGCAGGAAATCTATGAAAACGAACCGTTGAGACTACGCGATTTCCGCTATCCGTCCGCCTTGCGATCCTACGCCCAGCCATCCCATCGTCATTACTTTTCAATAGCCCGCCGCGAAGCCTTCAACGCCTTCGACGTCAAATGCGCCATTGATGTCGAATTCACGGAACGCATCCAACATGCATTGACACAGCATGTCCAACGGCTACAAGACGTTCATGACGCCGCGGCTGTTCTTATCGACAATCGGACACGGCAAGTCATATCGCTCGTCGGCACACTGGATTACAACGATCCGCTCAATGGACAGGTAAACGCCGCAACCGCCATTCGCAGCGCAGGTTCCACGCTTAAGCCGTTCATTTATCTGGAGGCTTTTGACGCGGGGCTGGCGACCATGGACACGATCATCAAAGACACCCCCGTCCGTTACGGAGACTACGCTCCGACCAATTTCGATGGACGGTTCAACCAAAAACTGCGTATAGCGGAAGCGCTCTCACAGTCGCTGAACACGCCGGCCGTACGTCTCGTCGCCGAATTGACTCCTGAACGCGTTGTTGACTTGTTCACATCGCTTCATTTGACGACGTCAACGAATCCTGATGATGGGCTGATGAAAAAACATGGTCTTTCCATCGCGCTCGGCACGATGGGCCATTCGCTTCTTGATCTGACGCAAGGCTACACGGTCATAGCAAATGGCGGCCTTTTCGCGCCAGCCACGTTTTTGACAAACTCCACGCCATCCGAGCAGACCGAACGCATCTTCACGCCGGATGCCTGCGCGATGACGACGAAAATCCTGTCCATGCGTAGATTGGCAGGCGATGTTTCCATCGGAATTGCCTGGAAGACAGGAACTTCCAATGGAAACCATGATGCCTGGTGCTTTGGCTACACAGCGGATTACACGTTAGGCGTATGGTTCGGCAACAAAAATGGACGGCCAGCCTCCGCACTTGTCGGAGCCACAGTGGCCGCCCCCGCGCTCGTCGATATTTTCAACGCCATCTACCGCAATTCCGCCCCATCCCCCTGGCCAGATTCATCAGACCTGCTGCCATTGCGGCAACTCTGTGCAAAATCAGGACTTACGGCAACGCCGTCCTGTTTGAAGCAATTCACTGGAACGACTCTTCGGTCCATCCCTCTCCGGCCATGCGACCAATGCGGCGTCTTCGCGAAAAAACTGCCTATCACGATTCTTTCACCGCAACCGGAACATTATGTCGCCGACAGCGACGGCACGGCGAAACTCCGCCTGCGCGCTTCCATCTCGCCAGTCCTCTGGTATGTTGACAATGATTTCATCGGCGAAAATTCCCCTTTCGACAAGCGGTCGTTCGGGCTTGGCCGCCATGTCATTCGGGCAGTTGATCCAAATGACACAGCCAGCCCTTCCTCCGTCACGTTCATTGTCACTAAGTAATTGCCGTCAAAGCGAATGCGCAAACAGCCATTCGCCGAATTCAGGCTTTGTCAAAGCAGGCGTCCATGAATCGTGTCCAACGCCTGGAAATTCCGTAAGCTTCACATCCGCATTGAGTTCCTTCAACGCACGAACCATCCGGCGCGTCGCTTCAGGCAAAACTGTCGTGTCGGCATCGCCATGGAACGTCCAAATTGGCGTCGTGGCAATGGCGGCTGCCTGCGCGGGATCGCCGCCACCGCAAATCGGAAACGCTGCGGCGAACATCTTCGGACGGCGCGACAGGATGTCCCACGTGGCGAATCCACCCATGGAATTACCGCCGACATAAAGCCGCTTCTTGTCAATCGGATACGATGAAACGACATCATCAAAAAGCTCCATGGCGATTTTCATCGGCATGACGGGCTCCTCGCTCATCGTATAGTCCACGCCCAGCCATTTGTTGTCATCCGCAATCTTGATCCATGTCCCGTCGGCGGGGCATTGCGGCGCCAAAATGAACACATTGTCCAAATCAACATTCGGATTGTTTGCAAACAGGCCGCAAAGGAACAGTTGCCCCCAGTTGTTCGAACCGATACTGCCGTAGCCATGCATCAACAGCACCAGTGGATATGTCTTGCCGTGTTCGTACCTGCCCGGCAAATGAAGGCGATACGGCAAGGTTCCGTTCTTTCCATTAAAACGCAAATCCGCAAAGAAAGTGCTCGCCCATGCCCGTGTTTCATCTAAATTAGCCATTCTGCTTTCCTTTTGACCTTATCTTGAAATTATCAAACGTTTTTTTCTTGCATCAATCGTCAATGCTAAATATATTCATTCACAGCAAAACAACAAACATTTCCAAACAACCTTCATCGTTTGACCATGGATATCACACCCTATCTCGACGATCTTGAACAACGCCTTGATCCCGCCGTGGAAGACCAGCTTGAAAGCGACTGGCAGCAGTTTCTCGACGGCAAATTCACAGGCCATGTCTTCAAGCCCAAACGTGCACGGCAGGCTCCGCCAACCGTCCAATGGCCCGCCATCGGCATCAATGACGCCTTGAACGACTACGAACTGATGCTCGTCCGTGAACTCGCAGGCGTTTCCGGCCAGTTGAAAAACGGCGGCGGCGCGATGCTGAACATCCGTTCCAACTACGGCGTCGCCATCCTGCCCTGTGTCTTTGGATGCGAACCGTTCTATATGTCAGACGAGCAGAACACATTGCCTATGGCGACGCCTGTCCAAGGCGGAGAAAAAGCCATCGAAACTCTTGTCGCCAAAGGTATTCCGGATTTCATGAACATCGGCTGGTCACCCAAAGTCTTCGAATGCGGCCGTTTTTTCCAGAAATCTCTCGCCCCCTATCCGAAACTGAAAAAATACGTCCGCATCTACCATCCGGATCTGCAGGGGCCGTTGGACGCCGCGGAAGTCGTCTGGGGAAGCGACATTCTTCTCTCGTTCTATGATAATCCGGAATTGCTGACGGCTTTCTTAACTCTTGTCACGAAGACATATACACTATTTTTGAAACGTTGGTTCAACGAAATTCCAAATCCGTCCGACCGTCTTGCAAGCCATTGGGGCCTCGGTCATCATGGCAACATCATGCTCCGCAACGATTCCGTCATGAACATCTCCGGCGACATGTACGAAGAATACGTCATGCCGTTCGACCAGAAGCTTTTGAAAGAATTCGGCGGCGGCGGCATCCATTTCTGCGGAAAAGGCTCCCACTATGTTGAACATCTTGCGCGGCTTGAAAAATTCACGGCGCTTAACCTCTCGCAGCCTGAATACAACGACATGGAGAAGATTTTCAAAAACACGGTCGATGTCGGCATTCCCATTCTGAGCCTTGCCGCCAGAGGCATCCCGCAGGATCGTGACCTCCATGGTCTCGTCCATAGTTGGTGACGGCTGATAGACGGGACGGGCTTTTTCCATTATATTATAGAAAATTACCATCAACTATTTCATTTTCAGAACCAAAGGCAAAAACATGGTATCCCCTCTCGCCGGCCAACCCGTCCCAAAACAACTCATTCTCAACATTCCCGACCTCGTCAGCAGATATTACACCGACACGCCTGATGTCTCCATCCCTGACCAGAAGGTCTCCTTCGGAACATCCGGCCATCGCGGCACGTCGTTGAAGACAAGTTTCAACGACGCCCACATCGCCGCCATCACACAGGCCATCTGCGACTACCGCAAAACCGCCGGTATCGACGGTCCGCTCTTCCTTGGCATGGACACGCATGCGCTTTCCACGCCCGCGCACTCCACGGCCATTGAAGTCCTTGCGGCCAACGGCGTCTTCACACGCATCGCGGCCAACGGCGCCTTCACACCCACGCCCGTCATTTCCCATGCCATTATCTGCTACAACCGCAATAACAAACGCAATCCGGCGGACGGTATCGTCGTGACGCCTTCTCACAATCCACCGACCGACGGCGGCTTCAAATATAATCCGACGCATGGCGGCCCGGCGGACACCGATGTCACGAAAATCATCGCGGACAAGGCGAACCAATATCTTGCGGACCACAACAAAAACGTCAAACGCATGCCGCTCACCAAGGCGCTCGCCTCTGGTTTCATTGCGCAGTACGACTACATGACGCCGTACATCAACGATTTGAAGAACGTCGTCGATATGGAAGCCATCGCCAAATCCGGCATCTCCATCGGTGCGGATGCATTGGGCGGCGCAGGTCTCGGCTTCTGGGCGCCCATCGCCGAACGTTACGGCCTCAACATCACCGTCCGCAACGATATTCCGGATCCGACGTTCAAATTCATGTCCGTTGACCACGACGGCAAAATCCGCATGGACTGCTCCTCAAAATACGCCATGACAAGCCTTATCGGCCTGAAGGACAAGTTTGATATCGCTTTCGGCAACGATCCCGATTTCGACCGCCATGGCATCGTGACGCCGTCCGCAGGCCTCATGAATCCCAACCACTATCTCGCCGTCGCCATCCAGTATCTTTTCAAGACACGCACACAATGGCCAGCGGATGCGCAGATCGGCAAGACGCTCGTCAGCAGCTCCATGATCGACCGCGTCGGCGAATTGCTCGGCCGCCAAGTCTGCGAAGTTCCCGTCGGTTTCAAGTGGTTCGTGCCCGGCCTGAGTACGAAAACTGTCGGATTCGGTGGCGAAGAGAGTGCAGGAGCCTCCTTCCTCCGTTTCAATGGCGACAGCTGGACAACGGACAAAGACGGTATCATTCTCGCCCTCCTCGCGGCGGAAATCACGGCGACCACTGGACAGGATCCCGCGCAGCACTACCAAAAGCTTGTCGAACAGTTCGGAACATACTATTACGAACGGATCGACTCCCCCGCCACGGCCGAACAGAAGGAGAAAATCACAAGCCTCACGAAGGAATCGCTTCCGTCCGACACACTGGCTGGCGACAAGATCGAAGCCGCTTTCACGAACGCTCCCGGCAACGGCGCATCCATCGGCGGCCTGAAAATCGTCACGAAGAACGGATGGTGTGCCGTCCGTCCATCGGGCACGGAAAACATCTGTAAACTCTATGCGGAAAGTTTTGTCAGCCCCGATCATTTGAAGCAGATCCAAGCCGAAGGCGCCGCCATCGCAGGGCTATAAAATGTTCCACATTGGCGTCATGCCCGTTGGGCGGCGCAGGAGGGACGCACGCGCCATCTCTATAAAAAAGCTTCCGCCATAGATTTAATTCTGCGGCGGAAGCTTTTGATTTTATATCTTACTGATTATCTACTTGACATTGATTAAGAATCATTTCGCCCAATATTTTTCGATCCATTTGTCATAAAGGCCTGCACTGTTTTTGAGCGTTTCGGCGGCTTTGTCTTTGAGATCAGGGGCGTCACCTTCCTTTGGGGGATTGAGGATGGTAAGCATGGCGTCGCCTTCCGCGCGGCAATAGCGGTCATGGTCGATTGAGAAGACATAACGGACCAGGAAGGCCGTGAAGCGGCCGCGGCGGAGGTCCGCGCAGGCACGACGATAGGTCGATGGCGGTTGGAAGAACGGAACAGCGTTGCAGGCGCGGACAGCGGCGTAAATATCGTCAAGCGAATTAGATTCGGCCAAAACGACCGTTACGTTGCGGCTGAAATCCGCGAACGTGCAAAGGCCAGTGCCGCCGACGGCGGGAACGCGCGGGTCATTGTTGCAGAGTTCGTAATATTGCGCGATATCGAGATTGGCACGTGGGCCGCCAATCGCTTCGAAGGCGTCGTAATGACGCAAGGCAAGAATCGCATCTGTTTCCGGTTTAGGCAGATAGGGGAAGCCTTCCGTGCGGTCGTTGGGATGTTCGACAACCATGAAGGCGTTGGCGTTGCGGCCTGCGTCAACCAATACATTGGTCGTGGCGACAGCGGCACTGGCGCCTGTTTTGGTGATTTCGGACTCAACGGCGGCTTTTCCATTCTCTTTGAACCAGTTCAGAACACTGCTGGAAGGATTCAAGGCGAGAAGTTTTGCAGATTGGCCTGGAATGAAAACTTCTTCGGCTGGCAGAACAGCCATTTCCGTCTTGAACGGGAAGTCCTGAATGGTCTTCTGGACGGCGGCGAGATCAGGGGAGGAGAAGAAGACGAAATCGTATCCGCGCTGACGATACGTCGCAAGATAGTGGGCCTGCGACGGGAGCTGCTGTTCGCCGAGAAGTGTGCTGGAGGCATGGAAATTGACGCGGAACGGCTTCAGTCTAAATAAGTCCGGATCAACGGCATAGACATGATGATGGGCGAGCACGACGGCGGTTTTGCCTAGTTTGCCGTCAGGGCCGGGCGTGACGAGTCTGATCGTGTGTTCCGTCTCGCCGACGATGCGGATGGGAGCCGTCGTGATCGTATTGCCGTCGATTTTGAAATTGATTTTGTCGTATCCACGGCCGAAGTTTTTGCCGTTGGCGCGGACGGAGTCCATCTGGACGTACTGAAGCGTCAGTTTTTCAGGCTGCTTGAGCAAGGGATCGTTATCGAGAACGAGTGTGAAAACGACTTCTGAATTGTTGCGCACGATGCGCGGCCAGGAATCCAATAGACGGGCCTCAACATGTATGAGACCGAGCAGTAAAAGAAGAAGTATCGTGTATTTTCTCATATTCTGGTCATCCTATATATTTAACATTCAGCATTCAGCATTGCTCACCGTTGCCAATATTTCTCCAAAAGAGCGGGCACGCGGCCTTGTGTCTTCTTGAGATTTTCGAGAGCGGCTTCACAACCCGCAGGATCATTGATATCGCCGGCCTTCTGTTTGGCAAGCTTGACAAGCCATTCGCCTTCTTCCTTGCACCATGGATCATGGCGGACAGGATAGAAGTTTTCCAACAGGAAGTAGGCGTAGCGGGCGACGCGTTCCGAACCATGCGCATAATATTTGTTGGTTTTCGGAATATACTGGACGGCAACGGAGCGGCATTTCTTGATGTTGCGGATAAGATCTTTAATGTCAACGGTTTCAGACAGAACGAGATTGAAGGAGACAATCAACGATTTCGCGGCATGCGCATCCGAACTGCTGAGGACAGGAATGACCGTGCCTTTGGCGGTTTGTTCATGATATTGGAGGATGCTGTCTTCGGAGCTTCCGCCATTGACGATTTCGATGACATCGCAGTACATTTCATTGAAAAAATGGTCGGACACCGGTTTCGGAATGTACTGGCGGGAATCCGGCCGCCAATAGGGATGGCAGAAGACGGCCATGCCGCCACGGGAGCGAATTCGATCCCAAATGACATGCGAGGCGGCCGTCATCCACATGAACTGCGACGGAAGCGGCTGGCCCATTTTGGCGAGCTCCGCCTTGACGCAGGCTTCGTATTCTGGCTGGTTGTTTCTGAACCAGTCGGCCATGCTTTCGCTGCTGCCGACAGAAAGGATGTGGACGCTGTTGCCTTGGCTGTGGACTTCCTCGCCCGGATAGGCCTTCATGTCGGTCGGAACATGATGGAAGAAGGCCATGGCCTCTTCGGAGCCCGCGTAGGCGTTGTGGTCGGATTCGCTGGCGAAATCCTGTCCGTACATGCGGCATGTGGCAACCATGATGGAGCCGGTCTTCTCCGCTCCGTCGGAGAACTGGCTATGCATGTGGAAGTTTCCTTTGAACGGACGAAGGGCGAAGAAATCAGGCTTGAGAGAATAGAGTTTGAAGACGGCGACAGGCGTTTCATGACCTTTGTTCGTATCGACAAGTGTCAGCGTATGAATGGTTTCGCCTGGAAACTTCAACGTCGCCTTGAGTGTGTTGCCTTCGATGACGAAGGGAATGGTTTCCTTCACACCATACTGGAAGGGCTGTCCGTCCGAACGGAGGCCGTCATCGTTAACATACAGCAGCGCAAGGCGTTCCGGCTTTTCGAGCAACGGTTCGTTTTCGAAGACCATCGTGATGGTGGCCGACTGGTCGGCGCGAACCATCTGCGGCCATGCATCGGTCAGCGCGGCGGAGAGCGATGCGCAGACAAGGAACCATAACGAACACAAGATCTTTAATTTTTTTGACATGTGAATCTCCTTTTTCAATTCATAGTCCACGATTATAATTTTAACTTTTTATATGTCTCCACAATGACTTTGTCTGAAATATGACAATCGCAACTAATCAGCTGACCACCACATTTCGGGCAAACTTCCATGTCGCAACCTGGATGGTGGTACTCACCCGGCCTTGCATTGCAATCATGACACACGCCCTCACTCCCGTCATCGCCATTCTTGATTGCCTCGTACTTCTTGCGATTAATGACATACCAGTGTCTATTGCAGCCATGATCCATTTCACGACCACAATATTCGCATGTCGCATAATGTCTGACGTGAATTTCTGTGTTTGTTGACTTCTTGCTCATTTCCTTTTCTCCTTTTATTCCCATGATATGATTTGTGGAGCTGCGAACGATATGAACGCAGCTCCTCTGAAGCCACATTATATAACTTTATTGCAAAATCTCTGAATTTCTATATTAACCACTAATTTCTTCTGATTCAACCATCGTGCGTTTGCTTTGGATTTCGCCGGAAAGCAACGGTGCATCGTCGTATTCGATTTCGCCGGACTGGCTGTCATACGGATCAATGCGCATAAACTTCTTGGCGGGAACGAATTCCGCCTGGAACTCGTGGTTGGCCGTGAGACGGAAGCAGTCGAGATTGCCGAAATAATAGTCACGGCGTTCTTCGTTGCCGGAACGGAACGCGCCGCCACCGTAGGACGGATCGCAGAAGAGCCAACCGTAGGGTTCGACATAGAACTGCGTCCAGTCGTGGCTGCCGACGGATGTAGGCGTCAGGCAGAAGCCAGATGCCCAACGGGCGGGAATGCCGGACAGACGGCAAAGCGTGATGAACAGGAGGCCCTGCACACCGCAGTCGCCACGGAGGTTAAGGGCGGCGAATTCCGGAATATTTTCGTAGAGGAAATAGTCGCGCATGTATGTGTAGCGCACGTTTTTTGTGATGAAATCGTAGTATTTGCGGGCCTTGGCGAGCGGATTCGTTTCGTTGCCCGCAAGACTGGCCGCCAAATCACGCAAATAGGGCGTGAACCAAATGTGGGGCAGTTCTTCCAAGAGATTGGGAACCAGCGAATTGCCGTCGTGATCAATCGGTTGGCGTGTCTTGACATCAAGCTTCAGCGGCTCGACGACGGCGTTGTCCAATTTCTTGTATTCCGACCAGCATTCGTAGGTGTATTCGACGAAGCATGGCTCGTTCGTTTCGGGAGCCGTCTCGAAATAGATCGTGCCCTGCGGGCCTTTCGTGTTGATGCATTTGTAATCGCTGGCGGCGATGAGTTTGAAGTTCTTCTGCCACTCCGTCTCAATGGGCAGCGGGATGTGGACATGCTGGAACTGGTTTGGGCGGAAATAGTTGTCGCGCGGTGAAAGCGTATGGCGGATATGGTAGCGATAGCCGCGGCGGCCTTTCTCCTTGATGATGCGCATGTTATCGTCAAGCAACGTGCTCTTGGCGAGCTGACGGGCCTTTTCATCCGGATCCTTCAGACGCTGCTTGAGGGCCGGCGTGTTGATGAGCAGACTGGAATAGAAGGCATCTTGGAAGGCGATCTGGCCGCGGCGGTAACGCCAGTCGATAACGCCTTGAATCATGTAGGACTTAAGTTCTTCGGCTGTAAAGCCTTCGATATGTTCTTCAAATTTGGCGAGCGCTTCGTCAAACGACGTTTCGTAATCTTTCATCATGCCTTCCGCGAGGAGTTTCTCCATCTGGAGGCGTTCGACGAGCGGCTGCGGAAGCGCGCGCTTCAGCAAGGCGTCGATCAGTTCGATTTCCTGTTCGAAATCGCCGTTGTATTTCAGGCAGAGGATGTCTTGGGGGAGGTTGTAGGCAAGGCAGGGGATGTTTTTCAGATTCATGGTAAGGCTCTTTTATAAAGGATATTAGGGATTCAAGGGATACAAGAGATTGGTTTTTAGAAGACGATTTTATCGCCACAGACGGGGACGATCGCATCGTGGCCTGTATTCCAGATTTTACGGGCGGCTTCGTAGCCCTGCCGCCATGTCCAACGCCATTGGTCGATGCGGTGGTGGAATTCCTCCAGATGGCTGACGAGCGTGACGTTCGGATTCAGTAGATTCGCCGCTTCATCGACTTTCAGGCCGACGTATGGATGGACGATATAGAAGTCGAGTTTCGGTGAATGGTATTTCAGCTGCTGTGCGTTGCAAGTGTCTCCGCTGGAAAGGATCACGCATGCGTTCGGCTCTTTTCCGCAGACAAATTCGACGGGCTGCATGAAGCGGCGAAGCTTCGGATTGTGATCGGATTCGTAGGTGGAAATCGTGATGTCGCCCAATTCGAACGTGCGTTCCGGGCCTTTGAAATAACCGCTTTCGTTGTCGGTCATGGGATAGTTCGCGTTGGCGAAGAAATTGGTGATGACAGGTTTCTTTTCGCGGTTCATGGCCTTGACGAAACGTTCCGTGTAATGGTCGTCGTGGTTATGGGTGACGGCGATGAAATCAAGATACGGAACGAGTTCCTCCGCACGGCGGTGATGGAGGTCGATGGCGAAGCAATGCTTCGATGTCTTGATGACGTAACCCATGTTATAGACGTGCCATAGGACGGTATGTCCTTCCGGAACGACCTCTTCCTTCACGCCCGCGAGAACCTTCGAAAACGTGCGGTCATACCAGTAGAGCGCAGGATATTCGTCATAGATGGCGGGAAGCTCTTCGGGCGAAACGGTCAGCCCCGCCAGACAGAAATCCGTGTAAACCTTTGGCGTGACACGATCCTGCGCGGCCTTGATGACATTGAGCGCCTTCAGACGATCTTCGGATGGGTCAAAGCAGTCCGTTTCATCGAGAATATCCGCGGCGGCGGTGATGTCCGCAAGCGTCGCGGGAGTTGGCTCCTCCTGCCCTGCGAGTTCGGAAAGGATTTGGAAAGGAAGTTCTGGATTGTTCATGGCTTGGATTCCGTGGTTGGTTTTGACTGATGGAGCATCAAGGCGACGCCGATGAGCACAAGGGCTATGGCGATGAAAAATGTAATGGTGAATTTTTCATTGACAAAAATTGCGGAGCATGTCATGGCGATGGCGGCGGAAAGATAGCCGAACGAACCCAACTGGCCTGGTTTCAAGTACTTGAGTGCGCAAATCCACAGGCTGTTGGCGAGTCCGTAGGAAAGCATGCCGAGATAGACGGCCCCCGCCCATGTCTGCCACGGCAGATCGAGAATGATTTTCTTGTTGATCCACAAGGTGACGGGCAACAAGACGATCAATGCGATGACGAACATGACTTCGCCGCAAAGCAATCCGCCGTATTCGTTGGAGACGCGATCGCCATAAACGGTGTAAAGCGCCCAGCAGACGCCGCTTGCGAAGGCCATGAAGTCGCCTTTGAACATGGAGGCTCCCGTAGCGAACTGATCGTCGCCATTGCCGAGAAACGCGATGACAAGCCCTATGAAACCGAGCAGCATGCCCGTAATCTTCTTCCCCGTCAGCAACTCCTTTCCTGCGAGCCATGAAATGATCAGCGTGGAGATCGGCGAGGCGTTGGCCATGAGGGAGGCGCGGGCGGCCGTCGTGTATTTCAATGCACAGAAAACAAGCATGCCTTCGCCGACGATGCCGACGAGCGACAGCATCGCCAAATAGTGCAAGTCCTTCTTGATAAGAATTTTGAGCTTGTCACGATTGTCTTTTTTCACGAAAATCGGCAGGAGGAAAAGCGCGGCGAGCGCGAAACGGATGAACGTAAAATTCATCGGTTCGACGGAATCGCCCTCATAGCCGAACAGCAACCGTGAGACGGGATAGAATCCGCCCCAGAACATGGTCGCGATCAGGCCGCAGAGAAGGCCTTTCATGATATGGACAGTTGAAGATTTCACAAAAAGACACCGACGGATAATTGTTTTTCACGATGATAAACGCATATTAGGTAAAAAGTGTAATATAGCTTGGAGCGGCCCTTGCCGCAACCAAATTATTCATCAAGAACCACGAAAGGCACGAAAGAGCACGAAATTTCAAACCACAGAATACACTGAATACACTGAAAAAGCCTCGCCGCCGGGCCGACAAGCTCAGAAAGGCTTGTTTTACAAAATGAAAATCCAACAATAAATGAATCCAACGGCTCCGGCGGCTCGGCGGTTGTGAAAAACGCTTCGCGCGACAGAAAAGCGCATGGCAAAATCATTGGCAAAAAACAAGAAAACAAACTATAGTAGCACGATAAATCCTTTAAGTTAAAATAAAACGTCATTTTCATAAGGAAAGCATCCATGAATATGTTTGAAGAGACGAAAAATCCACGGCTTTTCAGCCATCGCGGCTTCACACCAGTCGCTCCGGAAAATTCATTGGCGTCGTTCACGGCAGCAGGACGTTTAGGCTACTGGGGGATCGAAACGGATATTCGCAAGACGAAAGACGGCGTTTTGGTCTGCTGTCATGACGCGTCGCTTGCGCGCATGTTCGGTGTGCCGCTGAAAGTCGAAGAGACCGATTGGGCGGAACTGCGCCGACAAACGTTCCAAAAAGGAAACGGTTTGGACAAATGGCCGTTGGAACTGCTTCGTATTCCGACATTTGACGAATATCTCGACATCTGCCAGCGTTTCCATTGCGTCCCGTTTCTGGAGACGAAGGGCGAAGTCGTGGCGGACGTCATCAAACGGCTTGAAGAGCGGAAAATGATCGGCGAAACGGTCTTTTCGTCCATCATCATCGACCACATCCGTGAGGCGCGCCGTCTGAACAAGGAGATTTTCATCCACCACATCTTCAGCACGCCCGAACTGATGGAGGAACTGGCGGAGCTTGGCAATAGCAGCCTGTCGTACAACTATCCGAATCCATGGGACGCTCCCGTGGAACTGTTGGAAGAAACACATCGGCGCGGCGTGCGCTACTGCCTGCGGGCGGGTGACAAGTTGCCGAATATCAAGAAGATGGTGGAGCTGAAAGTGGATTATATTCCTACGAATTGCATAGCGCCTTGGTACTAAGCCGCCGGAGGCGGTGCTTATGGCCGATGGCTTATGGCCTAAGGTGTTTTTCTAGAAGGCTAGAAAACTAGGAGCCTAGAAGCCTAGAAGCCTAGAAATCTAGTAGCCTAGACAAATAGTTTTCTCCACTCCGCCAGCAGTTTTTCCCATGGGAAAAGGGCTTGGTTGGCGGGACTGGTCGATGGCAGGCAGACGGCGTGGATGCCCGTCGTTGGGAAGACAAGCTTTTCATACAGATTGTAAGCCGTCTTGCCTGTGGCATAGATGCGTGTGATATGCGTTCGACGGAGCATCCATGGAATGTCGTTGGGAACGGGATTGCGGATGGATGCGTCGGAAGCTCCCGCGATATCGCAGACTGCGAGCACGTCCCACAAGGCAATGTCCCGTTGGAGGACAAATTGTGTCTTCTCTTCGGGCGTTGTTGGTTTCGGCGCGTTGAAAAGCTCCGCCATGAGTGGCCAGAAACGGTTCTGCGGGTGGGAGTAATAGAAGCCGTGTTTCACGGATTGTGGAGACGGCATCGTACCGAGCACAAGCCGTGTGGAGGTCTTGCTATATACTGGATCGAAGGCGTGTTCGCGTTTTTCTGTGTTCATAAGATGTAACGACGGCGTCCCGCCGTCGAATGATGCAATGGATGTAACGACGGCGTCCCGCCGTCGAATGATGCAATGGATGTAACGACGGCGTCCCGCCGTCGAATGATGCAATTCGTTGGATGGTTCAAGCAGAATTTAGCCGAATATGCGCTGAAATCAATTGAAAGTCGGCGGAAGATGTATAAATTGGTAAGTGGCGTATTATAAATAGTAGGAAAAGCCACAAAAATGGAAACCAATTATGCCGACAGCGGTGATAACATTTGATGATGTCGTTCGGTCGCAACTTGAAAATGCCGTGCCTGTTTTGCAGAAGCATGGTTTCAAGGCGACGTTTTTCGTGTGCGACTGGTTCCATGATTCACGTGTCCATGCGTTGAAACAGGGTATGGACATGGCGGATTTGAAAACGTTGCATCAGCTGGGCTTCGAACTCGGCAACCACACGAAAGACCATGCGAATCCTGCATCCCTTTCCGTAGAGGAGAACAAGGCGCAGGTGGCGTACATCGAAGATCTCTTTAAAGAGTTGCAAGTTCCTGCGCCCAAGGTCTATGCGTATCCAGGCGGTCCATATGCGGAAGTGGCGGCGACAGCCGTCAAATCGATGGGTTACATCGCGGCGCGGACAGGCGGCAACCGTCCGCTGGATCTGGCGGCGCTGAATCCATATGACATGCCATCGTATCTGTTTAGCGACGACTGTCCCGACCGCTTCAATGAGGCCTTGTCGGCATTGAAGGAAGGGAAAACCGTCATTTTGACATACCATGGAATTCCGGATGTGGAGCATCCGTGGTGCAACGTCTCCATAGAGCATTTCACGGAGCAGATGCAGCGGTTGGCGGACATCGACTGTGTCTGCCCGACGTTTTCGGAATTCATGGCAAGTCTTTAGACGTTATTGTAAAACCACAGATTACACAGATTACCTGGAGCAACTGTTGGCCGCAACCAAATGTTTTCAGTAACCACGAAAGGCACGAAATTTCAAACCACAGAATACACAGAATACACTGAAGCCTCGCCGCCGGGCCGACAAAGTCCCTAAGGATTTCATGGTGAAACATAACGTTGATCGTGAATGAAGCAAACGGCTCCGGCGGCTGCGGCGGTTGTGAAAGCGCTTCGCGCGACAGAAAAGCGTATGGCAGAATCTTTGTCAAAAAACAAGAAAATGAATTATAGTAGTACAAAAGCCTCGCCGCCGTGGCCGACAACCAATAAAAGGCTTTTGCCATAGGAAATAAATTCCAATGCAGATTAAATCCAACGGCCGACGGCGGCTCGGCGGTCTGAAAGCGCTACGCGCAAGGAAAATGTTTACAGAGAAAAAAAACATTAAACAAATCGACAATAATTGACAAGGAGAATTGACAATGAAAAAGATGATAACCTGCCTGAGTTTGATGGCCATGGCGGCTTTCGGCCAGATTGTCGGTCCGAATCTTGTGAAAAATGCCGGCTTCGAAGACGTTGATGAAAACGGCGCCGCAAAGCTTTGGAAGGGAAATGCGGCGGTTTACAAAGTCGTCGATGGTGGCCGTAACGGCGGCAAATGCATGAGCTACACGAACAATGATCCGAAGAACTACCAGCTTTGCTCGATTTCCGTAGATTGCGAACCGGGCATGATGTACGAATTCTCCTGCTGGGTGAAAACGGAAGATATCAAAGGTGACGACACGGGCGCGACCATCTGCATCGAAAGCTCCGGAGAGAAGAATGAGCAAGGCGGCTATCTGGGTGGCGGCTATCCGGGAGGTATCAAAGGAACGAAAGACTGGACGCTTATCAAATCGCGTTGGCGGATTCCGACTAGCGCCACACGGACGAGCATTGTCGTCTATGTCCGCAACGGCATGACGGGCAAGGCATGGTTTGACGATGTGGCCTGCCATCGCTACAATCCGCCGCTCGTCGGTTTCGTTACGGACAATCTGTATCGCGGCATGGTGGCGGAAGGCACGATCGAATTCCGTGTCGGCCTGGACATCGCCACATGGAAACACACGTCGGCGGATGTACGCGGCAGTTTCGATATTTATGACGCCGACGGTAATCTCGTCAAAAAAATCGCCCCGAAGGAAATCGCCCAAACATACGGGGCGGCCTCCATTGACTCCGCAGAGCTGAAGATCGGCAAGTATCGCGTGGTGGCGGATTTCTCGCTGAAGGATGGCACGCATCAAGGCACCAGCGAGCGTTGGTTTGAAAAAGTCGCAAAGCTTCCGGAAAGGAAGAACTACATTGACGAACACAAACGTCTGATCGTCGATGGCAAACCGTTCTTCCCGCTGGGCATGTATTGGAGCGGCGTCAGTGAAGCGGATCTGGATCTGTATGCAAAGACGCCATTTAACACGCTGATGCCTTACGGTTCGCCGAACGACACCGCGATGCTGGACAAAATCAACGATCGTGGCCTGAAAATCATTTATTCTATCAAAGACGCGTATTATGGCACGACGTGGTGCCCGAAGCAGATCAAATCGGAAGAAGACGAAGCGACCTTCGTCAAGCAGAAGGTCGATCAATTCAAAAACCACCCTGCCCTGCTGGCGTGGTACATCAACGACGAGCTGCCCGTCGAGATGATCAAACGGCTGGCGGGACGTCAGAAACTGATGGAAGAGCTTGATCCCGACCATCCGACGTGGGTCGTTCTTTATCAATACAGAGAAATCCGCAACTACATGAACAGCTTCGACGTGATTGGAACGGATCCATATCCGATTCCGGGCGATCCTGGCAAGGCCGGTGAACAGGCCCGCACTGTTCGTGAACAGACCTACGGCTTCCGCGCCTTCTGGCAAGTTCCGCAGGCGTTCGACTGGGCCTGCTACCGCAAGACAGAAGAGGAACGCGCAAAGGCGCAGCCGCCGACCGAAGACGAAATCCGCACGATGTCGTGGCAGGCGATCGTCAACGGCTCGAACGGCCTGATTTATTACTCTTTCTTTGACTTGAAGAAACCAATGGTGAAGATTCCGTTTGAAGAAAGCTTCGGCCGCGTCTGCCGTGTGGCGGCGGAAATCAAGCCGTTCGTTCCCGTCATCATGTCCATCGAGCCTGCGCCGACGGCGAAGCTTGTGAAGGGCGACGGCGTCGATATCCGCGTGTGGAACTACGAAGGCAAGACGTACCTTTTGGCCGTGAACAGCACGAATAAGGTTGTTGCGGCGGAAGTCACGATGGGCAAGGCATTTGCGGAAGCCAACAACGTGCTTGGCACGAAGGGTGGCGTGACGTTGGCAGGCAACAAGATTGATCTGCAATTTGCTGGCTATGAAGCGAAGATGATTGTTCTTCAATAATTCACATTTAACCATTCATAATACATAATTCATGTCAGAAGCTGTTAATAATACGGAAGTAGAAGCACAGGTTGGAAAAGACAGGCTAGAGCGGTGGCAACAGAAACTATTGGATCTGTCGTTACGGAACCGCTTGCTCAACGTGCGTGATAATCAGTTTGTCATCCCGCTGATATGCGAAGACATCACAAAACTAGAGGACACGCTAGCCAGCAACGGCTCGTTGAAGATACAGTCGTTGGAAACGGCGATTGGTGAAGAGGCGTATTCCAAACTGCCGATTGATCCCGACGGCACGGCTGACCAAGTTCTTGAAGGATTGGATAAGAAGCTTGATTCCAAGCAGTTGTATGCTCTTCCAACAGAAAAGGAATTTCAGAAACGACAGCTGAAAATCTACCGTCAGACGCATGCGGATATGGAGGATGGCGGTGTCAACACACTGTATTTGACCATTGGCTATCTTAAATGGAACGATCCTTCCTACAAGGGGAAATTCTATATTGCGCCGTTGATTCTCATGCCGTTGCGCATGGTGCGCAAGACGTTGCGCGAAGGCATCTTCATCACGAAATCGGACGAAGAAACCATTGTCAACGTCACGCTGCTGGAATTGTTGAAGCAAATGTTCCGAATGACCATCGAAGGGCTGGATCCGTTGCCGACGGATGAATCTGGCGTCGATGTCGCCGCCATTCTGAACAATTTCCGTGAAGCCATCAAAGTCATGGACGGCTGGGAAGTTCTCGACATCGTGAAAATCGGGCAGTTCTCGTTCGGCAAGTTCATCATGTGGAATGACATGACGGCTCGGGCGGATGAATTGCGGCAGAACAAAATCGTCGATCATCTTGTGAAAGGCGGTGGTTTGTTCGACGACGGCGTGGAGGTATTTCCTATCAGCGAAATCTACAAGCATCTGGATTTGATGCATTTGTATTGCCCCATGAACGCCGATTCGTCACAGATGGCGGCGGTATTGTATTCAGAACTTGGCAAAAGTTTCGTCTTGCACGGGCCGCCTGGAACAGGCAAATCACAAACGATTACGAACATCATCGCCCACAATCTTGCCATCGGACGGCGCGTGCTGTTCGTTTCGGAAAAGAAAGCGGCGTTGGATGTCGTCCACAGACGATTGACGAAAGTCGGTTTGAAACCGTTCTGTCTGGAATTGCATTCCAACAAAGCAGGCAAGAAGGAAGTTCTGGCGCAATTTGCTGAAACGCTGCAGGTTGCAGAGCAGAAGCCGTCTTCCGCATGGGACAAGCTGGTGGCAGATTTGTCGAACACGCGAAACGCGTTGAACGACTACGTCCAGCAGTTGCACAAACCATATCCGAACGGCCTCACCGCCTACCAGTGCTTTACGCAGCAGGTTGATCGCGGCAAGGCGCGAGACGGATTGATGAAAATCGATACGTTGACGCAATCAAAGGAAGACTACGACGCCATGCGGAAGGCCGTGACGGAGCTCGTCATCGCCTTCGACGAGACGACGGATGAGAGCCGCAACGCTTTGGAATGTCTGTCGTTGAAGGAATGGAATCCGTTGGCGCAGAATGAATTGGAAGCTTCCTGTAAGAAACTGCTGGAGAGCTTGCAAGTGCTGCGGACTGCTTTCGACGGCGTCGCGCAACCGCTGGCGATTCCCGCAAATTGCTTTGAGACGAACGAAGCCATCATGAACATCATGGAATTCACGAAACGGCTGTCGTCGTCGCCGGACATACCAGCGGCGTTTTTGACGGCTGAGTTCGGCAAGCAGATGGATTTTATCGTCGATTTCGCGAACAACACGATCAAACTGAATGAAAGCGCGGCCAAATTGACCGCCTTCAATTTGGACAATATCGGCCAACTGGATGTCGAAGGACTGCAGAAACGCATTCATGAGAACAATAACAAATTCTTCATTGGCAAATACTTCGCAAACAAAAAATTGCTGAAGGAACTGGCGGGCATCAAGCGGCTTGGCAGTACCGAACTGACGATGGCGGAATTGATGAAAAACTTGCCGTTGTTTGAGGAATACCTTAAATACAAAAAGCTGACGGATGAACAGTCGCCTGCGGGCGCCGCTCTGCTCGGCGACCTGTGGCAAGCGGAGAAAACGGATTGGACACGCGTTTCCACGACGTTGGACGCGACGCACGGCATTCTTGTCACAATGGAGAAGCTCTGCAACAACGACGAAACCGCCCGCGCCGCCATGCTCAACGCTTTGGCAAACTATCTGCCGACGGCGACGGTCTCCTTCAAGGCGGACACGGCCATCTATCAGTCATTCAAGGCTTTGGAAGACGCTTGGAACGCGTTCCGCGAAACGGCGAAGCAAACCGCCGCGAAATTCGAGGAGCCTGCGGATTTGAGCTATCCGAAGTCGTTGGTGGACAAGCTTGAAGCGGCGTTGCCCATGATGTCCGAAATGCGCCATGTCGTCATTTGGAAACAGCGTCGTGCGACGGTTGAAAGCTATGGTCTTGCTGGATTGATCACTGCTTTGGCAGACCATTCGCTCAATTCGTCGGAAGCGTCAGAAGCTGTTGATACAGCGTATTATCGTGACATGCTCTATCAGATTTTGGCGGAATCGCCTGCGTTGGCGCATTTCAGCGGCAAATCACACGAAGAGTTGATTCATCAGTTCTGCGAACTGGATGAAAAATACATGGATTTGACGAAGAAAATCGTCTTCTCCAAACTGTCCGAACGATTGCCGAAACAGGACGAGGCCAGCCCGAAAAACAGTGAACTTGGCCTGCTGAAACGCGAATGCGAGAAGAAGATGCGTCACAAGCCCGTACGTGTTCTACTGGAAGGACTTCCAGAACTGGCACCTATCCTGAAGCCATGCTTCTTGATGAGCCCGCTGTCCGTTGCGCAATATCTGCCGCCGGATTCGTCGTTTGATTTGGTCGTGTTCGACGAAGCGTCGCAGATTCCCGTGTGGGACGCCATTGGTGTGATCGCCCGCGGCAAGCAGTTGATCGTCGTCGGCGACCCGAAGCAGATGCCGCCGACCAACTTCTTCCAGAAAGGCGATACGGTGGCGGAAGACGATGACGACGAAGGCGTCGGCGAAGATTTGGAAAGCATTCTGGACGAATGCCTTGCGGCTGGTCTCCATTCCACGTTCCTCAACTGGCACTACCGCAGCCGCCATGAATCGCTCATCGCTTTCTCGAACGAACATTATTACGACAACCGCCTGTTCACGTTCCCTGCGGCAAGCAACAGCGCGAATCTCGGCGTGTCTTTCAAATTCGTGGAAGGCGGCATGTACGATCGCCGTGCAAGCCGCACAAATCGTTCCGAGGCTGAAGCTCTCATCAAACTTATACAGGAGCGTCTTGAAAATCCGCAATTGAACAAGAAGAGCATCGGCGTCGTGACGTTCAGTCAAGCCCAGAAGGATCTGATTGACGATTTGATGGACGAATTCCGCCGTCAGCATCCTGAACTGGAGCCATTCTTCAGCGAAAGTCTGGAAGAGCCGTTGTTTGTGAAGAATCTGGAAAACGTGCAGGGCGACGAACGCGATGTCATCATCTTCTCCATCGGCTACGCACCCGACAAAGACGGCAAGTTCGCCATGAATTTCGGGCCGCTGAACCGTTCGGGCGGCGAACGCCGATTGAACGTGGCGATTACGCGTGCGAAGGAGCAGGTCATCGTCGTCTCGTCCGTCCATGCTGAACAGATCGACATGAGCCGCACGAGCTCCATCGGTGCCGCGCATCTGCGTGCGTTCCTGAAATATGCGGAAAGCGGCGCGGTTGCGCAGGCGAAGGGCAAGGCGGACGCCAAGCGTACCGCAGGCGTCGTCCAGGCGGCCTACGACCATCTGACGAAGCAAGGCTATCGTGTTCATCGCGACATCGGTTGCTCCGCCTACAAGATCGATTTGGCCGTGACGGATCCCAACGACGAGACGCGGTATGTGCTTGGCATTGAATGCGATGGTCCATCCTACGCCCGCCAGGCGACGGCTCGTGATCGTGACCAGACACGCCAGTCTGTTCTCAAAGGATTGGGCTGGAACATGTTCCGTCTGTGGAGCGTGGAATGGGCCTTCGATCGCGACAAGGCGGAAAAAGAACTGGACGATGCTGTCAAATCCGCCCTGTCGAAGTGGAAGTAATGGGAGGGACGCGCTTCTGCGCGACTGAATCTGCAAACGCTCATATAATGCGTTAAATGGCCGTTAAGGGGGTAATTTTTGCATTTTTTACAAAAATTACCCCCTTAACGGCCATTTAACGCGATATGATGAGGTGCCATCGGCGTCCCGCCGTTGGCAGGCGCAGGCGGGACGCCATCTTTACACTCGACGGCGGGACGCCGTCGTTACTCCATGCCTCGCAGGAGTTCGGCGGTGAAATCTGCCGCCGCCTGCGGTGAAATGGCGGTTGCTTTGACAAAGCCACTGCCGGAAATGACGCCGTCAGCGGCATTTGCGGCGGCTTTTGCCGCTGCCGCCGAAGCGATGCCGAAGCCAGCGGCCACTGGCAGCGCGGTATGTCGTTTGATCATCGCAATGCGTTCGGCGACTTCCGGCGGCAACGTGTCGCGCGCTCCCGTAACTCCCGCCACATTAATGTAATAGACGAATCCCGTCATGCCTTCGACGATTTTGGCGACACGGTCTTCCGGCGTTAACGGCGAGACGAGCGGGATGATGTGAAGACCATGCGCACGGGCTGGAACGAGCAGTTCGTCTCGCTCCTCCAACGGCAGGTCAACAGGCAGAATTCCATCGACTCCCGCCTCGGCAAGTTGTTGACAGACCATATCATAGCCAATGTACAGAAGCGGATTCATGTAACTGAAAAGAATTAATCCAATCTGTGGATATTTTGACCGAATACGGGCAGCGAAAGCAATGGTTTTCGGTAACGTCATACCTTCCTTGATGGCGACTTGCGAAGCGGCGGAAATGACTGGCCCATCCGCCATTGGATCGGAAAACGGGACGCCCAGTTCGATGATGTCCGCGCCTTTTTCAATGGCGGCACAGACGGCTTGTTCGTTTTGCTCCTCCGTGGGATAGCCGACGCTGGTGAAAATGATGAGCGGTTTGCGAGTCGCAAAAATATTAGAGAGCCTGTCCATGTTTCTCCTTGTATTGCTTGATGTTATCCATGTCTTTATCACCACGGCCTGAAAGATTTACGACGATGATATGATCGCGGTCGTGTTTCGGCGCTTCGCGAATGGCGTATGCGAGCGCGTGGGAACTTTCGAGTGCGGGAATGATGCCTTCAAAACGGCAAAGCGTGTCGAAGGCGGCAACGGCTTCATCGTCATTGGCAACTTCGTATGTGGCTAATTTTTCATCCGCCAACAGGCAGTGTTCGGGGCCGACGCCTGGATAGTCCAATCCTGCGGAAACAGAATAAGTATCGAGCATTTGGCCATTTGCGTCTTGCAGGAAATACGCTTTCATGCCATGCAGGATGCCGACTTTGCCGCCATTGATGGAAGCGGCGTGCTGCCCTGTGGCAATGCCCATGCCGCCTGCTTCGACACCGACGCGGCGGACTTGCGGCGTGTCTTCAAATCCTGCGAACATGCCAATGGCGTTGGAACCACCGCCGACGCAGGCGACGACTTCATCCGGAAGACGACCGCACATTTCCAAACATTGACGGCGCGTCTCTTTTCCAATGACAGATTGGAAGTCCTTGACTAGCATAGGATAAGGATATGGACCAGCCGCTGTTCCAATCAGATAGAATGTATAGTCGCTGCAGGAGGCCCATTCGCGAAGCGCCGCGTTCATGGCATCTTTCAGCGTGGCACCGCCTTCCGTGATGGAGCGGACTTTCGCACCAAGAGCGTGCATTCGATCGACGTTCGGAGCCTGCCGCGCCACATCGACGGAACCCATGAAGATTTCACATTCCATGCCGAAAAGAGCGGCGACAGTGGCCGTGGCAACGCCATGCATGCCCGCGCCCGTTTCGGCGATAAGGCGTTTTTTACCCATGCGGCGGGCCAGCAGGGCCTGTCCCATTGTGTTATTGATTTTATGGGCACCAGTATGATTTAAATCTTCTCGTTTCAAGTAGATACGCGATCCGCCAAGATGCTCCGAAAGCCGTTTGGCATAGTAGAGCGGTGATTCACGGCCAACATAATGTTTCAGCAAATCATCCAATTCCGCACGGAAGGCAGGATCGTCCTTCGCCTCAAGATACGTCTGCGCAAGTTCGCGCAACGCTCCCGTCAGTGTTTCGGGCACGTACTGCCCACCGTAGATTCCATAATGCATGTTCATATCAATTCTCCTTTTTGCAACGGGCGGAGCCGCTACATCTTCATGCTTATCTTCTTTATTTTGTCATGGTCTTTTATACCTGGTACGGATTCCACACCGCCCGCCACATCGATGCCGACAGGATGGACAGCGGCGATGGCTTCCTGTACATTTTCCGGCGTGATGCCGCCCGCCAGAAAGATGGAACGATGACGGGCCAATTCAGCGGCTCGTGTCCAATCGCATGGCTTTCCCGTGCCGCCGCCTGAATCGGCAACAATCATGTCCGCAGGAAAATCCAACACTTCTTGAAGATTATCCAATGTATTGAGATTAAAAGCCTTCCATATTTTCACATCCTTTAGGCGAACGGCGTAATCAGCGGATTCACAGCCGTGCAACTGCACGGCATACGGATGAACATCATCAATGACGGCCTGAAGCTTTTCCAATTCCATATCTCTCACGACGAGAACGGTTTTGGCTGGTTTTGCAACTGCAAAAATCTTCTTGGCCTGCTCAATCGTGACGAACCGCTTGGAGGATTCCACATGAATGGCACCGATGAAATCAGCACCAAACGATGCGGCGCACCGCGCGTCCTCTTCCCGTGTGATGCCGCAGATTTTCAACAACATTGCAGCAACTCCTTCAGCTTCAGGCCCGGATGTTCCGCTCGCATGAGCGTTTCGCCGATGAGAAAACCTTTCGCTCCAGCGGCTGTCATCATGTCCATATCCGCACGGGAACGAACGGCGCTTTCAGCAATGGCGACACGATCTTCGGGAATCGTGCGGATCAGTTCTGCTGAACGCTCAAGCGATGTTCCGAACGTGCGTAGATCACGGGCATTGACACCGACCAAATCCGCCTTCACCGCCGTTTCCAACTCTTCTTCCGTATGCGCTTCGCCAAGCACGTCAAGTCCTTGGGCATGAGCATATTCCAGCAGTTGCACAAACCGTTCGGCAGACAACATGGTGGCGATGAGCAGGATGCAGGAAGCGCCCAACGCCTTCGCTTCCAAAATTTGATATTCATCAAAGATGAAATCTTTGCGAAGCAATGGGATGGAGACCATTTTCGCCGCTATGGCCAGATTCTCTTCACCACCGAGAAAGTAGTAAGGCTCCGTCAGAACGGACAACGCCGTCGCACCATTTTCCGCCAAATCCACAGCCAATGACTGGACATCGAAGTTGCTGCGGATGAGTCCTTTGGAAGGCGACGCCTTTTTCAATTCCGCAATGACATGCAACCCGTCGCCACGAAAGGCCGCTGCGAATTTCGGTCTGACAGGAGCCTGCGCGGCTTGTTCCGCCAACATCTCCATCGGCAGCATGCGTTTGCGATTTTTCAATCGTGGCTTCAGCTTTTCAACGATTTCAGCAAGAATGTTCATGCGTGGCTGGCCTCCACCAGCGTCTCCAACTTGTGGAGGGCGGCCTTCGTGTCTATGGAACGTTCCGCCAAGGAGATGCAATCTTTCAAACTGTTTCCGAGCCCTGCGACAAGGCAGGTGGCGGCGGCGTTCAGCACGACCATGCCCCGTCTGGCCGTATGGTCGATTCCGTTGAGAATATCACGCAGAATGTGGGCGTTTTCAGAGGGAGTGCCGCCAGCCGTGTCGCCTTCCGTCTCTTCAGTGGGCAATAGATCGGCTGGTTCGATGACGCCATAGGTGATCGTATCGCCTTCAAGCCGTGCGTAATCCGTCGGCACGGTGGCAGATATTTCGTCCAATCCATCACGACTATGGACGACCAATGCACGCTTCATGCCGAGCCCGCGCAACGCCTCCGCGAACAGCGGAACAAGCCGTGCGTCCCACACGCCGAGCACGATGCCTTCGGCATTTGCGGGATTGGACAACGGGCCGAGCATATTGAATATGGTATGGACGCCAATGGCTTTTCGCAACGGTGCGACTTTGCCCATGACGGGATGAAGCGTGCGAGCGAAGAGGAAGCCGATACCGTCACCATCGATGGCGCGTTCGACGGCGTCGCGCGGCATGTCCAGATTATAGCCTAATTCAGCCAACACATCCGCCGCGCCACTTTTGCCGGAAACCGCTCGATTGCCGTGCTTTGCAACTGTCACACCCGCACCTGCCGCCACGAACGCGGCGGTAGTGGAAACATTGAACGACGCGCCGCCGTCGCCACCTGTTCCGACGACATCCACGCATGGTTTTGCAACATGGATCTTGTCGGCATGTTTTCGCAGATATTGTGCGGCTCCAATGAGTTCGGAAACGCTTTCGCCTTTCATTTCCAAAGCGGAAAGCAGAGCGCCCGCCTGTGCATAATTATCAGTATTGGCCATTTTGTCGAGCATGGTGGCAGATTCTTCTTCGGTCAAATCCTGCCCGTTCATGACTTTCTTCAATAAATCTTTCATTGTTTGATTCTCCTTTACAATCCCTTTTGATATTTTAAAATTCTCCACGACAATAATTAAGAAAATTCATCAACTGCTGGCGGCCTGCTTCTGTCATGATGGATTCCGGATGATACTGGATGCCTTCCACAGGCAATTCCTTGTGACGGACGCCCATGATTTCACCATCTTCTGAACGGGCCGTGATTTCAAGACAGTCTGGCAGCGTGGCCTCTTCCAAGGCGAGTGAATGGTAGCGGACGGCCTTGAAATCCTGCGGGACATTTTGGAAAATGCCTTGACCGTCATGGTGAATCGTGGAAAGTTTGCCATGCATGATGCGTCCTGCGGAAACGACTTTTGCACCGAAAGCATGGCCGATGGCCTGATGGCCGAGGCAAACGCCGAGCATGGGAATGCGTCCTGCCGCCGCATGGATCAAATCAAGCATGCAACCTGCATTTTCAGGACGGCTTGGGCCAGGCGAAAGCAGAATGCCGTCTGGCTGCATAGCCATGATGGCGGCGACGGATGTCTCGCGATTACGTTCCACCACCATCTCCGCGCCAAGGGAGCCCATCAGATGGACGAGATTGTAAGTAAATGAATCATAATTGTCTAGAACGAAAATCATTTGAGGTTCCTCCCTGCGAATTCGACGCTTTTGAAGAGAGCGGCGGCTTTGTTGATGGTTTCCTGATATTCGTTGGCGGGTATAGAATCATAGACGATGCCCGCTCCCGCTTGCACACGAATCTTGCCGTTTCGGGCTTCCAATGTGCGGATTGTGATGGCCATGTCCATGTTGCCGTCGTAACTGATGTAACCGACGCTTCCGCCGTATGCTCCGCGTGGCTTCGGCTCCAATTCATGGATGATTTCCATGGCGCGGATTTTCGGCGCTCCGGAAAGTGTTCCAGCTGGGAAGGTGGTCGCTAAAAGATCAAAGGCATCGTATTTTGGATCAAGCATGCCTTCCACATCGCTGACAATGTGCATGACATGCGAGTACTTTTCAACAGCCATGAACGATTTGACCTGCACGCTGCCAATGGCGGCTGTTCGGCCGATATCGTTGCGAGCCAGATCGACAAGCATGAGATGCTCCGCGCATTCCTTTTCGTCATGGAGCAATTCGTCCATGAGGCGACGGTCTTCAGCAGGCGTCATGCCGCGTTTGCGCGTTCCCGCAATGGGCCGTACGGTGCTGCGGCCATTTTCCAATTTGACCAGCGTCTCCGGCGACGAACCGACCAGCGTCTCCTCCCCTAATTTCAAATAGAACATGTAGGGCGACGGATTGACAAGACGCAAGGCGCGGTACATCAAAAACGGCGGGATGGAAGTCTCCGCGCTAAAGCTCTGCGACGGAACAACCTGAATGATTTCCCCCTCTGTGATGTACTGTTTGGCCTTTTCGACCATCTGTTCAAAATACTCTCGCGTCATCTCAGGCTTCAGCTGGACTTCCTCCTCCTTTTCCAACGTAATATGCTTGGCTACAGGCGTCTGGATACGTTCAACAAGCGCCGCCACACGTTTTTCTCCAGCGGCGAAAGCATCGCGATGCTTGGCGAAATTGTCGAGATGGACGTTGACGATGACCATCATCGTGTGGTGCATATTGTCGAAGGCGATGATTTCATCTGTCAGCATGAATGCGCAGACCGGCATGTCCAATTTGGCCTTCGGTTCAGGCAGTTTTTCGAACATGTTGACGGCTTCGTAGCAGCAGTAGCCGATGGCACCGCCAGGCAGAGGAGGAAGCAACGGATCGCGGACGACTTTCTTGCCGGAGACCAATGCGCGGAGCGCGTCCAGCGGATATTTGTTGTATTTCAACCGCAGCCGCTGGCCTGCGACAAGCATGAACGGTTCACCGTCCTCCACCACGAACATCCCATGCGGATGAACGCCCAAAAACGAATACCGCCCGAATTTCTCACTGTTTTCGACGCTTTCCATCAGGCAGACGTTTTCGTCATCGACGAACCGCTCCAAAACGGACACAGGCGTCTCCATGTCCGCCGGAAGTTCCTGAAATACAGGAACGATCACACCTTTTTCCGCTAACTGCTCGAATCTCTGAAAATCTGTTTTCCTCATCATGGCTCTTCTCCCGTTGACTGAAATGGACACAAAAAAAGACGGACTGGCATGGCCAATCCGTCTTTACACTTGTTTTTCGGGTTTATTTTACCCGCACAAAATCAAACCACAAGGTAACGCGGCGTTGGCCATCGTAGGCCACGCCACCACCAAGCTTGTGCTTTGATTGTGAGGTTCGTGTTCATTGTGTCCTGTTGTTGTTTTGACTGAAAACGAGAACAAGATAAACAGTCTTTTGGAAAAATCAAATTATTTTTTCAGAAAAAAATCACTTTTTTTCGGCTGATGTATTATACATATAGTAGCCTAGACAGGCTTGGATTCACCGACGAGCCGTCTCAGCCAGGAGGTCGGCGTGACGAGTTTGCCCGCGATGATGTCGTCTTCCGTGATGCGATGCATGAAGACGTAGCCGCCTGCACGTCTCGCAAAATCGTGGATGATGTAGATGGAACCGTCTTCGGCCTGCTTGCCATCCGGATAGGCGACATCATGATCGACGGGATCCAATGTCAATGCGTAAGGCCACGTCTTGCCGTCGTCTTTTGACAGCCAGGCGGTCATCTTCGCGCGCGCTGTATCGCTGTCGTTGTTGACAAGCAGGAGGTTGCCCGACTGGAGACGGCGGACGAAGAAGCGCGAATCAGGCCCTTTGATGTCGGAAAGAACAGGCTTCGACCATGTGAAGCCTTTGTCGTACGAGCGGCTGATGGCGACGCCTTTGTGGACGCGCATATAGCAGACGAGACTGCCGTCGTTGTGTTCGACGTAGATATGTTCGTCAAATGTCGCGGTCGCGCCGCCCTCGATGTGATGCATATCGACGAAACCACGATATTGGAACGACTTGCCTTCATCCGTCGAAACAACCATCCATGCGCCCTGCACGACGTTTAACGACTCATGCTTGCGGTATTTGTCACCTGTCCAGACAGAGCATGGGAAGGCCCATGTGCCATCCGAAAGGACGGTCGGTTTGTCCATCATGACGCCGTTGGAAATGCGGCGCGGCGGTGTGAAACGGAAGGCTGCGGGATCGTCATCCGGATTTTCGAGTTCGGAAATCCATGTTCCAACTATGCCGTCCCAAACATCCCAACTGCCGCTTTCGCCGCCACAGCCCTGCCCCCAAATCCAGAAGAATTTGCCGTTCGGAGCGATCCACAAATTGGAATCAAAGGCGCGGACATCCGGATGCGGCGGATCGACGACGGCGACGGCGTCCGACCATGTCTTGCCGTCGTCATCGCTGACGACCATCATGACATAGTTGTCGCGACATTCCGTCGTGCCGCCTGCATACCAGACGGCGAAGAGACGTCCTTTGGCAGTACGTTCCATGCTTGGGATGCCCTGATGAGTGCGGAGTTTAGCGGCGGCATGCGGGCCGGGCTTCGTGACGGGAACTGGATCTAGTGAGGCGTAGGTGAAATTCATTCTGGATATTCTGGATATTCTGGATGATCTGGAATTTGTTTTAAGCTTTAAGCTTTTAGCTTTTAGCCCTTGGCAATGCCAAGGTTTTTGGCGTGGAATTCAAGGGCTTCGCGGATGTGGGTATCCCAGAAGTCCCAATTGTGGTTGCCCGGATATTCATTGTATTCATGCTCGATGCCGAGCTTCTTGAGGAAGGCGGAATACTCGCGAGCCTGCGGGAGAAGCCAATCTTCAGTACCATGGTCGATTTTGATTTTCGGAACGAGACCCGTCTTCAGGCAGTTTTCCGTGGCGGTGAAGAGGTCGAACGGACCGCCTGTATCCTTTTCACCGACTATGGCCCTGTATTCCGCTTCACGGCTTGGTGTGCTGAAATCGTATTTCACATGGCCATACGTCAGGCAGCCCGAATGGCAGTTGACGGAGCAATAGCGGCCCGGATTGCCCATGGCGAGACGCAATGCACCATAGCCACCCATGGAGAGACCGCCGACGGCGCGGCCTGCGCAATCCGTGCGGGCATGGAAGGTTTTTTCGATGAAATCGGGCACTTCCTGAGCGATGTGTTCGCCCCATTTCGGGCCTTGGGCGTGGTCGGTATAGAAACCGCGACCGCCATCGGGCATGACGACGATGAGCGGAAGACCCGCGACATAGCATTCAATGCGTGTACGGCGCATCCAGATCGTATGGTCGTCGGAAAGGCCATGGAGAAGATAGAAGACAGGATACGGGCCTTTGACATCCGTGTCAGGCAGAAGGACCCATGTGTTGACGGCTTTTCCAAGAACGTTGCTGAACCAGTGCAAATCGCAGAATGACATGATGGCGCTCCATAATTTTATTGGTTGAATCGCTTGCGAAAGACAAAGTTTGGGATAATCTAGAATATGAACAAAAGTTTTCAACAAAATCACACAATGTTTTAAGGAGAAAACCGATGAAGATCATTGACGCACACAATCATCCAGACTGGCATGGGCATAATCTTGAACGTTTTATCGCCAACATGGATCAATACGGCATTTCCAAGACGTGGCTTTTCAGTTGGGAATGCGAACGGAACGAATATTCGGAAGGGACGGAGACCGTGATTCCCGCGCCCGTTTTGGGCTCGATGACGGGGCCGATTCCATTTACACGCTGCCTGTCCTATGTGGAACGCAATCCCGAACGTTTCATTCTCGGCTACGCTCCCGACGCGCGCGATCCGCAGGCCTCCCGCAAACTGAAGGCCGCCCATGACATCTATGGCGCAAAGTGCTGCGGCGAAGTCAAATGCCGCGTCATGTACGACAATCCGGACTGCCTGCGGCTGTTCCGTACGGCAGGCGATCTTGGCATGCCCGTCACGCTTCATTTTGACTACGACTTCCAGCCGACGTTGAACCATCCGCGTACGGAATGGTGGGGCGGCACCATCGACACGCTCGAAAATGTGCTTAAGGCATGTCCAGACACGACGTTTTTAGGCCATGCTCCAGGCTTCTGGGTGCATATTTCCGATGATGACATCTGGAAGACGGCCCGTTATCCGAAACCCGGAACGCCCGTCGTACGCGAAGGACGCATTCCAAAACTGTTGCGAAAATATCCGAATCTGTATTGCGACATTTCGGCCGGTTCCGGTAATCTTGCCTTGAGCCGCGATCCCGAATACGCCGTTGAGTTTCTGACCGAATTCCAAGACCGTATCTGCTATGCGCGAGACTACTTCGACAACGTCCACCAGACGTTCTTGAATTCTCTGAATCTGCCGCAGGAAATTCTGCAAAAAATCTATGCTGGCAATGCGGAGAAGCTAGTACATTAGATTTCTAGATTTCTAGACTTCTAGGCTTCTAGATTTCTGGAAACCTCTAGAAACACGTCTTTTCCGTTATCCGCTGGTGTCAACCGCCAGCGGATATCCACCAGTTGGCGGAGGAAGTGTTCGTCATGGCTGACGAGCAGGAGAGCGCATGGGCAGTCGGCGAGAGCGTCTTCCAGACATTGAATGGAAGGAAGATCCATGTGGTTCGTCGGCTCGTCCATGATGATGAGATGCGGGCCGCGATTGACGCCGAGCGCGAGTAGAATTTTACGGATTTCGCCCGGGCTGGACTGTTCGCTTTCGAGCAGACGGCCCGGACGAGAGCCAAGTTCGCTAACGCTTGTCATGACGCGTCCAAGCTGTTCTTTCGGAAGGCGTGAAACATCCGCGAGAATGTCGCGCGATTCGGCGGCGGAGATTTCTTGCGGAATGTAGATGAGCCGTTCTTCAGGCACGTTGACATGTTTCAGCAGTTCACGAATCAGCGTCGATTTGCCGAAGCCGTTTGGTCCTGTGAGCGCGACGCGATCCGTCGCGCCAAGCGTCAGTTCAGGGAAATGGAGCGTGCGGCCACCGCCGAGCGGAAGTTCGCCGGCGGCGATTTTCAGGACGTGGTTGCGCGTTGAACAGCCGTTGTCCTCAAGCCAGAATCCCATCTTGTATTCCTTGCGAATATTGAGGCCGTTACGTGAATCATCAAGCTTCTGCGCACGTTTGTTGAGCGCGGCGCCTTGTTTCATGCCCCATTCGTCTTTGTTCGACAGCTTGGCGAGACGCCGTTGGAAACGGCCGTCGTGGTCGTGCAAAGGAGCGATTTTATTGCGGTCGTTCTTGTGGGCGGCGGCGCGTTGCTGAGCGGCTTCACGGCTCTGTTGCGCGGCTTCGCGGAGGCGTCTGGCGGCACCGCTGGCCTGATCGTACTTTTCGCGGGCGTCCGCCTGTTCACGACGGTCTTCCTCCATGCCGACGGTCACGCCGCCTGAACGCATGACGGCGTTCGGCGGGAAGATGAACAGGCATTGGCGGCAGAGCGCGTCCAAGAGTTCGCGATCATGGCTGACAAGCAGACCGACGCCACGGAATTGGCGGAGGCTGTCGATTAGCAAACGCCGCGCATCCGCGTCGATATGATTCGTCGGTTCATCCAACGCAAGTAGTTCAGGCTGTTTCCACAAGGCGACGGCGATTTGCGAACGTTTCCGTTCGCCATGGCTGAGCGTATCCCAACGGTCATGCCAATCCAATGAAATGTTAAGCTTGCGGCGCCATTCATCCGCCTCGAAGTCGTCGGATTCCAGAAACTCATGCCAATCTTCCGGCGGATCATCCGTCCGTTGAAGAACATAGACGGAGGAGCCAAGCTGATGGATAGTTCCGCTTGTCGGTTCCAATTCGCCAGAAGCGAGGCGAAGCAACGTGGATTTTCCGCTACCGTTCGCGCCGACGATACCCGTCCAACCAGGCATGAAATGCGCATTGACGTTCTCCAACAGCGGATTCAGCATGCTTGGATAGGTGAAAGAGACGTTTTCAAATCGTAGAAACTGGCGCATAATCCCTCTTTTTTTATATGCCCAACTGGCTTTTCAGATGACCATACAATATAATATGGAAATCCATTAATGTATAATCATACCAAATTACCAATTTCCACAAGGAGATGTTCATGAGACATATGATGCCATTGGCGTTCATGCTACTGACCAGTGCGTGCATCAGCGCACAACCCGTCGGCAAACGGCCGTACGAAATGGACTGGGCGAACCGCAAGGAGGACGACCATCCGCAATTCGAAGATTTCGAGGCAGATGCGACTTGGCGGACGGAAGGCGACGGAGCTGTCGCAACCGCTGAACGGACACGTGAGCAACAGCTTTTCGGCGATTACGTATTGAAACTGGCGTATCGCGCAGATGGTCAAGGCACAAAAACGGTTACCGTTCGTCCGCCCGTGAAAAAGGAAGTTCCAGCGGATTTCGACGCCGTCGGCCTGTGGGTTTACGGCAACAACTGGTATTGGGTTCCAGATGCGGGAACGCCACGCGTGGGCATTTCCGTCTTGTTCATGACGCCCGACGGAAAGGAGACGGCTATTTTCCTCTGCACGGTCGGCTGGAAGGAATGGTTCCTCTGCCACAAGCGGTTATCCGTTGCGGAGCAGAAACTTCTGCATCAGCCTGGCACGGTCTTCTCCGGCATTCGCATCACAAATGCGGGCAATAAAGAAGACCGTTTTCTCTTCTTCGACAGCCTGACGTTGTTTAAAGAAGAATTCAAACCATTGTCGTTCCCGCCGCGCGCACGGCGCGGCATTCCGCTGTTCCCAGGGCAGGATCCAGGCATCAACACGTTGAAAGACAAGATCTTGCCGTTCCCGAACCGTGAAGACACGATTCTGCCAGACAGCGCCGTAAACGGTTCAAAAAACGCTGTCGTGCTGAACGGCCAGACGGCTGTTTTCAGCTATGACGGAAGTGATGGAAAATTGTCGATCACCTACGAACCGAAGACTGGCAATTGGACGGATTTCACGGCCAAATGGAACAATGAACCACCGTTCAAGCCATTGGAAAACGGCGGCGTCCTCTTCCCCGGAAAAGGCGACGGAGAGCTTCCAGACAAGGCGGAACTCAAAGGAATCCAACAGGATGGAAACAAAATCACCACGCAGTGGCATGTCGTGAAAGGCGGCGTGGAAGCGGATGTTGCCTACACATTCTCGTTGCGCGGCAAGACGCTGGTCATCGACACAATCGCGAAAGGCGGCAAGCTTGGCAGCGTTTCCTACGGCGGCGTGACGGGCCTTTCAGACATGAAAGACATACGTATTCCGTACTATTCGTACAGCAGCAGCATCGCACCGGCCGTCGTCATGGCGAAAACAGGCGAGTCACCGATATTCGTATCCGGCCATACAGATTGGTATCTTTCCAACGCGAGCACTGTTTTGGGCGCGCCAGCCGCCAAAGCATCAATGGCTTGGGTAAACGGCGGCGTCTCCTACATTCCGAAAACCAACGGTGAACGCAACGACATCTATGAACGTTTCTTTGTGACCATTGGGCCAAAATTCGAAGAGCATCTGCCGAACATCCCGAATCCGAAATCACCATGGAAACATGTGGCGGGCAAAGTGTTGTGGACATATTGGCCGTCAAGCGTCCGCGAGAAGGACAAACAGTACTGGTATGCGTATTGGCGGCATGGCCTGCGGCACTGTCTTGTGCGCGACCATGAAAACTGCTGGCGGGACGACGGCGAAAGCTTCACGTTCCGCATCAAGGCCGCCCCGAAGAAAGGCGGTGACCAAGGCTTCTATGATTATGCGCGCTACATGCAGGACACGCTCGGTTTCGTCTATGGTCCGTACAACAATTTCACGGATTTCGCGCCTGTGAACGAATATTGGAGCACAGACATGGTGACGCGAACAGCGGACAACCAATTGCAACATGCATGGGCCCGCTGCTACGCCCCGAAGCCGTTGCGGGCCGTCGAATACTGCGAAAAACTCTCGCCGATCATTCAGGAGAAATTCCATTTCAGCACGGCGTACTGCGATGTCCATACATCCGTAACGCCTTGGGGACGTTGCGACTATGATTGGCGCGTACCCGGTGGCGGGACGTTCGCGCAAGTCTTCTACGCTTTCGGCGAAATCATGCTGTTGCAGAAGAAGGCGTGGGGCGGCCCCGTCTATTCGGAAGGGCCGCATTTCTGCTTCTACAGCGGCTTGACGGACGGCAACTACGCGCAGGATCGCTACTATAAGATCGCCGATCGGCCATGGCTTGTCGATTTCGATCTGCGGAAAATCCATGAGCAGGAATGCAATGTCGGCATGGGCGACACAGGCATGTTCCTTGACGGAACGAAGGCCAGAGGACGCTACGCGAAGGACTGGCCTGCGCAGGTGGACCGCTTCCTCACGGCGACGGCGGCTTTCGGGCATCCCGGCCATCTCATCACCACCGATCCGAAGCACATGCAAATCGCCTTCAGAGGGTATTTCCTGCTCCAGCAGATCCAGTCGCGCTACACGCAGGTTCCCGCCACGAGCATTCGCTACACAGACGAAAATGGAAAGCTTTATGATGTCACGGCGGCGTTACTGAACGGTGCCATCAACCGCAGCCAGCTGGTGGTCGATTATGCTGACGGTACGCATGTTGTCGCCAACGGCAGCATGGACGACATGATGGACGTCACACATCTTGGCCGTCGTTTCCATTTGGTTCCCAATGCGTTCGAATGCTGGACGGACGACGGGTTGAACACTGTCTTCTCCAACATGCAGGACGGTTCTCGTGCAGATTATGTGGATTCAGAAGAATACATTTACATCGACGGCCGTAACAAGTTCCATGCCTTCCCGAAGGCGGACGGCAGTGGCGCGGCAGTCTGCCGCGTCGATAAAGGCAACTATTGGGAGATTGTGCAATTGAATGGCGCGGACTGCGGCTTCGCCATTGACGGCGGTGACGCCCATGCATTCGACTACGATTGCAAAGATTTGGGACCAGCCAAGTTGCGCCGTTGCCGTGGATTGCTTTACGTTGAACCCGTTGAAGGCGCGTTCAGCTATCGTATCGACCGGACGTTCAGCACGCGGGAGACGCGTCTAACGTCAGACAAATATCTGATTGCAACTGGCGAAGACGTCGTCATCCAGACGCCGGAAGGACCTGTCACAAAGCAATTCAGCGGAAAGCCCGGCGAACGCGTTTGGTTCAAACACGGCAATGATGAAATTTGCTTTGTCATTGCCAATCTGCTGGATGTCACGGCATCTTTGGACGGCGACCATCTGGTCTGCCATCTGCGCAATCCCTTTCCACATGACGTTAACGCCACGGCTACATTCAATCTGACGAATGAAGAGAAACCAGTCGTTGTCGCTGCAAAGTCCTCGGCTGACATGAGTTTTAAACTTCCAGAACCCACGGAGGAAGGCAAGAAAACATTGACCGTGACGTTCCGTTCAGGCAAAGTGGAATATGTCTGGAATGGTACGCTTGCCTGCGATCTTGTGCATAAAATCGTCTATGACGGCTTCATGAAAGACTTCAAGCCAGGCGCAAGAGTCCGTATCGCAGGCGGCGGCGAAGAGGAGGCTTTCGACATGACGGAAGTTGGCGCGCATTGCGAAGTGGCTGGCATGTCCTGTGGTGGCGTGTACAAAGACGCATTCTTCATGCATCCGCCATGGCAGAAAGGCAAGACCGGTTGCGCGTATGCGCGCGTCGAGACGACATTGCCCGATGAAGACGAGCTTGTCTTCCAGGCATCGCTAGGCAAGCGTGACAGGACAGATATCGGCGACGGCATCCATTTCATGTTCTTCGTCGCAGCGGAAGGCCAGCCGGAAACATTGGTTGGCGAAACGACGCTGGCGGAGCACAAATGGATTCCGTTCACGGCGGATCTTTCCAAATGGCGCGGCAAGAAAGTGACCATGCGGCTTGTGTCAGACGTCGGTCCGACAGGCAATTCGACGGGCGACCACGCCGCCTGGGCTGATCTTATCATTCGCAAGAAAGATAAAGTTCTAGCCTATCGGCTAGAATAGCTAAAGGCTTAAAGCTTAAAGCTTAAAGCAAAATGCAGAAGCAATATTTTTTGAGGAATTTCCATGGCAGATAAATTGCGTCCAAAATACCATTTTTCCATATCCGGCAACGGCAATCCAGGCGATTCCAACGGAGCTTTCTGGGATGGCCATCGCTACCATTTGATGTATCTCGTCAAACGGGACGACGGTTACCGCTGGGGACACGTCTCCAGTACGGATATGGTTGATTGGGAAGGACATCCGGATGCCATCGGGCCAGGCGAGGCCGAGCCGGGCGGCTGTTTTTCCGGCGGCGGTTTCATCGACAGCGACGGCACAGCTTATCTGACCTATTGGATGCTCTGGGGGCCACGCGGCTTGGGCATCGCGAAAAGCCGTGCGCCATTTGATCAATGGGAGAAACTGCCACAAAATCCTGTCGTGAAAAGCACGGCTTGGGGCTGGACAAAGGATGTCGGGCCAGATGGAAAGGAACGCGTCTATGCCTCCGCCGATCCGTCAAACATTTGGAAATTCAACGGAAAATACTATTTCGTAGCAGGCAATCTATGCCTTCTGAACGATTTGGGACGGGCGGCGGATTCGCCGGAAAATCTGAAGGGAGACTGCGCCTATCTGTTTGAAAGCGAAGATCTTGAGCATTGGAACTACAAAGGTCCGTTCTACCAACGCAAGACGGATTCAAGCCGTGCGCAAGGCTGGACGGATACGGACGAAGATTGCATGTGCCCAAGCTTCCTGCCATTGCCGTCGTCGCCAAACGGAGGTCCGATGACGGACAAGCATTTGCTTTTGTTCATCAGCCACAACCGCGGCTGCCAATACTACATCGGCGACTATCGCGGCGATGTGTTCCAACCGACAAGCCATGGCCGCATGACATGGCAGGACAGATCGTATTTCGCTCCCGAGGCGTTGATCGACGGCAAAGGACGGCAGATTGTCTGGACATGGCTGGTGGACAATCCGGCCGATGATTTCAAAACATACGGCTGGAGCGGTGTTTACGGATTGCCGCGCTCCCTGTGGTTGCAGGCAGATGGAACGCTTGGCATCGCGCCAATCGACGAACTGAAACGCTTGCGGAAGAACGAAAAAACATGGATGGATTTACGGCTGACCGATGGCGAAACCAAGCCGCTGGAAGGCTTCACAGGCGATTGCTACGAATTGGAATTGACCGTTGACGCCAATTCCGCAACGGCCTTCATGTTGAGCGTACGCGTTTCAGCGGATGGACGAGAAAAGACGGTCATCCGCTATGATGCTGAAACAAAAGAACTTGTGTTCGATGCATCAGCGAGCAGTTTGGAGCCGTTCAACGGCTTCAAGGAGCATGTCGATATCGAACGTGCACCGTTCGCGTTGAAGGAAAACGAAACGCTGTCGTTGCGTGTTTTCATTGATGGCCCCGTGGTGGAAGTGTTTGCCAACGGACGGCAGGCGATCACGCGGCGTCTGTATCCAACAATGGAAAGCACAGGCGTATCCATTTCAGCGAAAGGCGGTTCCGTTTCCTGCAACGTATCGGCATGGGAGATGAACGGCATCCGCACAGGCAATTGAGGCGGATGCCGTTCGCCAATCAGCCGTTCATAAAATGCCTGCGCGTTCAAACGCGCGGGCGATGGCAAGGCAGTTGTTCGTGAGGAGGGTATCGACACCCATCTTCATGTATTCGACGGCTTTATCAGGATCGTCGCAATAGAAATAATTGCAGAGAATGTTATTGGCGTGGGCTTTGTCGATGAGCTCCTGATTGATGCCGTCCATGAACAGCTGGACCTTGTAGCATTTCCATTCGATGGCGCGTTCGACGATGTCCCATTTGCCTTCGCCGGCTCCCATGCAGCGCGGAATTTCGGGAGCGATATCCAATGCGACTTTCATGACTTTTGAATTCGCCATGATATAGACGTGCTCCATGCAGTCATACTTTTTGAGAATATCGACGATCTTGCGGAACTGATCCGGATAGGTTTCTTCATCGCTCGGTGTGTTGCCTTCGAACGCCTTGAGATGCATGTTGAAAATCGTCTGGCGGGAGAAACGTGCGCAAATTTCCTCGAAGAGCGGAAGGCGCGTGCCCGCATAAATCGGATTGAATTTGGAACCGCAATCCGCGACGCGAATTTCATCCCATGTGAGATCTTCGATATTGCCTTGCACGTCCGAATAATGATGGAGGGCGCGGTCATGGCAGGCCACGGGAACGTTGTCTTTTGTGAAACGGACATCGAATTCAATTTCAGGCATGCCGTAGGCGACAGCCATGCCGAAAGCGGGCATGGTGTTTTCAGGAGCGGCCGCTTTGAAGCCGCGATGCGCGCAGATTCTGGGATAGGGATACTTGAGTTCGCCGTCGATGACCATGATTTCTCCTTGTGATGGACGTGGAATGGTTTGTTATTGATTCAAATGAAACTCTGATTGCAAGAAATATACTTGCTGAACGTAAAAAGCCCAATGGATGAAATTGCAGTCATGCGTTGAAAAGTTATTTTATGGTCGATGACCAACCAAAAGGAACGAACATGACTGACAGTATCATCGACAATATTTTTCAGGAAGCGACAAAACGCGCCCATACGCGTTTTTGGCTGATTTCAGACTTGCAGCAAGGCGTGTATGAACGGGCGGAACGCTATGTCACGATCGCCGTCAATGATTTGAACCGCATTCCAGGCAAACTGGATGGCGTCTGCTATCTTGGCGACGCATCGGAAGGGACGAATATAGACACCGTTAACCGCATGATTGACATGCAGTTGGAGAAGCTTGACAGCCTTGGGCTGCCAATCTACTACACCATCGGCAACCATGAGACGGAATACTGTCGTTTCTGCCGGAAGAATGGCGATTTGACCAACGGGCAGATTCCGTTCTTCGACGCCGTCCACAACCGTCCGAACTGGCATTTGGTGAAGAGTCAGGAGGATTTTTGGTTTTCGGAAGAAATGCCTGAATACACGATGCTGTTCTTTTCGGACCATCTGGCGAAGGACGGTTCATGGATTGGTTTCTATGAAAAATTGCCTGCAGCGGATAGCGGCTATCCCTACACGAAGGCAGATTGGGAAGCCGTAAGAGACCGTTTTGCAGGCGATAAGCCTGTGTTCACATTTTCGCACTACGCATTTCCAGGCGGCAACCGCGAGTCGGAATTTTTAGGCCAGATGCTGCCGTTACCAAAGAATTTCCGTGCGCATTTCCACGGCCATGCACACATCGGCGACGCCGTCTGGGCGGGAAAAAATCTGTATCGCCAAATCGCGGCCGTCGATAATCATCCCATCGTACAATTCGATGTGTCGTCATTGGACCATTGGCGCGGAACAACCGTAAGAAGCGCATTCTTCGACTATTACGGCAATGGCGAATACGGCGTGTTCTTCCGCGACCATGTGAACGCCCGCTGGGAGCAGTTCTTCGTGTCGTCGCATGACGCGCGAGACGCATGCATTCCTGAGCAGTTTTCAACTGCTTCAGAGAGCTTAAAGCCTAAAGCTTAAAGCCTAAAGCCTTGAACCATAGGCAATAAGCCTTATGAATTTGCTTTTAGCTTTTAGCTTTTAGCTTTCAGCTACTTTATCAGACGGCTGTACACGTCCTCATAAATATCGACAAGATGTTGGTATGTAAACTTTTGCATGACCATTTCACGGCCTTTCTGCGCCATGGCGGGAAGTTTGGCCCTGTCTGCAAAAGCCTTGCGCATCTTGTCTGACAACGCCTGGATATCTTCTTTCGGGAAGATGTATCCATTGATGTCCTCTTCGACAAGATTCGGATCGACGGCATCGCTCTGGATGACGGGAATGCCACCCGCCCATGATTCCACGACGACCGCGCCCGAATTCATGAAACGCACAGGGATGACATGGATGTCGCTTTGCTTGAGGAAACCGATAACATCTTCTCGCTCAACGACTCCAGTAAATTTAACACGATCTTCTAAACCTTTTTCCGAGACTAATTTTTCCAAAGCCGCCTTGAGTTCCGGCTCGTAGTCATTACGACCGACAACCGCCATGACACTTCCAGGCATGTCATTGGCCGCGGCGACGAAGGCCTTGACAGCCAAATCCTGTCCTTTCAGGCGTGATACGCGGCCGAGAACCAAAAACAGCATGGCGTCTTTCGATATGCCATATTTGGCGCGAACATCAGGGGCGTTGATTTCATATTCTTCAGGACGTATAGGAACTGGTGAGAAACTTACATTTGGATTGAATTTTGACAGGACATTGATTTCCCTGTTCGATATGGCGAAAATATGCGAACACCATTCGAGGCATTTGCGGCGGAAACCGCCTGGACTGAAGCTTTTCAGGACATCTGGATTCACCGTTCCGGTCTTCCGTTCGATTTCCGCATAGTCGAGCAGATCGAACGTCGTCAGAATATAGGGAATTCCTCTGATTTTGGCGGCCAGCAAGGCAAGCATATTGTTTTTGTTGAGGGCTGGAAAAACCTGTACGATGTCAAAATCGCCGAACAAAATCTTTAAGAAAATGCCGCCCATGAATGTATCGCGATTATTATTTGGATACGAAGCTGGAATATTCTTCCAGTCTTTCAGCCGATAGACTTTGAAGTCCCCGATTTTTTCAAATGCAGGCGTATCGCTACGTCTCAACGGCGTGAACACGGTCACATCATGATGTTTGGACAGTTCGCAGGCCTGAAAATACAAATTCGTTTCGGCGCCTCCCACTTCGGGATAGAAACGGTTGAGAACAAGGGCTATCTTCAGTCTTTTCATGGGTTGATCTGGTATTAACGGACGTGCGTTTTTTTCAAAAACAAGATGTTTCTTAAGTTAATATAATGACTTGAAGGTGCCAATCAAGAAAGGAAGGCTATCAAACAAGCATGGTTATACTGGATTCATCAAAAAGTTTTCATGGCATGATTCATTGATATAAAAACAATAGCAGCAGTTGATTTCCTTCTCAATTCATGTACATTTTTTATAAATAATGTTCAAAATTATATTGAAATACCATAAAGAATGAGTATTATCATGATTTGCAAAGACATACAAATTCAGAAACATGCCGCTGGCGGTACTCTCATATCGTTAAAATATATTTCAGAAGAGCTGGAGCCTGGCTCGGAACGGGATGTGACCGTCTATATTCCCAAAGCAAATGGGACAACAGAAGGCCTTGCAATTCAAGTCTATACAGATGGTATGCGGGATTGTGAACCATCCGTTTTGGAAAAACTCGTCGCGGAAAAGGCCATCCCACCGATCGTGACCATCGGCGTGAAGCCAGGAGTCATGCCATCGTTGATTCCAAACGGAACGGCGCGGCGAATCCGTTCCATTGAATATGACAGCCTCGGCCCGCACTACGCGAATTTCATCATCGACGAAGTGATTCCCGCCATCCAAAAAGAAGTGCTGCCCAAAGACATAACGCTATCCGACTCATACGACATGCATTCAATCTGCGGTTGTTCGTCCGGCGGAATCTGTTCATGGAACGCCTGTTGGGAACGCAACGACTTCTTCCGCCGCTGTCTCATCAACAGCCCGACGTTTTCATCGTTCCGCGGCGGCGAAGAACTGCTCGCCTATATGCGGAAATATGAAACGAAACCGATTCGTTGTTTCATGACAGCAGGAACGGATGATATGCGCAACTCAGCTGGTGACTGGCACTTAGAAGCGTTGACAGCCAAAGAGGCGATGGAATACGGCGGCTATGAATATGATTTTGAGCTGTTCGAAGGCGGGAAGCATGGCGTCGGCTCCCGCGACGCGGATGTCATGGAACGCGGCTTGCGTTTCATCTGGAAAGACTGGAAGACGAAGCCTGTCGGCATCCGCCATCTGCCGGAACGCGTGGCGGACATCGTGACAATGGATTCTTCATGGAAAGAAGACAGCGGTGACAATGATTGGTTGGTCAATGTCGCGAACTATCAGACCAGCAGCCCATACGGCACGTATTATCAACAGATAAAACAACCGAAGAAAATTTACCTGCGTATTCATGACAAAAAGAAATGCGTGGCGAAACTGGATTTCGCGGTAGCGGGAATGGCGCTGTCTTGCGATCAATCGCTTTTATATGTCTGCTCAATCTACCAACGCTTTGTCTATGCCTTCCGGATCGCGAAGGATGGAAGTCTGCATGACATGTATCCCTTTGCGCGGCTTCATGTTGCAGATGATCTGGAATTAGTTGGCGCGACAAGCATTTGCGTCGATGACCAAGACCGTCTCTATGCGGCGACCGATCTGGGCATCCAGACGTTCTCATGGGAAGGCCACAGCAACTGCATCCTGCCGTTGCCAAATCATGCGACTCCCTTCGCCATCGGATTCTCACAGAAAAAGCCGAATCAATTGCGTGTCATGGACTTAGACGGGAATTACTACGTGCGCGATGTTCTGACGCGTGCGCCACAACTGGATGTCGCGTCAAAGCCAGGAACACCGTTATTCTAACGCATTTATTCTCAAGAATTTTTGACACCAGTCGAACCGAAGCCGCCTGCTCCGCGGGCGGTTTCGGAAAGCGCCTCCGCGGAAACGAGCTGGACGTCCGTCAGTTTCTGGACGACCATCTGCGCGATACGGTCGCCGCGGGCGATGGCGAAATCATTTTCTCCGGCGTTGATGAGAATGACGCCGACCTCGCCGCGATAACCTGCGTCGATTGTGCCCGGCGTATTGAGGACGGTGATGCCGTGTTTTAACGCAAGTCCGCTTCTTGGACGCACTTGCGCCTCATAACCGACTGGTAGTTCCATGAAGACGCCAGTTGGAACAAGCATGATTTTTCCGCTTGGGATGACAGTGTCGACACGGGAGCGGAGGTCGAATGCGGCGTCATCGTCATGCGCTTTTCGCGGAAACAAGTCATCACAGCCGTCGCCCATGAGAATTTTTATGGCTATACTCATAAGAAATCCTTATGTTTCATAAAAACTTTCTTACATATATTTGATTATTCCATTATTCATGTTAAATTTTAGATATTATAATGTGTGAAAAGGGTAAAGTAAAGCAACTGGCGCGGCAAACTGTCTGTCGGAAAACATGAGCCGCCAAGTCTCCGGGAGTGAAGGAACTCATGGAAACCAGTACTGAACAAATTGGCAACGTCTTGAAAATAAAAGTGATAGGTCGTCTTGTCGCGGGTTGTGCGGAAGATTTCAAGCAAATGCTTCTGTCGTCCACCAAGGCCAGCAACCAGATTCTTCTGGATCTGTCGCAGATGAACTACATCGATAGTTCAGGGCTTGGCGCGATTGTGTTCGCCCATCAGGAGATCACGCATCAAGGCGGCCAGTTGAAAATCGCCAGCCTGCAGCCCAAGCCGCGTGTCGTGTTCGACATTACGAAAGTCTATCGCATCTTCGACATCTATGACGATGTCGAGACGGCAATCAGTTCATTTAAGTAACGGCTTCCTTTCGGCCGCTGAGGTATGGAGCCATGCCGAAAGTCAGTATTGTCATCCGTTCCCACAATGACTCCGCATTCATTTCCGACACGTTGAAAGAGTTGTTGTCACAGGATTTCCAAGACTTTGAAATCATTTCCTGTGACGACGCCTCGACGGATGGCACAGCGGAGGTCATTGCATCCTTTCCGCAAATCATCCGTCTGGAAAGACCAGAAGGACGATATGTCCCCGGCAAGACGCTGAACCATGCGATCCCCCAATGCCATGGGGAGATTATCGTCTTCAACAACGCGGATGCAGTTCCATGCCGCCATGACTATTTGTCCAAGTTGCTCGCACCCATGCTGGAAGATGATTCCGTCATAGCTGTTTTTGGCAACCAGTTGCCGCGGGACAACGCACAGGCATTAGTGCGCAAGGATTCAGAGCGAGCCTTTGGCGACGGCAAAATTTCCGCAAATTGGCGAAATTTCTTCTCATTGGCGAGTTCCGCGATTCGCCGCCAAGCGTTATTGGACTACCCGTTTGACGAAGGTATTCAATATTCCGAAGACATTGAATGGACATGGCGGAGCCGCCAGCGTGGAGAACGGATCGTCTACTGTCCGGAAGCGCTTGTGAAGCACTCGCACAACTACACGATTCATCAACTTTGGGTACGTTTTTTCAACGAAGGACGGGCGGATGGACGGATCTACGGCGAAATTCCGCCGTTGACTGCCTGCTGCCGCCGTTTCGTCATGGAATGCCTCCGCGATTACGGATATCTGCTCAAACATGGTGCTTTCAACGAGTTGCTGATGCCTCCCATACGACGCTACATCCAGATATTCGCGCATCGGAAAGGCGCAATAGACTATCTCCAGCTTGAAGGCCATGAATGACCGTCACGCGTGTTTCATAAATGTGGCGACTATGAAAAAATGGTGATGCATTGGCACGATCACTACTTTGGGTATATAATATATAATAAGGTGAAAGGCGTGGAGAACGACGCACGATGATCGAGACGGAGCTGAAATTTTTGCCGAAGAACGATGGATGGCGGTCGCAGGCGACACGCCATGTCGCAATCAAGCAAGGCTATTTCACACGGGCGGAAGGCTACAACGTGCGTGTGCGGATTATCGACGGCCAGTCTGCAAAACTGACCATCAAGTCCAGAAAACTGGAAAGCGGCATCAGCCGCTACGAATTCGAATATCCGATTCCGTTGGAAGACGCCGAGACGATGATGGCGGAATTTTGCGGCGGTCGCGTCGTGGAGAAGATACGCCATTATGTAGATTATGCGGGACATCGCTGGGAGGTGGACGAGTTTTTCGGCGCGAACGAAGGGCTCGTCGTGGCGGAAATCGAGCTTGGGAGCGTGGACGAAAAATTCGAGAAGCCAGATTGGGCCGGAGAGAATGTGACGGCGGACAGTCGTTACGGCAACCAGAATCTGGCGGACAATCCATTCCGCGAATGGAAGAACAAGTAGGCGGCAAACGCTTCGGCGACAACGAACAGCGGTTGCTTCAAGATAGAAAGGAAACCAATTATGACAAGAATCGCCTTTATCAGTGATATCCATGCGAATCTGGAAGCCTTGAACGCCGTGTTGCAGGAAATTGACACGCATGGCGCGGATATGATCATCTGCCTTGGCGATGTCGTCGGATACGGCCCGAACCCGAAGGAGTGCATCGACATCATCCGCTCCCGTGAAATCCCCACCATCAAGGGAAATCATGATGACTATTGCTCCATGCTGTTCGAGGCGGACATCACAAAACGCTTGCGTGACGACATCAAGACATCCATCGAATGGACACAGACGCAGTTGTCATTCGACGACATTGATTGGCTTGCGAAACTGCCTGAATCGCTCGCGTCCGACGAAGATTTCAATCTGATCCATGGCTCTAATACGCCCAACCACTATAATTATTGCCGTGACGAAGAGACTATCAAGCTGAATTTCGAATACCAGCAATATCCGCTCTGCTTCTGTGGCCACAGCCATTCGCCGTTGATCGGCGTGGATCGCGGGGAAGAGCTGCCATATGTCGATTACATCCGCAAACAGACCATCAAGCCAGACGCAAAAGTGCTTGTGAACGTAGGTTCCGTCGGCCAGCCGCGTGATGGAGACCCGCGTGCCACCATTGTTTATTATGAATTTGAAGAACATGCGCTGGCTATTTCGCGTATTCCGTACAATTTCAAAATCACGCAGGAAAAGATCCGTGAGGCGAATTTACCGGAAAAATTCGCGGCACGACTTGCCGTCGGAAAGTAACGACGGCGTCTCGCCGTCGGTAAGTAACGACGGCGTCTCGCCGTCGGTAAGTAACGACGGCGTCTCGCCGCCGGATAATCCGCATCACTCCCAGTAATCCTAGTAATCCCATAAATAATAAGGAAACCACCAATGAAAATCACAAGCGACATCCACACGCATACATTTTTGTCCGCCTGCGCCGCGCGCGACTCCTATCCGCAGGATTTCATGCGCATCTGCAAATCTTTTGGAATCAAAACCTTAGGGTTTTCCGACCATCTATGGGACAAAGCGGTTCCGGGCTCCTCGAAATGGTATGAACCGCAGGATGTCGAACATGTGCTTCAGTTGAAGGAACTTCTGAAAGGGCCTGAATGCCAGGCACAGTGCGGCGGCCTGAAGATTCTGTTCGGTTGTGAAACGGAATTCCTTGGCGGAAAGCATGTTGCGCTAAGCCGCGAAGCGATGTCCGTTTTCGACTATGTGCTGATTCCGCCGGACCATTTCCACATGAAAGGCTTCACACGGCCTGCGGATCTGAACGACCCGCAAGGCATTAAAGAGCTGATGATCCGCCGTTTCATGGAAGTCATGGAACTTGGCATGGCGACATCCGTCGTCCATCCGTTCCACGCGATGGGCTGGACGCCCGAAATGCCGCGTCTCATCCAATCAATGATCACGGACAACGAATACATCGAATGCTTCAAAGCGGCCAAGCAGGCGAATTGCGCAATTGAAATCAATACCTGCGCCGTGGCGCCGATCGCCGGCAACGACGGTATCGGGCCGGACAAGTTCTCGCCTGAATATGTCCGCATGATGACGCTTGCACGCGAAACAGGTTGCACATTCTCCATCGGAACGGACTCCCATAATCCAAAGGGCATCGAAAAAGCAGGCGGCTACGGGCACTTCGACCGATTCACAGATCTCTGCGGCATCACAAAGATTTTGTTCAACGATTGATCAATGATACGGACACGCCAAGGCGTGTCCGTTTTCATTTAAACGACATGATAGGAGAATGATGGACAAGCGCATATTCCTTCTGGCGATTCTTTTTGGGACATTGGTTTTCAGCCAGCAAGCTGAAAATTTGTGGGTCGATGGCGGTTTTGACGCGAACGGTGTTCCAGGCGGCCGCAGCGGCAACTGCGGCACGCTGAAGTCGGATGCGAAAATCCACTGGAAGAATATGGGCATGCGTATCATAAAGGTCAATCGCTATGCGACGTATGAGCTGTCGGCCTATGTTAAAGGCGACGGCGTGATTGCGCTCTATTCCTACAATTTCAATTGCTACGGCTGGTTCTGCGCAGGCGAGCAGCCGCCTGTCGTGAAAAACATGAAGGATTGGACGCGCGTCACACGGCGGATTTTCACGATTCAGGACACGATCGCCGTCATGCCGCTTGCGTTTTTGGACAGTGGGCCGGGCGAGGCTTTTATCGACGATATGTCGATGGTGGAAGTCATGTCGCCGGAAGAAACAGTGCAACATATTGCCGCCAAAGCGAATAAGACATCGCATGAACGCCAGTTGCTCATGCGTTGGCATCTGGAACATGGTGACACGCAGGCGGCGTGGGCGGCGATTAATCCGAACGAACGCCGTGAAGTAGCGGAATTCCATTGCCTAATGGCGCAACGCGCCACGTCGGAAGATGATAAATTAGAGCATGTTACGCAGATGCTTGCCGCTGGTTGCTATGACTTTCCAGATGCGCATCTGCGCATGGCGGAATTGCTGAAGGACGTGCCTGTCGAGAAGCGGTTGAACGCCTGCCTTAACGGCCTAAAAGCCTATAAGGGAAAGAATTCCAGGCATTTGCAATGTCTGGCTGGCGACTTGAAAGTCCCAAACAGCACATGGGCGGAAAGCAATGCACGTCTGGAGGCTCTAAAGAAGAACCGCGACCAAATCAAGTCGTTTGCGGAAGAGCAGTCCAAACTGTCTGGCCGCGAATGGCTTGCAAACGCGGGAGACAATGTGAACGAAGCCATCGAAGCTGTTGAAAAATGGCTTTCCGAATATGGCCAATGTCAAATTTCATTCGCGGGCAAGCCGTTGGAGCAATGGGTCATTGTGCGGCCTGTGAAGGCGACACCGTCGGAGGCGAAAGCCTGCGAAGAGCTGCAGATGCGTCTGGAACGCCAGACAAGACAGCTTCTGCCCATCGTCGATGACGACGCAACCGACGGAAAATTGCCGATTTACGTCGGTCGCGTTCCCGAAGCGAAGCTCGACGCATGGCCCGTCGATTACGATAAATTACGTTTCGACGGCATCCATGTGGAGCTTCGGCCCGACGGCCTGTTGCTCGGCGGCGGACAACGAGGCGTGCTTTACGCCACGTATGATTTTCTGGAAGAGCAACTTGGCTGGCGTTGGTTTACAGACGACTGCATCGTTTTCCCGAAGAAGGACGCCATCGATGTCGCGCCGATGAAGAAGATCCATGTTCCGCCGTTCGACTACCGCCGCACGAGCTACATCCATATCTTCCGCAATCCGGAGATGATCGTGCCGTTGAAACTGAGCGCCATGGATTTCGACCGCGACGAATGGGGCGGCAACTACATGTACCGTGGCTGGGTTCACACGTTCAATTCACTGGTTCCGATCCAAACATACGGCGCGACGCATCCGGAATACTATTCATTGGTAAAAGGCAAGCGGTTGCTCAATCGCACGCAGCTCTGTCTGACGAATCCAGACGTGAAGCGAATCGCCACGGAAACGGTTCTTGAGTGGCTTCGCCATTCACAAAAACTGCCGTTCGCCGTCAGCGTTTCGCAGAACGACTGGCGAAACTACTGCGAATGCGAAAACTGCACGGCTTTAGCGGAAAAAGAAGGCAGCCAGGCGGGCCCCCTGCTCCATTTCGTGAACGCCATCGCGGCGGAAGTCGAAAAGGAATTTCCGACGGTCAAAATCGATACGCTCGCTTACCAATATACACGGAAAGCGCCGAAATTCGTGAAGCCTGCGCACAACGTGATCGTGCGGCTCTGCTCCATTGAATGCTGCTTCGCACACGGGCTGGACGAATGCGAATTCAACCGCTCCTTCGTGAAGGACATCGAAGATTGGTCGAAAATCGCACCGTATCTGTCCGTTTGGGACTATTCGATCAATTTCGCGCATAGCACACAGCCCTTCCCCAATCTACGAACGCTCAAGAAAAACGTGAAATTCTACCAGAAGTGGGGCGTCCGTGGGTTGTTCGAACAGGGCAATGCCTTCACGAAAGGCGGTGAGTTTCAGGACCTGCGTCCTTATCTCATCGCCAAACTGCTGTGGGACAGCGACTTCGATGTCGAGAAAGGCATCCGTGAATTCACAGACGCCTACTACGGGCCTGCCGCACCGTACATACGTGAATACATTAATTACATGCACGACTGGCTCTGCAAACCGACCAGCCCGCATGTCCGCATCTACGCGCATCCGTCCATTTATCTGAACGACAAGGTGAAACTGGCCGTTGCGGATGCGATGTTGGAAATGGCGGAACAAGCCGCGGCAGGCGATGAGACGTACGCCCGCCGTGCCGCTGTCGCGCACATGCCGTTGTGGTACACGCAGTTACAACTGGCCACATCCCGTTATATGTTACGCGGCGACAAGCTCGTCGCTACATCCGCCATGGACTGCGCCGCCATCGCGAAACGGTTCGAAGACGCGGCGGCGGCCGTCAAACTGACGTCCATCCGTGAAGGCGGCAACCATGACCAATACATGGCATGGCTGAAATCAAAGGCGGTAAACGGCCAGAAGGAAATCGAACTCGTGAAGCTTTCCAATGCGCATGGAAACGTGACAGTCATTCCGTCAATGGGCGGGCGTGTCTGGAGTTGTAAAGACTTGAACGGACGTGAGATGATGAAGATTTTCGGCGACGATCAAAAAGGTTACGCTCCGCTTGGCGAAGGCTATGAAGAGTACAGCTCAGAACAATACCAGTCGTCCGGCTGGCAGGAGGTCTATGACGTGACAGAGCGTGATGCGTCGCATGTCACGATGAAAGCGTTACTTGGAAACGGAAAGACATTGACGCGCCGCATCGAACTGCTGCCGGACCGCGCGGGCTTCAAAGTCACCAGCGAACTCGTCGGCAAAGGCCAGCAAGTCTTGCGGATTCATCCTGCATTCTCCACGGATTTGTTGAAAAACACGGCTCTCGTCATCTTCCATGGTGATAAATCAGAGGATATAAAGCTGTCTGAAACGGAAAGTACGAATCTTTATTTCCGTGATGGCGACCGCCCAACCGGCAAGTGGGCCTTCGTGAACAGAACAACTGGTTATGGTGTGGTCAACACGTTTGACGCCAATCAGATAGATTTCTGCTACGTGAACGCGAAGCATGAAGACCAACGACTGAATCTGGAGCAGTGGAGCAAGCCGAAAGATGGCCGCGTGACTGTAACAAATACCTATGAGTTTTGGAAATAGCAAGAATAAGAGACAAAAGCGACAAAAACGACACCCCCTGTTGCTTTAGTCCCTTTAGTCCCTTTAGTCCCTTTAGTCCCTTAAAAGAAAAGGAATCCACCATGCACATGAATCGTTTGCTGTCGCTTATTCTCACTGGCTGTTTGGTATTTTGTGTTTCTTGCCGTATATCTTATAAATCTAAAAAAATAACTTTAATAGAAAAAGGAGCCAAAGAAATGAACACGAGAATGAACCGCAACCGCCTGAACATCGGAACGTATTTTCTGAGACCGTACGCCTGTTCGGAAGCGCATGTCAAAGATCTGGCCGACTGCGGCATCGATTTCGTCGTCTGCATGCAGAACGATCCAAAAACGCTTGATTTGTTCACGAAATACAACGTCGGCGCGATTGTGACAGGCATCCTGCCCGGCTGGTGGGGCGGCGACGGCGACAACGCTGGCACGATGCGTGAAAAGAATCCGTGGAGCGCCTATGAAAAAGGCGTCCAGTCGTTCAAAGATCATCCCGCCATCTGGGGTATCGACACAGGCGATGAGCCGTCGGCGCTCGATTTCCCGTACTATGGCGAAGTCCTGAAATTCGTCGATAAGAACTTCCCTAAGCAGTTCCCGTACTTGAACTTGTATCCGAATTACGCTTCCGTCGCGAAGAACAATGCGCAGCAGACCGTCAACCAACTGGGCACGCCGACGTATGCGGAGCATATCGACCGCTACTGTGAAAACATCGCCGCCGACTACATCTGCTACGACTTCTACATGTATTCGGCCTCCGTGGCGGGCCATTACGAAAATCTGCGCATTGTGGCGGACGCCTGCCGCAAGAGCGGCCGTAGCCTGTGGATCGTGCTGCAGGTCAATTCCAACAAGCCAGAGATTTGGATCAGCGAAAACCAACTGCGCGCCCAGGCCTATTCGTCCATGGCGTTTGGTGCGGAAAACATCATCTGGGCCTGCTACACGGCCGGCTGGTGGCACAACCAAGTGCTTGATGACAAAGGAAATAAGACACAGCAGTACGACAAACTGAAGGTTGTCAACGCCGAACTGCACGCGTTGAGCGACGAATACATGCGTTTCCGCAACGCCTCCACGCATTTCGTTGGCTTCAAGGCGGATTCGCCGTGGCTGGCCAAGTTACAGAACACGAAGCCTGTCGAAGCGTTGAACACAGGCGTTTTCCGCGATGTAAAGGCGGCGAACGGCGAAGAATTGATCATCGGCCAGATGGTCTCCCGCAAGGCCGATGGCTCCTATGCGTTAATGGTTTTCGCGGCGGACGATCCGATGGACAAATCGAACAAGACGTTCAACGTAACATTCCGTTGCGACGATTTCAACGTGAAAGCCGTTGGCGCGCCATTGACAAAAAAGGCCGACGGTTCCTACATCCTCACGATGAAAACCTGCGGCGGCGCCTTGATCGTCGCGGAATAGTGACATCGGATTTAGGGAGTGGAGAAATGAAATACAAAATCTTCATCAGCAGTGTCCAGAAAGAGTTTTCAAAGGAAAGACGAGAACTCTGCAATTATATACGGACTGATTATCTTCTGGCCCGTTTCTTCCAACCGATCATCTTCGAGGAAACGCCTGCCACGGAAGACAGTGCGCAGAAAGTTTATCTGAAAGAGGCAGGAGAATCCGATATCTATCTGGGCCTGTTCGGCAATCTTTATGGCTATGAAGATGAAGAAGGCATCTCCCCTACGGAAAGAGAGTTTGATGAAGCGACCAGAAACCATCGTTGTCGGCTAATATTCATCCGGTCACTTGAAGAAGAGCAACGGCATCCCAAGCAACAGAAATTGATTGAAAAAGTCGAACGGCAGATTGTCCGCAGGACATTTGTCGATATGGCGGATTTGTTTCATTGCGTTTATGCCTCTTTAGTACGTTTTTTAGAGGAGCATGAGTTCATCCGCATATTGCCATTCGACGCGGCGAAAGACACAGGCGCGGGAATTGAAGAGCTGGATGAGGACAAAATCAGAGATTTTATCCGTGTGGCCGTGGAACATCGCAAACTTGCGTTGCCGACGGATATTTCCAGTGCGGATTTGCTACGGCATTTTGATCTCATGGATGAACAAGGGCGTATCGCCAACGCGGCAATTCTGCTCTTTGGGAAGAAGCCGCAGAAGTATTTTCTGCCTTCGGAAGTCAAATGCGTCCAATTCTATGGCACAGTTGTGGAAAAGCCAATGCCCGCGTTGCATGTCTATAAAGGAGATGTTTTTGAACTTGTGGAACAGGCCGTGGATTTTGTCATGAGCCGAATCGACATCTGGACAGGATTGCCAGATTCATACAAAACGGCGCAAGCCGAGACTAAGATGGAATTGCCATGGAAGGCGGTTCGCGAGGCGATTGTCAATGCAGTATGCCATCGTGATTATACAAGCAACGGCAGCGTGCAGGTCATACTTTTCAAAGACCGTCTGGAAATATGGAATCCAGGCACACTTCCCCAAGGCTTGACGCCTGAAAAGCTTCTGGAGCCGCATCCATCTTTGCCTGTGAATCCTCTTCTGGCGGAAGCCATGTTTTGGAAAGGCTATATCGAACGAGTCGGCAGCGGTACGGAAGACATCATTCGCCAATGTGAACAGATTGGATTGCGTTCGCCGGAATTTCATGCGGAGGATTTCATGCGTGTCGTCATCTGGCGTCCAGTCAAAAATGATGATGTGGCAACCCCTAAAGTAACCCCTAAAGTAACCCCTAAAGTAATTTCTGAAGTAGCACCCAAAGTAACCTCTCAGATAGTATTGTATTGTTCTGTCCCGAGAACTTCACGAGAAATCATGAATCATCTGGGATTAAAGGATAAGATGCACTTTCATCATGTGTTGACTCGTTTGTTGACAAGTGAAATACTCGAACCAACACAACCTAATTCGCGTCGTAGTCCGACTCAAAAATACCGCTTGACAGCCAAAGGAGAGGAAATGAGAAAGCAATTTGAACAGGAGGACTAAGTAAGAATAGAAAAAGATCATTATCAGAAATGTAAATTATCTTTATTCTATACAAATAAATTAAATTTAAGGAATATATGCAACAACACTAGGAAGGTGTACTATGTCAGCAAGATACATGGTTTGTCTATTGACGGCGTTGACGGCCGTTTCAGCGCCAGTCGCTACCCGCACGAGCATCGTGAAAGGCTTCGGCGATGCAACGAAAATCGAACATTCTGGTGATGTGACAATTGCGCAAGACGGTGAATCCTTTACAGCAGATACGCTCGGCGCTCCGGAGAACACGGCGTGGCGTCCACAACTGTGGTTGAAGGTCGGCATGCTGAAGCCGAATACATCGTATTTGGCGAAACTGCGGCTGAAAGTCGCGGAAGGCCGTGCGGAAAACGGTATGCTTCAGATACTTAGCCGCCCACGTTCGATTTGGAATCCGACTCAGGACACGCTGTCGAAAACCATCCATGACCATAGCGGCAGCAAGATAGAGGAATTCCGTTTCCGCACGGGTGAGCACACGGACTATTCGCTGCAGTTCCATTCGCACAATCGCATCAAATTCACCGTGTCGGATTTCGAAGTGTTCGAAATGCCTGGAGACCAGTTCTTTCCAGTCGGCGGCGAACCATTCGCGGGCGACTACGGTGATCTGCCGAAAGGCGCGGAGGAGTTCGACGTGGAACGCCCGCGCGAGACCGGCGGCCCTGTCGTAAAAGCATCAGATTTCGGTTTCTCCACGGAGAACGACCATAATTTCGCGGCCATCAACAAAGCCATCGCCTACTGCCGCGAACACAAGGCGTCCGTTCTCGAACTGTCGCCCGGCGATTATCGTTGCCTAGATGATGACAATCCCATCAAAGTCACGGATATCCAAGACTTTACATTGGACGGCAAAGGTGCGCGGTTCATTTGTTGGAGAACACGCAACTGCAGCATGTATATCAACGGCTGCGACCGCGTTGTCGTGAAGAATCTGAAATTCGACTGGGACTGGGAGCGCGAACCGTTGGCGAGTCTTGTGGAAGTCGTTGCCACGACAAAAGAAAGCTACGATTTGAAGTTCATCCATTACGAAGACTATCCCGCGAAGACATCGCGCATGGCGTTTTTGTCGCCATGGGATCCCGCCGTGAAATCAATCGGCTACGAAGGCGACATCGAACGCGCGTTGGAAATGTACAAAGGCCGCAACATACCGAACTTCGAATGGATCAGCGGCAACGTCATGCGCATCAAAAGCGGGCCGAACGGCTTCAAGGTCGGCCAGATCTACCGTCTGCAGCATTACTACTATGACATGAACTGCATCGGCATGTCGAACAACCGCCATTTGACATTGGAGAATATCGACATTCTCTCCACGCCCGGTCATGCAACGTTGATTACTGGAAAACAGAAGTTTACGCAGTTCATCAACGTGAATATCCGCCCGCCGCAAGGCGACGAACGGCGCGTCATCTCCTGCACGGCGGACCACTGCCATATCGGCCAGTCGCTCGGCTATTTCAAAATGCTGAACTGCGACTTCTGCTACGGTTCCGACGACTGCCTTAACGTCCACGACTGCACGGCCTTCTGCCGCAAAACAGGCGAGTATTCGGTCACAACACAGAACGCCCGCAGCACAGGCTGGAGCTTCGTGCCGGGCGCGCCGCTGGAGCTGCGGCAAGGCGATTATTCGCCGAGCGGCTTTAAGGCGCCCATCAAATCCGTCAAGGCAATCGACCCAAAGACCGGAACGTACGAAATCACGTTCGACCAGCCTGTTCCCGAGCAGAAATTCGACGGTTTTATCATTTTCAACTGGAACTTCAATTCGCACAACGTCATCCTGCGCGACTGCTTCTTCCACGACAACCGCGCACGCGGCATCTTGCTGCTCGGCCACGACATCACCGTGGAGCGCTGCCGTTTCCGCCACAGCCAGATGGGCGCTTTGAAGGTTGAGACAGGCTACACATTCAACGTCTGGAGCGAAGGTTATGGCGCGGGAAACATCGTCGTGCGCGACTGCTCTTTCGAGCAGTCCGACCCCAGTGAAGTGCGCAACGACGGCAAAGTCAGAGACATCTACATGGGCGTCTATATGAAGACCGATCCTTCCACGGAACGCACACGCTATCCGATTCTGCACGATATCCTGTTTGAAAACAACACGTTCACAGACAGTTACGGATTAGTGGCGTTCATCAGTTCGGCAGGCAACGTGACGTTCCGCAACAACACGTTCCGCAATCCGCAGAAACGCAAATCCCCGAAGGAGTATCGCGGCTGCTTCTATCTGACGCATGCGCAGAACGTGAAGATCGTGAACAATACATACATCGAGACGCCGAACGTCCCGAAACCAGGCGTTTACATCGATCCGGAAACCGTTGAAAACGTGGTTGTTACAGGAAATAAAGTCGTGAAGGAATAGTAACCACGAATGGACACGAATGAACACTAATTTGGGGCAGTCCACTGAATACACGGAAGAAACAGAATGCCTCGCAGACGGGCCGACAACATCTTTAAGGATTTCATGGTGAAACAAAACGTTGATTAAGAATGATGCAAACGGCTCCGTCTGCTCGGCGGTTCGTCACGCTTCGCGCAAGTGCTAACAACGTCATGCGAAAGCTTGAAGCCCATGATCTGTCTGTTCCGGTGGTCTGAAAGCGCTTCGCGCGACAGAAAAGTGCATGGAAAATCTTTGTCAAAAAACAAAAAATGAACGATAGTAGTACGAATTTTTTAAGGAAAAAATCCATGAACAATTTCACGTCCCCAAAGGATTTTCTGGCGGTCAACAGAATAAATCATGAAGAGACCGCAGATGGTTGGCGGCTGCAGGTCAATGACGTATCTGTCGTGATACCAAAGGATTTGCGAACCGTGCAATTTTCACGGAAGACGAACTGGGAGTTGTCGTCCGCCGCGTCATCCATGCTCGTCACCAAGGGGAATGATAAATTGGACGTGCAGTTTTCCGACGCGAAAAACCGTTGCGCCACATGGGAGGAATTCGGAGCCATCGGCGGTTGGCGGATCTGTCTGGACGGCTTCGTCAAAAACGATATCGAACTGAAATTAGGCATCGTCCTGTTCATTGGATTGGATTGGCAGACAAGCGATATCATCTTGGAATTCCGTGCTTTGGAGAATCAAGAGGAGCGCGTGAAGGAATGCCGTTGGCCTGGTGGTTTCGCCAACGACTGCGTCGAGACAACCGTCCAGCCGTTCATGCAGGGGATGCTGATACCAAAAGACTGGCCGCGTGAAATCGTCGGCTATCCTGACGCGCTCGATCCCGAATCCAACATCTTTCTGGCCGATACCCGCATTCTGACAATGCCGTGGTGGGGCGTTGAAAATCATGGTAGCGCCGCCATGATGATCATTGAGACGCATGATGATTTCGGCGTTGTTTTCCATCATCCGGCAGGCGGGCCGACGCAGTTGGAAACACGCTTCATTCCGCAACTTGGAGAATTCCGCTATGCGCGGCGCATTCGCATCAAGGCATTTGCGGAAGGCAATTATGTGACGTTGGCGAAAGCCTATCGCGAACATGCGCAGATGACGGGCCATTTCATGTCGTTGCAGGAGAAAATCGCGCGATCGCCGAAAGTCGCGAAAATGATCGGCAGCGCGGTCATCCACGCAGGCATCCTGTATTGGTTCCAGCCTGACACACGTTCCTACAATCATGAAAATCCAGAGAAAAACCGTCAGTATCTGCCGCCGAAAGACATCATCGAAAAGCTCGGCAAACTATATGATAACGGCTTGCGCGACGCCTACATGCATCTGGACGGATGGGGCTTCTGGGGCTATGATTCGCTCGAGCCAGATTCCATTCCAATCGGTGAAGCCGCAGGCGGCGCGGAGGGCGTGAAAGCCATCAATGAAAAATGCCATGAGCAAGGCTATCTGTTCGCTCTCCATCAGCAATATCGCGACTACTACGAACGCGCGGCAGGTTACAACAGCGACCACCATGTCCGTCAGTTCGACGGCTCCCGTTGGCTTGGAAACTATTGGTGCGGCGGTTACAACGGCTTCATTTGCAACCGTTTCTCACCGGAATTCGTCCGCCGCAACAACCGCTATTTCGCGGCGGCGGGACTGAAACTCGACGGCACGTATCTGGATGTCTTCTCCGTCGTCCAGCCAGATGAATGTACCCATCCCGAACATCCTGTCACACGAACGGAATCAAAGGCCTATCGCGCGGAATGCTTCGGCTACATCCGTCACGCATGGGGCATCGTAAGTTCCGAAGAAGGACAGGATTGGACAATTCCGTACGTCGATTTGGTCCATCATCTGCCGTTCAGTTTCGCAATCGACGGCAGCGGTGACTGCCAAGGCGTTCCCGTGCCGCTTTTCAATCTCGTCTATCACGACGCGTTGATCACACCATGGGCATCATCGCATCAGCCCAGCCCCGGCAGCTGGATTCCGAAAGACCGCATCCCCTATCTGTGCGGACTGCTCAACGCGGGTATCCCCTATGTCTCGTTAGATGCTACGGCGGAGGATGTTGCGGATCTGAAACCATGGCGTGATCTCAACAAACGCGTCGCTCTGCTGGAAATGACGAATCATCGTTTCCTCAGCGACGACCGTCTGGAAGAAGAGACGACTTTCGCTGATGGAACGCGCGTCCATGTAAACCACCGCGATGGAACATGGAACATCACCGCTCCGCGGAGCTAAAAGCTTAAGGCTTAAAGCTTAAAGCGAATACAATAGCTTCATAGAAGTACAATAGATACAATTGTTCTAAAAAGCATTTCAAGCAAATTGAAATGGAAATAAAAACCCGCTATATTATTTCAGTATCCTGAACCTAAATGTTCAATAATACGTAAAAGGAGCTCAAAAATGCATATGGCAGATGCCCTGCTGTCACCGGCTGTCGGTGGCGCGATGTATGTTGTTTCAGGAGTGGCACTTGGCTATTCCGTCAAACAGATGCGGAATAATTTCGATGAAAAGCGGATTCCGCTGATGGGCATGATGGGTGCGGCCGTTTTCGCCGCCCAGATGATCAACTTCTCGATCCCTGGCACTGGTTCGAGCGGTCACGTCGCGGGTGCTTTGATGCTCGCATGTATGCTGGGAGCCGCCCCTGCGTTCATTGTGATGGCCAGCATCCTGTTGATCCAATGTCTTCTTTTCGCAGACGGAGGCCTGCTAGCCTTCGGCTGTAATCTATTCAACATGGGATTCTTCGGATGTTTCCTTGGATACCAATACATCTTTAAACCGTTGGCGGGCAAGGAATTCAATCCTGGCCGCACTATTGCGGCGGCCGCTGTCGCAAGCGTCGCTTCATTGGAATTAGGCGCTTTCTGCGTGACGTTGCAGACGCTTGCTTCAGGCGTGACGTCGCTGCCGTTCGGCACATTCGTGGCGGCGATGCTTCCGATTCACATCGCCATCGGTCTCGTTGAAGGAATCGCGACGGGCATCGTGCTGGTCTTCGTCCACAAGAATGTCCCGCATTTCATGGAGACGAAACTGGAAGAAGACCGCCTCTCCCTCACAAATCTTGCATTGGTCTTTGGTCTGGCGGCACTTGTCATCGGCGGCGGACTTTCCCTGATCGCCTGCGGCGATCCCGACGGCCTCGAATGGTCCATCGAACGTCTGACTGGTTCCACGGAAGTGGAAAACGCCTCCACCACCAAAATCCACGAACTCTCCGAAAAAATCACCGAACATACCGCCATCCTTCCGGATTACGATTTCAAGGGTGAAGAAGAAGAGAAACCCGCCGAAGACGCCGCCGCGCAACCAGCCGAAGGCGCCGCCGAACAAGCAACTGAAGCGGAGGAAGAAGGTGGTTTCCTGGGCACGACCGTTTCCGGTCTCGTCGGTTGCATCATTTGCGCTCTCGTTCTCGTGGGAATCGCATGGATTATAACGAAACACGCCAACAAGCAACAGAATCCCGATCTTGAACAGTCCGCTTGATAACGCGATCGCCGTTCTGAAAACCCATCAGAACGCGTCATACGGTCCATTGGGGGATGTGTCCCCTCTGGCGAAAATACTGACGGCATGCGCCTATTTGGTGCTTGCCGTCTCTTTCCGTATGTACGATTTCGTTGGAACGGCGATATTTGCGTCATTGCCCTTTGTGTTCGCGGCCATCTGCCGCATATCGCCGTTTTTCCTTTTGAAACGCGCCATGCTGGCATTGCCGTTCATTTTATTTGCAGGGCTGGCCAACTGCTGGTATGACCGCGCACTCGTCGCCGTTTTGCCCGGCATGGCGTTGCCAGGCGGCGGCGTGGCCCTATTGACCATGATTTGCAAAACGCTGGGAACGGTCGCGACGGTC
>JAFZIJ010000227.1 GCA_017554445.1 Victivallales bacterium
GGCGGCATGGTGTGGCGGCGGCGTCACGCCGTCGCATGGTGTGGCGGTACCGTCCCGCTTTAGCCTGGTAATTCGCGGGCGTTGCCCGCGTGCGACGGCGGGGACGCCGCCGCCACACCGCCAAAATTCCTTTTTTCATTTGCAATCCTAAACTCGTCCATATACATTAAACAATAATATGATTTTTCTGTCCATTTGCTTCATTCACAACACATAATAAAATAGGAAAAGGAATCGCCATGAAGAAAAGACTGATGATGTTGTTGTTCTTGTTCGGCATCGCCTTTGCGTTCCAGACGAGACTCTTTGCGGAGGAAACAGTACCAAAACACAAGTTAACACTCGTGAACTGCGGTTTCTGCAGCGTACAGCACGGCTATGTGGGCACCATAGACGACCATGTGTTCATCACAGAGGTTACTGAACACGACGGAGTTTGGGTCAAAACAGGAATTGGAAATAACTTAGTCGATTGGACAGGGAACGTGACGTTTCAAGAGGTAACATGGAGTTCTGCGTATTTCAATATGCCCGACCACGACGTGGTCGTGGGGCGGAACGTTTTAAATGGAATCCCGGTGACGGTTGTGAACGGCACGGCAGTCCCTTCGCGGGCACGGCCAGGAGATATTATTACGATCATCGCGGACGAGCCCACAGAAGAGTTCGTGCAATGGACGGGGTACGACATGACGGGGGGAGGCATTTTATTTGCAAATGCGTTCGCCAGTACGACGACGTTCGTCATGCCCGGCTTCGACGTGACGGTGGAGGCGAAATACAGTGGACCAGTAGGACCAGTAGGACCAGTAGGACCAGTAGAACCAGTAGAACCAGAAGGAATGGCGGTGACGGTCGTGAATTGCACGGCATCCCCTTCGCGGGCACGGCCAGGAGATATTATTACGATCATCGCGGACGAGCCCCCATTGTTCGTGCAATGGACGGGGTACGACATGACGGGGAGCGGCATTTTATTTGCAAATGCGTTCGACAGTACAACGACGTTCGTCATGCCCGACTACCCCGTGACGGTGTGGGCGAGATACAGAGGAGCAGGAGTAAGCAGACCACCAGTAGGTGGCTATAATGTAACCGTCAGGAACGGCACGGCAGACAAGTCAAAGGCGTATGCCGGCGAGACGGTCACAGTCACGGCGGACATGCCGGCCTCCGGCAAGACGTTCGACCAATGGACGGGAGACGTGGAATTAGAGAATGCGAACGCCGCGGAAACGACGTTCGAGATGCCCGCCAAGGCCGTCACCGTGAAGGCGACGTTCAAGAAGCTTCCGTCCGTGAAGATGTACTGGGTCACGGTCGTGAACGGCAAGGCGGACAAGACGAAGGCGGCAGCCGGCGAAATCGTCACGCTCACGGCCAACCCGCCGCCCGCCGGAAAGGTGTTCGACCGCTGGACGGGCGGCGCGACGTTCGACAATCCGAACGCCATGGAAACGACGTTCGTCATGCCCGCCAAGGCCGTGACGCCGAAGGCGTTGTATAAGAGGAAGTAGTCACGCTTCGCGTGACTGCTTATGGCTTAAGGCCTATGGCTTATGGTGGCTTATGGCCTATGGCTGAATATGTTAAGCGGCCTAGCCTTTTGTAAATGAGGCTAGGCCGCTTTTTTTCTAGAATCTCTGGAATCTCTAGAAAATATAATGCATTAAGCATTAAGCATTAAGCATTAAGCATTAAGCATTAAGCATTAAGCATTAAGCATTAAGCATTAAGCATTCATCACTTAATTTTCTCGTAAACTCTTACGTAATCTATGTAATATTTCGCCGGAAACGCATTGTCATCGATGACAGGGCCGCCCCAGCCGCCGCCGATGGCCAGATTCAACAGCAGATAATGCGGCTGGCGGAATGGATTGGAGCCGTCCTCCTGGTCGGCCAGCGAGATGTCATAGGTGAAATATTTGTTGTTGTCATAGAAGACGACAATCTGCTTTTCGTCCCATTCGATGCCATAGATGTGGAAGTCGTCATAAGTCGCCTGCGGCGTGGGATTTTTCACATGGGCGCCTTTGCTGCTGTGTTTCTTCTGTTTGGCGCCTAGCCAATGGATCGTCCCGTAGATGTTCAACGGCTCTTTTCCGACATGTTCCATGATGTCGATTTCGCCGCAGGCCGGCCAGCCTTTCCGTTCGCCCATCATCCAGATCGCAGGCCATGTGCCAACGCCCACCGGAATCTTCGCGCGGACTTCGATACGGCCGTACTGCCAGAATTTCTTATGCCGCGTATTGATGCTGCCGGACGTGTATTCCGCATATTCCGCCATGTTCCATGGTCTTTCCCCTGATTTCAGGACGTTCTCTTTGAACCATATGAAACGCTCGTCATCTTCTCTGAAAAGATCATTTTTGAAATGCTCCTTGCGGCCTTCGATGACGAGCATGCCGTTCTCGATTCGCACGTTTTCAGACCGTTTGTTCGTGTAGAATTGATTTTCGTGGTTGCGGACAAAACCATGCTCGTAGTTCCAGACGGCCGGATCGGGCTCCGTTCCTTTGTCGAATTCATCCGCCCAGACAAGCTTCCAGCCGGGCCGTTCCTGTGCCGCACTGACCAACGCCAACGACATCGCCAAAACCGCTAATGCTCTCATGATTTGCTCCTTTTGTTTTGTACTACTATAGTTCTATTTCTTGTTTTTTGACAAAGATTTTTCCATAAATTATGCATTATGCATTATGAATTATGCATTATGAATTATGAATTATGCATTAAAAAATGATTGTCACTTGTCTTTTTTATAAAATGTATTAGGATAACGTATCATCTGTTTCACACTTTTTCAACAGGAGACGCCATGAAACTGCTGTCATTCATTCTCACACTGGCCGTCAGTTCGTCCATTGGATACTCGCAAGATATGAACAACGGTCTCGCCGCCCATTGGAAATTCGACGACGGCACGGATGAAAGCATCACCGATTCCGGCCCAGACCATCTGGACGGCATCCATGTCAACGCCGAATGGGTCAAAAGCTCCTTTGGCACGGCTTTGAAATTGAATCCGCAGGATTCGTATGCCAAGCTGCCGACGCCGCAATGCCTCAAAGGCGCATCAGAGGCAACCATCTCCATTTGGGTGCTTTGGGAATCGACCGGACAGTATCCGAACATCCTTTTCGCCGGCTGGAATCCAGGCGGTTTGATGTTTTTCGTCTCCAACAGCTATTGCAGCTTCCGTCTCGGCCGCCCGAACCATCGCGCAAACGTTCCAGGCGAACAATGGAAAGAATCAAGCTGCCCGTTCCTCAGTTCCATTCCCATGAAAAAATGGGTCAATCTGACAGCCGTTTTCAAACGGCCCGCCATCAAGACGTTTGTCGATGGAAAACTCGTCAACACAAATACTTGGAACGAAGTTCTCGCTCCGAACGATTCCATCATCGTCGGACGTTGGCTGAGCCGTTCGCACGACGGTCTGGTGTCGGATCTGCGCATCTACAACCGCGCTCTTGCCGATGAAGAAGTCGCCGCTCTTGCGCAAGCCACGTTGCATACGGACGCCACCTACACGGCACAACCGAAACCGCCCGTCGAAACCATCCTCCATCTGGAAAACAAACACGCCACGTTGGACATCGGCGGCAACGGCCATCTGCTGTCCGTCAAACAGAAATCGCCTGAACGCGAACTACTTGCGCAACCAGGCCCGTTCATTCGCGTCACGCTGAAAAACGGCAATGTCGTTTCACCAAAGCGCGTCACGCTCGACAATGGCTTGCTTGTTGCGGAACACCCTGTCATCAAAGGCGTTGTGAAAGTCAAGATCGAAGCGAAAGACGAATATTTCACGTTCACGCCTGTTGACGTGACGATTCAAGACGTGCAAAAACTCACGTTCTGCATTGTTTCTCCCGCCATGGACAAATACCAAGGCAACATGGCGGGACTATGGAGCGACGACGATTCCGGCCTCGGTCTCCGCAGTCTCAGCCTAAAAGTCGCGCATTCCATCGGCCGTTCGCCACGGCAGATTTCCATGACGTCGGAAGAAAAATATGGTCTGACGGACGGTGTCAGCGCCGCGATGGCCGCCGGTCCGCGTTCCGAATTGGTCTCCATCTACCGCGCCATTGAGGCGAACGAGCCTGTTCCGAAGTCGGAACATGGCGGTGTCCAAGCACTTACGAGCAACAGGACGCGCGGCTCCTATTTGTTCGCGGATCTTTCCGCAAACAAAGTCAACGACTGGATCGCCCTCGCAAAACGCGGCGGCTTCTCCTTCATCCATCTTCATGGCTGGTGGAAGACGCTCGGCCATTATGAAGTCAATAAGAATATGTATCCCAACGGTTTGGAGGATATGAAGGCGGTCGTGGACAAGATCCATGACGCAGGTCTTCTCGCCTCCATCCATACGCTGACGGCTTGCATCGATCCACGCGATCCATGGGTCACGCCTGTTCCGTCCGACGATTTGATTTCCAGCGCCACATACACGCTTGCGAAGCCGTTTTCCGAAACGGACACAGAGCTTTACGTCAACGAAAAGCCCGTGCCCGGCCATGAAATCGTCTGGAGCTATTCCGCCAACGGCAACGCCATCAAAATCGGAAAGGAAATCATCCAATACGCAGAAATCTCCCATGAACCGCCCTATGCTTTCAAGAAATGCACACGCGGCGCGTTCGGCACGAAAGTTTCCGCCCATGCGCAAGGCGACAAGGCGGACTACCTCCAACAACGTTACATCGCCTTCTATCCAGATCCGGACAGCCAATTGGCGGAAGATCTCGCCGATGCCATCGCCAAGGTCTTCAACACCGCCGGTTTAGACGGTATCTATTTCGACGGTTCGGAAGGCATGCGCAGCCGCTACGGCATCGATACGATGCGTTGGAAAATCTATCAGAAACTGAAACGTCCAGCCGTCACGGAAGCGAGCTGCTGGGGCCACAACAGCTGGTGGTTCCATTCGCGCCTCGGCGCATGGGACCATCCACGCTACGCATCCCGTCGCAACCATGACGCGCATGTCGCGTTGGCCAAAAACTTCCGCATGGCGGATCTCATCCAGCCGCAGCTCGGCTGGTGGGCGCCCGTCGGATTCTCCGAACATAACGACGGGCAGTTCCCAGACGAAATGGAATATTTCGGCGCGAAGAATCTCGGCATCGACGGTCCGATGTCCATCCAAGGCTTCACTACCTCCCGTACCCCGAACAACGCCCGCGTTCCCGAAATGATGACGATTCTCGGCTGGTATGAGCGCATCCGCATGGCGAAATATTTCACGCCGGAAGACACGGAAAAACTCGCCGCGCCGAAATCGGACTTCCGCCTGCGGCTGGACGACAACGGCCATTGGCGGATCACGCCTGTCGCCATGTTCAATCATGTCGTTTCCAGTCCGAAGGTCATTTCCGAAGGTTGGAAGATTCAGAACGCCAACGCTTCACAGCTTTTCCGCGCAAGAATCCAAGCCCTTTTCACGACACCGCCTCTGACGGAGGAAAATCCGAAACCGCTGGTCGATTTCGCTGATATTGAAAAACTTACCACAAAAGCGAATGCGGACGGCGTCACGCAGCAGCTTTTCGTGGAAGAGAACAACGTCAAACTCGCGAAGAAGAATCTCCGCATTGTCGCGAAAAGCAAGCGGAACACGCCGAAAGGCGCATGGACGGCTGTCGGTTACGACTATCCGCATCCGTATCTGAACATGGGCAATGGCCGCGCGTTCGGCATGTGGGTGAAAGGCGACGGTTCGGGAGCTCTTCTGAATCTGCATGTCGAGACGCCGTATGTCTATCATGGCGCGATTTCAGACCATTACGTCGATTTGGACTTCACAGGATGGAAATATGTCGAACTCCTTCTCCGCGAACGGGATGCGGAACGCATGGCGGATTACGAATGGCCCTATTCCACCGCGGCCGGCAACCACGCCGTCTGCCGCAACGTCATCTATCCGAACGCTATGTCGTCCGTCAAGTTATACCTTAATAATATTCCCGCCAACGGACAAGTCGATGTGACGGTCAGCCCCGTCATCGCCCGCCCCATGATCGAAAACGAACTGAAAGACATCCAACTGAACGTCAACGGGACGTTGATCAATCTGCCAGTGGCTTTGAAATCAGGCCATTACATCGAAATGGAAAATGTGGACGACTACCGTCACTACAACGAACGCGGCGAACTGCTTGAATACGTCGAACCGTCGTTCAGCCCGGACCAACGGCCGCTTTTGTTGAACGGGCAGAACAAGATCGCCTTCCAGGCCGCCTCTGTTGATGGCGAGACTAGCGTCCGCGCCAAAATCACCGTCATCTCGCTAGGCAATCCATTCGGAACTCGTTCGGAAAACGTCGATTGGAACTACATGAAAGACGATTATGAACTGCCACGGACCATTCTCGGCAATGAAGGCCTCAGCAAAATCTGGACCATCATTCAGCGGGACGAAAGCGGCGCAAGCCCCAACGACAACGCCAAGCTTGATTTTGAACTGTATGTCGCGGACGCGGGAAGCAACAACACCATTTATGATAATGCAAACGAATCTATGTTGCTCGATGACTGCCAAGACGTAAATGCCTACAAATTAAGCGATTTCAATCAATACGCGAAATACGCCTTCGACAGCGAAAATCAAGGAACCGCCAAGCCTGGCGTGACCTTCCAGCTGAAATCCATTCCGGGCCATGCCGATGGAACGACCGCCCTGCAATTCGACGCGCGTTCCGCCCGTTCGGACACCGCCGGATGGGCCACCGTTGGCCGTCATTTCGAAAAGCCCATGGACATTTCCGCCGCCAAGGCCATCGGCTTCTGGCTCAAAGGCGATGCGTCGGGAGCCCTTTTCAAAGTGCAGCTCCGTGACGTAAAAGGCTTGTGGCACGATATGGTCACACGCGTTTCCTTCACCGGCTGGAAGTACATCGAATTCATGCTGAACGATGTCCGTCTCGACCTTACGAAAATCGACTACATCCTCTATTATTACAACAACCTGCCCGCCGCACGCACGATTGACGACGCCTCCACGGAAGGCACGCTCGTCTCATGCGCCGTCGATGACGTGAAGATTCTTCTGGAATCTTCGAAACTCACGAATCCATCACTTCATATCGACCGCCAGAAGGTCAGCTTCCCGGTGACGCTCAGCACAGGCGACATTCTCTCCTGCCATGACGGAAAGAACTGGACCGTAACGAATTCCGCAGGAAAACAGCTTGCTTCGGGCGTCCTCCAGACGCCCTTCCCCACACTTCACAGCGGCCGCAACATCACGCAGTTGCTCTTCTCCGAAACGACGGATGACAACTACCGCGTCATCGTTAATATCATTAAGCACTATTAAATGTTGAATGCCCAATGCTGAATGCTCAATGAAAAATTGTTAATTGTTAATTGTTAATTGAAAAGGAGCGATTATGAGTTTGAAAACGTTGTTAATGAAGAACATGCTGATGAAAATCGTGGCTGGCGGATTCAGTTTCGCCGTTTTGCACGCCAGCATTTTCTGGATTGCCTATTTCCAGTGCGGTGGGGCACATGATTCCGCCAAAGGCATCTGGCAGGGGCTGACGTCCGCCGGCGGAACATGGGCCTCCATTCTCAAATGGACTGGCTTTCCGCTCGCTTCGATTGGAGCCTCCGGCGTCGTTTTCGTGTTGGTCATGTTGATCAATTCCCTCCTGTGGGGCGCCGTCATCGGCTTGATTCTGAGCTTTGTCTTCGGGCGGAAGTGAAGACTCATGAGCAGGTTCTGGATGTACTGGATATTCTGGATGTTCTGGATGATGCCAATCTCCAGTAACTCCAGAAAATCCAGAATGTCCAACGAAGATAGTTTGACTAGAAACTATCAAATTCCAGTATATCCAGAGAATCCAGAATATCCAGAACCAAACATCCAATGAGACACTTCACTTTCATTCTATTGATTCTTTCCTGCCTTGCCATCGCGGAGGAGCCGCCACGCGCGGCCGCGCGTCTTACGCATGGCCTATCATGGGACACGCCTGCTCCAGGCCGTACAGAAGGACGTATCTATTATTATGTTCCGCCGCATCTTGATTTGAGCAAGACAAATGGCTTATTTATCTTCCTGCATGGCGGCAGTTCATCGTCGAAGGAAACTGCTCCGCAGACGTACATCTCCGGAGGCTTGAAACGCGAATTGGACAAATCTGATTTCATTCTCGCCATGCCATCCGCCCCGCCACCATTGAAAATCCACACGGGCCATCGTTGGAATTACGAAAACACGTATAAATCGATACTTGCAACCATCGATGAAACCGCTCGCAAAGCAAACATCGACCGCGACCGCATCATTTTCGGCGGCGTATCCATGGGCGGCTATGGAGCGTATCACATGTCTGAAATCATCGCCGACCGTTTGGCAGGTATCTGGCTCTGCGCAGGAGCGTGGAGCATCACGGATTTTAGCACCTTGAATGGGACGCCCGTCTTCATCACGCATGGACGGCGCGACACGTTTCCATCCATCAAAGATGGTAAGATTAAAAGCCGCAAGAATTCATGGACAGGCGTTTCCTTTGCGCGTGCGGCGGACAAATTGATGACGCAATATGGCATCGACCATGTCTATGACGAAACTGACGGCGGCCATGGCATGCTCGACGACGCCACGGCGCGATTTTTCGAATGGGCGGCGAAACAGCGCCGCCAACCATACGCAAAGCATGTCGTCGTCGTTTCTCCATGCGGCACGAAACATCCTGTCATGGAGACGGTTACAAAATCACGTTGGCTGGAGGCGATCAAAATCGAGCAAGGTTCAATTCAACTTGACAGAATCCATCTGAAAGGCCCGAACGTCGCCAAAACAGAGGCCGATTGGCGGTCGCAATCATTTGAATTGGAGAAAGTTGAGATGCAAGGTTTCCGTCTGGATGCCATCAACGAAGGCGACAACACGTTCCGCGTGAAGGCGGAGCATGTGCGGTCATTCCGCATCCTGCTCTCTTCGCAAATGGCCGATCTGTCGAAACCGATCAAAATCGACGCTGGCCCGTTGGGCGTGAAGATTCTGAAGCCGCAGCCATTGAAAGGCCATCCTGACTACACCGCACAAATTATCTTTTAAGAACCACGAATGCACACGAATGGACACGAATTTTGAAGGAGTCCACTGAATACACGGAAGAAACAGAATGCCTCCCCGCCGGGGCCGACAATCTGCAAAGGTGTTTGTTGTGTATTATGGATTTTTGAATGCTGGAAACAACAGCGGCCGCCGGCGGCTCGGCGGTTTCCGTACGCTTCGCGTGAGGCAAATAATGTCATGCGATAACTCAATTTATCCAGAACTTCCAGAAAATCCAGAACTCCCAGAATACCAATCCCTTAAGCCATTAGCCATTAGCCATCAGCGCCGCCTATGGCGGCTACATAAGCCATAGGCCATAGGCGCCGCCTACTGCGGCTACAGAGGCTCAGCTTCTGTATTGACATTCCACGGCTCCGCCGCAGGCGAAGAAGATTCAGAAGAATAGCCAATGCGCCCAATGCGGATTTCGGCCGGAGTATTGACATAGTGGAAGAAGAAGGTATAGCGGAACAGCGTCACTTTGTCGATGCCGCGAAGCTTTTCATCCTGCGAGGCGATGTCGCGGGAATGCGGCAGCGAGAGCCGCATGGTGGTCCAATCCTTCTGTATGGCGGCCTTGCTGCCCCAATGATGGTAGTCGTCGTTTTCGACAAGATAGAAATTGGAATGGCTGAAACCGCTGCCGCCTTCCATCTTCGCCTCAATATGCAGGCTGGCCGTTCCTGGCGGAAGCGTCGCGGGAACGTCGATATCCAGACGGCAGTATCCGTTTCCAGTCTTCGCTTCCGCCTTTGGAAGCACGATTTTCAGCACTTTTCCGCCTGCAGGCGATTCCGGATCGTTGACGAATTCAAAATTGGCAAAATTCGCGGGGAACTTGCCGCGCGTGATGACTTTCGCGTTGCCAAGATGTCCTTTCGTGAAATCGACAGGCCAATGGATTTCCGGCTTGGTCACTGTTTCATCGTGGAAGGCCGGAATTCTTTCGGCGACCGCATCCGGCTTGAATTCAACAGGTTCGATCGGCTTGTCAGCACCGATCAACGATGCCGCGAGAATCGCGGGAGCGACGCCGTCCAAACGATTGGTCTGGAAGTGTATCTTTGCGATTTTCGCATCCGGCCGCGGATTCGGCAACATGACGGTACAGAAATTGTAATGTGTCTTTTGGGCGTCCACACCGCGCACGGCAAAACTTGTGTTGAATCCACTATAGGGGCGATTCCAGTCGGTGAAATCATAGCGGTAGCGGAGCGGCACATCGGCCTTTTCACCGTCTTCATAGAAGATATGCAACGTCGCCGCCGGAGCGTAGTCCCAGCGTTTCTTGCCGTAAACACCTGCGGACAAATATTCTCCAGCGTTGATGGATGGACGCGAACCAGTCATCAGCAATGAAATCGCCTTCGCGGAACGGTTGATATTGAAACTGATCGTATCACGTCCGGTCTTGTCGCCTGGCACGCCTGTCACGGCCATCGCATAGTATTTTCCGCCGGGAGCCGTCAGCAATTTGTATTTTTCCGGACGATCGGCAAGCAACTGCTTGAGTTCCTTTAGCGCGACATCATCCAACAACGGGAAACGCCCTGTTCCACCAAGTTCCGTATTGACAGCATTTTCCAACGGAATCGACGCGACGTCGCGGCATTCGGGCACAACCGCTTTTTCGGCCTGCAAACGGCGGATCATTTCAAACGTGCCATCGTATTGCAACTTCCAATATGGCGTTTCGCGGTACTTCCACATGTAGTCGAGACCGTTGACGAAGCCGCCGAGGCTATCGGGGCATTCCGTCTTAAGATTCGTGAATTGTCCGTTCGCGCTGTAATACCAATAAACCATTGTGGAATCGCGGCCGCCGTTCGCACGGATGGAGCGAAGCATATTCTGCGTGTTATACGGCTTGCCAGTAAGCGAATGGCCGACGAGTTGGAAGTCTTTGAAAAGCTTCATCGTATGGTCCGGCAGATGGTCGCTATAGCTCCACCACAGAATCATCTCACTTGGATCAAGCACTTTGCGCATCGCGCTGCCATATTTCCAATGATGGTCGTCGTAGGAATCCTGACAGACCATCGGGCGGACGCCATGCTTTAACACCGTCTGTTCAAGGAACTTAATCTCTTTGATATAGGTCGCCGTCAGATCCGGATCGGCCTTGCAACGCGGGCATTGGCCGTACGGCCCCAAGAAGATTTCATCCGTCATCATGAAATAGACTTTCGGATGGAAGAGTTCAATCTGTTGTTTTACGGCTTCAGCGATCAGTTCGTTGGCCTCCTGACTGTGCGGACAGATTTGGCACGACCACGAACTGCTAGGCCCGCCTTCGGTCATTTTGCTCTCCCAATCCGGATGATACGTCATCCAACGGGCATGGCTCCAAAGCTGCATCGACGGTGCGATTTCGATGTGGCGTGCGCGGCAGAATTCCGCCAGATCCAGCATCTCTTCGCGTGTGAAGGCGTTTGGCCGATTGACGAGTGGATTCGGCTCATACGGAAAAGCCTCTTCGATGCTGAGCAGCAACCAGTTAAGCTTCAGACTGGCCATCGCGTCAAGGCTTTTCTTGAAAGCGGGCAAGGCAGACGATTTCATGTTGCGAATCGTCATAAAATAGCCGCGGCGGTCAAAATCCGGCCAGTCATTGACGGTGACGCAGTCGAGCTCAGGCTTCGTCGTGTTCCGGATCATGTTCAGCAACGTCTGCGCACCGTAGAAAAGACCATCCGTGCTTCGCGCTGTGACATAGATTTGCGTGCTGTCGATGACGAGGCGATAACCTTGCGGATGCGTCGGCGTGTCGTTTTGCGTTAATGCGAAACGGCATGTCGTGTCATCATCGCCTACAGAAACAGTGATGTCGAAGCGTTTCAATACGTTTGCAAGTTGTTCCACGATAAGAGATTCAGAATCCGGAACGGCAACGGTGACCTTCTGCGGAATTTTGAAACTGCCGCCTGTTTGTCTGATTTGCTGTACTTCCGGAACGAGCACAGGCTGTCCGTTGAGGCGTGTATTTTCAACAGGCAGAACCGTCGCCGGAAAATCCGCCGAAACAATTGACGCCGTCGCCGCCAGCAACATCGTTGGAATGACGCAGGATAGCCTCATAAATCATCTTTCCTTATATTATTGTTCATTTGGTCAATTCTGGATTGACTGGATGTTCTGGATGTTCTGGACAGGAAACTCTGGATTAACTGGATTTTCTGGAGTAACTGGAACAGACATAAGTTCTGCTGAAGGAAATTGGTATTTTCCATGCATTACACACAGCACAAACGCATATATACTCCAGAACTTCCAGTATTTCCAGAACTTCCAGTATCTCACTACTATAAGCCATCGGCGGAATAATACGGATGCAGGCCAATCCAGTTGACCATTCGTCGCGCTCCGGCGGGGCCGCCAGGCTCCGTCGGCGATTTCCAATCCGTGAACGTAATGGTCGCCGTGTCCTTTTTCGCGCGGAAGACGAC
>JAFZIJ010000228.1 GCA_017554445.1 Victivallales bacterium
AAGTTCTGGAAGTTCTGGAAGTTCTGGAAGTTCTGGAAGTTCTGGAAGTTCTGGAAGTTCTGGAAGTTCTGGAAGTTCTGGAAGTTCTGGAAGTTCTGGAAGTTCTGGAAGTTCTGGAGGTTCTGGAAGTTCTGGATCTTCTGGAGATGGGCCACTTCCAGACTCTCCAGCAAATCCAGACTCTCCAGCAAATCCAGCAAATCCAGCAAATCCAGTAAATCCAGTAAAAGATGAATTACGAATTTGCTTTAAGCTTTAAGCTTTAAGCTCTTAGCTTCTAACGTGTTCATGGATGAATTGATGGATGCAGGCCGTAACGACGCCGAAGACGCTGAAATCCTGCCGTTCCGTGACGTTGATGGCTTCGAATTGCGGGTTGGCGGGTACCAGCCAGGCGGAGCCGTCTCGTCCACGACGGAACTGCTTGACGGTGAAATCGCCGTCAAGCACGGCGATGATGATGGATCCGTCCCGCGCCGTGAGGCTTTTATCGACGACGAGGATGTCTCCCGACTGGATTCCCGCCCCCGTCATGGAATCGCCACAGGCGCGGACAAAGAACGTCGCCGCCGGGCGGTAAATCAGCAAGTTGTTCAAATCCAACGGCTTTTCAACGTATGTTTCCGCTGGCGACGGGAAGCCCGCCGCCACGTTCCCGCAGACCAGCCAAGGGGTGTCCTGTTGCTCCTTCTCTGTTTTCATATTCACTCCTATTTATAAGCGATTAAATTTAAGTCATAATTTTATCAGCAATATTTAAAATGTATATCATTTATTAGTCATTTCAAATCGATTTCAAGAGAATTGCGCGATTTTTTTGCAATCGCGGCCTTTACCCTTATTTTAATAGATTTGACAAAAGTTGAGACAACTACCATTCACTGGAGATTTGCACGATGACCATCTTGTTCAAGGCGGGTCCGCATGACCGTCGGAATTGCCCTGTGTCCTTTCCGTTGCCTGCGGATTTGGATGCTGATAAGAACTATGCGCTTAAGTGCCCTTGTGGCAAGGAGATACCATGCCAGATCTGCCGTCGGGCCGACGGCGCGGCGGAGCTGTTCACGGTGATTCCGGACATTCCGAAAGGCGCGGAAGTCCATTTCGAAATCGTGGAAGTATCTTCTACGAAAGAACTTCTGACTGTCAAAAACGGTCAGGAGTCGGATTCCTATGACATCTTCGTCAATGACGCGCTGTTCACGACGTTGCACTGCAATGCCAAATGGGCCAAGCCGTTCATGTTTCCTGTGTTAGACGCGAACGGCGCGAAGCTGACGCGGGCATGGCCCGTCATTCCGGACGTGCCCGGCGAGACGCATGATCATCCGCATCAGAAGAGTTTCTGGACGGCGTGGGGTGACATGAACGGCGCGGACGGATGGGGCGAAGATCCGAAAAACGGTTTCGCGACGGCCCCCGTCCGTAGCGTCAAGATCTTGGAAAATGGCCCTTTGCGTGTGAAAATCGCGTTGGAACTGGATCATCTGGCTCCCAACGGCGCAAAAATCATGTCCGAACATCGTGTGCTGACGTTCATGGCATTGGGCGAGACGCGTGCCGTCGATGTCGATGTGACGTATGACGCGACGGACGGCGACGTGACGTTCGGCGACACGAAGGAAGGCGGCATCTGCTCCATCCGCGTGGCATCCAGCATGGACGGCACGGCGGCGGGAACGATCACGCTGGCGGACGGCTCCGTCGGCGAGGCCGAATGCTGGGGGAAGCGGTCACCGTGGTGCGATTACAGCGGCCCCGTCGGTAAAGGAATCTCCGGCATCGCGATTTTGGACAACCCTGTGAACTTCCGATTCCCAACCTATTGGCATGTAAGGAATTACGGCCTGATGACGGCGAATCCGTTCGGCCTGTCCCATTTCTACAATGACAAATCGCGCAATGGAAGCTACAAGCTTGCCGCTGGCGGAACGCTTCGTTTCCAGTATCGGACGTTGTTCCATCTGGGCGGGCCGTCGATTGTCGGCGGCATGTATCAGGACTATGTCCATGGGCCTGTGTTCAAAGCGTGATTGAAAGTTAACATATTGCGATTAAATGATTTATATTGAGAGACAACCATCCAGGCAGAGCGTGGCGCTTTTAGTGCTGCTGTCGCTGTCGCTATATCTGGGGGCATTGATGCTTCCGGAGCTTGGCGCGGGCGACGAGGCGGTGAACGCGGCGGTCGCCCGTGACATGGTGGAGACGGGCAATTTCCTGAAAACGCACCTTTACGGGCAGCCGGTCAAATACTTTCCGCTGTATCCATGGCTGGTGGTATTGTGTTCGGGCTTTCGTTCGCCGACGTTGTTCACGTTGCGGTTGCCGGCGATGCTTGCGGTAGGGGGACTTGCGTTTCTGGCGGGCATGACGGCGTGGCGTCTGCAAAGTTCGTTCGCGGGCTGGATTGCGGCGGCGGTCGTGTTGATGAGCGTGGCCGGATTCCGCTTCGGGGGGCATGCGCAAGCGGAAATTCTGCAGGCGTTTTTCTTGTTTGCGGCGTGGTGCGCATGGTTTCGGTTCGGCCATGAGCAAAAACGTTGGGCGTTGGCGTGGGGAGTCGCACATGTCTTTCTGATTCTAGCGGTTATGACTGTCGGTGGCGGGGCTTTGTTCTGGTTCTACTTCCCGTTGTTCTTCATGCGTCGTCCGCTGAACGCAAAGATTCGAATGCAGGTTCCGGCACATCTGATCTCCGTTTTGATTCTTGCGATAGTGATTGGCGTCTGGATATTTGCGACGCCAGGCCAGCCGTTCATGCCGTGGGATGTGGAGCCTGCTCTGTCGCCGTCCCGTGAACCGTCGAACTATCTGTGGCATTTCATCGCCTTCCCATGGCGCGGCATGTGGCAATTAGGGGCGTGGAGTCTCTTGGTGTGGGCACCGTTCTGCATTGCGCTGCACCAATTTGAGATCAACAAGGCGGGCTGCCTGTTCTTTCGGACGATCGTGTTTTCTATCAGTGTGCTTATTTGGCTGTGGCCTGGAACGACGACGACGCAGCTGCTGCCAGTGTTCGCGCCGTTGGCGGTGTTGATAGGCGTCCATTTCGAAATCGTGATCCGCCGTTACCAGCACGTATTGAACAGGATATTACGCACGGTGGCATGGGTCATCTTCTTCAGCGGACTGCTGATCGCGGCCATCTGGCTGTGCATCGCGACAGGTTTGCTTTCCATGACATGCCAGTTGCCGCCGGAACGTGTGACATTTATTGGAAGTATCGTCTGCGCATTGATTTGCGGAACGGTATTTTTGGTCTGGTATCTCATCTTGCGGCAAAAAGGGTCGGTGACGTTCAGAGGTTGCATCATTTGGTGTATCTTCGGTGTGCGCATTTTGACGCTTTGCTCCATCCATGCATGGCACACATGGGCGCATTCGGATCGCCGTTTGGCTGGCGAAACGCTGGCGGGAACGTTGGAGACGACTGCGGAACTTGCTGAACTGGAATCTGTTCCGCTTCCGGAGAAAGACATCCGGACGTTGCGGGGCGTGAAAGGCGAGGCGGATGTGATCTACTATCTGCCGAACCGTGAATTCAACTACCTCTGCCTGGTTGAGACATTCTATCTGGACCGCCGCGTCATCCGCGTCAACGATCTGGCGACGGATTTGCCGGATACGCCGTCGCCTGTCTATGTCCTGTGTTCTCGTGTGCCCGCGTTGGCGACGCGCAATTGGGAGCCTGTCTCGCCGGCGGTCGATATGACGCTACGGCGCCGCCCGCAGATGATGATGCGCGCTCCGGAAATGCCGTGGCTGTCGTTCGTAAGAATGCCTGCCAATGGAGACGACCATGTCGCACGGCCTCTTTTGATTTATCGCGGAACGGTTAAATAACCATTATAACTAGTTGGAATTGAAGAAAATGTATTCTATTAAAGAACAGACGAAAGAGCAGTTGGCGGAATGGCTGAAGGCCCATGGGCAGCCCGCTTTCCGCGCGACACAGATACACGACTGGCTCTTCAAGAAACTTGCCATGACGTTTGACGAAATGGCGAACCTTCCGAAAGCCCTGCGGGAGGAATTGGCGGCGGATTTCTCGGCATGCGCGTTGGAGATCGAGACGGCTCAGACGGATAACGACCGAACGGTCAAATGGTTGTCCCGTCTGCATGACGGCCATACGATCGAGACGGTGTTGATTCGCGCTCCGAAACGGAACACGGTATGCGTCAGCACGCAGGTCGGCTGCCAAGTTCATTGCGTGTTCTGCGCGACGGGCCGACAGGGCTTCGCGCGGAATCTGAATGTGTCGGAAATTGTTGATCAGGTTGTACTTGCGAGCCGAGAGGCTGGTGAGTTGGTGACCAATGTCGTCGTGATGGGCATGGGCGAACCGTTGCATAATTTGCAGAATCTCATTCCCGCGTTGGAGATGATTTGTTCGCCCGACGGTTTCGGTTTGGGGGCGCGTCATGTGACGGTTTCGACAAGCGGTGTACCGCGTGGCATCCGTCAGCTGGCGGATTTGCAGCGTCCATGGAATCTGGCTGTCTCGCTCCATGCGGCGAACAACGAATTACGTTCGAAAATCATTCCGCCGAAGTTCCGCGCTCGCATAGAGGACATCCGCGACGCGGTGGCCTATTATCGTGAAAAGACAGGCCGCATGCCGACAATTGAATATGTGCTGGTTGATGGCTTAAATGATTCATTTGACGATGCTTCCGCTTTGGCGGACGTGGCGCATGACTTCCACGCGAAAGTCAATTTGATTCCGTGCAATTCGGAGGATCCGCGGTTCGCGCCGCCGCCGGCCGAAAAATGCGAAAAGTTCCTCTCCGTCCTCACGAAACGGAATCTTCAGGCGACGTTGCGCATGCGTAAAGGAAAGAACATACGGGCCGCTTGCGGACAGCTCCGCCAGGCGGAAGAAGAGAGCTAAAAAAGCTAAAAGCTAAAAGCTTAAAGCTAAAAGCAAATGCAAGGCTTGACAAGCTAAAAGCAAATGCAAGGCTTGACAAGCTAAAAGCAGATGCAAGGCTTGACAAGCTAAAAGCAGATGCAAGGCTTGACAAGCTAAAAGCAGATGCAAGACTTGGCAAGCTAAAAGCAGATGCAAGGCTTGACAAGCTAAAAGCAGATGCAAGGCTTGACAAGCTAAAAGCAAATGCAAGGCTTGACAAGCTAAAAGCAAATCGCCATTCAGAAAAAGCGATGATTAAATGATAGAAAGCGAGTTTTTTATCCATAATATAAAGAGTTCATTAGCAACAAGTTAAAGGAGAAAACGATGGACAAAGTCAGAATCGGATTGGTCGGTCTCGGTTTCATGGGCAGCACGCATTTCAGAGTTTATCGTGATTTCGTGCCGAACGCGCAGGTCGTGGCGGTTGCGGATGTCGATCCTGTGAAACGCACGGGCGACATCTCCAGCGTGAAAGGCAACATCGGCAACGATGACAATTCCATCCCGTTGGATTTCACGGGCATCAAAGTCTATTCGAACGGCTTCGACATGATCAAAGACGCCGACATCGACATGGTCGATATCTGTGTTCCGACGCCGTATCATAAAGACTTGATCGTGGCTGCTTTAGCCGCTGGCAAGTATGTTCAGTCCGAGAAGCCGCTCTGCCGTAATCTGGAGCAGGCGGAGGAAATCAAGAAGGCCGTCGAAGGAAGCGACAAATTCTTCAACGTCGATATGTGCGTTCGCGCATGGCCTGCGTACCGCCACGCTCTCGTGAACTATCAGGCTGGCAAATACGGCAAGATGCGCGCCGCGAATTTCCATCGTCTGTCGCCGTGTGTCGACGACGGCCATTGGCAGGATTGGTTCAGCTACGGCGAACTCGCCGGCGGAGCCCTGCTGGACATGCATCTGCATGACACGGACTTCATCGCCACGATGTTCGGCAATCCTAAAGCCGTCACTGCCAATGGTATCGACGGTTTCGTCTCCAAGAGCGGCATCGACCACGTCATCACCATCTACCACTACGACGATGGCGCATTGGTCTCCGCGGAAGGCACATGGGGCGCTCCCGCGACGGCGCCGTTTGAAATGACTTTCCAGATCTATTGCGAAAAGGCCACCCTCCGTCTGACGCCGACGGACTACACGATCTACTGGACGGATGGCACGGTTGAGAAGCCCGAACTGGACGACAAGGAGCTCCCGACGGGCTGGCATCATCAGTTCAAGTATTTCGTCGACTGCGTGAAGAACGGCGTGAAGCCTGACAAATACCAGACGTTCCAAAGCGTCTATGACGCCTTCAAAGTCATCATGGCCGAACAGGAATCCATCGACAAGAAGCAGACGATTGAAATCAAATATTAATCATCGCTTTGCGATGATGCTTATGGCTAAAGGCTTATGGCTAAAGCCTTAATGCAATATAGATCCGCCGCCGTTGAAAAATGATTTTCCACGGCGGCGGATTAAGGTATATATCATATGCATGGAAATTTTCCATGAAGATGATTGATGATTGGCGGTTGAGAGCTGGCGACTTTTGACAGGGCATTTGATAAAGAAGACTGATCTGTCCATTGTGACAGGGCAGTTTTTCCATGGATGTCTTGGAAAAAAGGTGCCATGAAGACTTGGACTTAACCAGTCCAAAAAAGAAGATGCTGAAAATGGAAAACAATCATTGGGGATTATCCAGAATTGGATTTCATCAGACAGTCATGCTTTTCGGCATGGTCGTGCTTTTTCTTTTGTCCGAGCCGCTTTTTGGTGTGGAAAAAAGCGCACGGAAAACCGTCCGGATTGCCTATCAGGAATATAATAGGCAAATGATGGTGGATGAAAACAACCATCCAGTATCCGGTTACGCATATGACTATATTCAGACCATCGGAACTTATGCCGGATGGGATGTTGACTATATTCCATGTGCCAGTTTTTATGACAGCATAAAGCTGCTTCTTGCTGGAGATGTTGATCTTATCTATGAAATCAGTTTCACGGAGGAACGCACAAAAGAGATGTTATTTCCAGACGAGCCGATGGGATATGAATATTATTTTCTATATTCATCGGAGGAGAATACTTCAATCACGCCTGGTGATTATGCATCTATGAACGGTAAGACCGTTGGTGTCACGAGCGGGACGATTCTGATCGAACTCTTGAAACAATGGTGCGAAAAAAAGAATGTGAATTTCAAAATTGTTGAATACAAAGACATTTCGAAAAAAGAGGCTGATTTGCTAGCTGGAAAGATCGATCTTGATCTGGAGCTCAGCATGTTGGCGAAACGCAATCTTTCGGCGGTTGAAAAAGTCGGTTCGTCCGCCTACTATCTGGTCGCAAACAAGAAAAGACACGATTTGATTGATGATATCAATTCTGCGATGGACAAAGTATTTAAGAATGACCTTTATTTTTTCTTCCGACTTCAAGAACAGTACTTTTCGAATACTGTGCTAAGCCGCAATCTGACGGTCGAAGAACGAAACTGGATAACAAACCATAAGGTATTGCGTATTGGATATTTCGACAATTATCTCCCATTTTCCGCAATGGATGAAAATGGCAAACCAATCGGCTCAGGAATTGAAGCGATTCAGGAAATCGTCAAACGATTGAATTTGGAAGATAAATTGAAAGTTGAATTTATCTGTTATGACAATCAGGAAAAAGGATACAAGGCGGTCGAAGCGGGGCAAATTGATCTAATGTTTCCTGCATACATCAGCAGTTCGGTCAAACAAGATTATCAACTTGTTGGCGGAAAAGGGTTTGCGACAATTGTCAGCGATCTGGCGTTTTTGGATAATTATGGTGAGGGCAAAGACAAGCGCATTGGTGTCAACAAAAACAATTTGATGCAATACTACTACAGCAAGGATTCTTATCCAAACTCGGAAATCGTGTTTTACGACGATATTGAAGGATGTCTTGACGGACTGTTGGCGGGGACATCGGACGGAACTTTTCTGAACGGAGTCAGAGCCGAAGCTCTGTTGAAACCAGGCAAATACCATTCACTTAGGTCGGTTCAGGCCAAGAATGATTTTCAAATCTGCATGGCATTTGCAGAGGACAATATAGGACTCATGTTGCTGATGGACCGTGGAATGACGATGCTTGATGTCAATTTCATCAACAAGGCATCGTATTCGTATGTGGGGCGGATTTACACGTTTTCCATGATGGATTTTCTTTGGGAACACATCCTGCTAGTCATCTTTTTGATCACTATTTTGATTGTGCTAATTGTGGCTCTGATCGGTTATCAGATCAGCAATCGGAGGTTGGCGGGAATCAATCAGGCATTGGTGGAGTATTCCGGAACTATCGAAAAACAGAAACAACAGGAGACTGATCTACGGAAGTTGCTCGAAAAGAAGCAGGAAGACCTCGAAGATGCATTGCGGATGGCACAGGCCGCCAATCGTGCCAAAACGACGTTTTTGAATAATATGTCCCATGACATCCGTACTCCGATGAACGCAATCATCGGATTTACCGGTCTCGCGGCAAGCCATATCCATGATACGGAACACGTTCAGGATTATCTGTCGATCATTTCGCGATCTTCCGAACACCTCCTCTCGCTGATTAACGACGTTTTGGATATGAGCCGCATTGAATCCGGCAAGATGACTCTGCACGAAAAAGTAGAATCTTTGACGGATATCCTTCATGTGCTTCGGGACATTGTTCGTGCGGATATCCAGACGAAACAACACAATTTCTTCATCGATATGGCGGATGTCCAAAACGAACTCGTGTATTGTGACAAAATGCGCCTTAATCGGATCCTGCTCAATTTGATCACCAACGCCATCAAATACACGCATCCCGGCGGAATGATTTCGTTGCGGATCGAACAGAAATCCGCAGCGACTCCAGACTATGGAACTTATGTATTCCGAGTGAAGGACAACGGCATCGGCATGAGCGAAGAGTTTGTAAAGACGATCTTTGAACCATTTACGCGGGAAGAAAATTCCACGGTTTCGGGTATTCAGGGAACTGGACTCGGAATGGCAATCACAAAGAATATCGTGGAAATGATGGGCGGCCGAATTTCTGTCACATCAAAGAAAGGAGAAGGAACCGAATTTGTTGTTTGGGTGGATTTCAAATTAGCCGATGGAAAAGCATCCGATCTCACGATTCCGGAATTGAAAGGATTGCGCAGTCTGGTCGTGGACGATAATGTCAATGCATGTAAAAGCGTCGCCGACATGCTTCAGAAGGTTGGAATGTGCAGCGAATGGTGCGTTTCAGGCAAGGAAGCTGTCATCCACGCGGAGGAATCTTTGCGTGACGGCGACCACTTCAAAGTCTTTGTCGTTGACTGGCTTATGCCGGACATGAACGGGATTGATACGGCCTGTCGCATTCGCAAGATCGTTGGAGATGACGCATTTATTATCATGATGACCGCATACGACTGGGCCGACATCGAAAACGAAGCGAGAGAAGCGGGCGTTGACGGATTTATTTCAAAACCGTTCTTCCCGTCCGAGTTGCAAAAAGTTCTCCTGCAACTCCTTGGAAAAGTGGACTCTGAACAGACGAACAAAAAAGAACAGACATTCTCGTTGAAAGGCAAAAAAGTTTTGATGGTTGACGACAATGAACTCAACCTCAAAATCGCGGTGTTGCAATTCCAGCAGCAAGGCATGATTGTCGATACGGCATTGAACGGACAGATTGCCGTTGATATGATTCGGAAGAACGGCGTTGATGCATACGATTTCGTCCTGATGGATGTCCAGATGCCGGTGATGGACGGATATGAGGCGACGTCCATCATCAGAAAACTCCCAGAGGGGGACAAGTTGAAGATCATCGCATATTCTGCCAACGCGTTTGAAGAAGACCGGGAGAAGTCATTGAAGGCAGGCATGGACGGCCACATCGCGAAGCCACTGAAAATCAATGAACTTGTGAATGAATTGAAACAATTTGGGGTGTAAAGTATCACGGCATCAGCTTGCGATGTTGGTTCAAGCTTGATGACTATTTACTCCACCACTCTTTTACTCTCTAATCCACCACACAATAAGGCCTTTACTTCAGCTCAAAGCAACCGCTGGTCCATTCGTTGATGGTTTTGCGGCCGATTTCGCGGCAGCCGAGAGCAGTATAACGCTGGAGAATGCCGTCGTATTGCTCCGTGAGGATGCCGGAAAGAATCAGATGGCCGGGGCGGTCAACGTAGGTGACCACCGTTTCGGCATATTTATCCAAGACAACCGCTAAGATGTTGGCGACGACTAACTTGCACTTTTCTCCCGGATAGGAGGCAAGATCCGCGACGGTGACGACGGCGCCGCTGACACCCGCCACGGCCATGTTTTCGTTGGTCGTGGGAATGCATTGCGGATCGTTGTCGAAGGCGAACACAGGTTTGTAGCCGAGAAGACATGCGCCAATCGAGAGGATGCCGGAGCCGCAACCCGCGTCAAGAAAGGAACATGGGCCTTGCTTCGCTTCCAATTCGTCCATGAATTGCAGACATGCCTTCGTCGTGCCGTGGTAGCCTGTTCCGAAACACATGCCGGGGTCGAGAGCCAATACAAGATCGCCTGGCTTGGCATCGTAAGTCTCCCAGCTGGGCTTGACGACGATGCGCTCGGACGCGCGGAACGTATGGAAATGGCGCTTCCAGCTCTGTGACCAATCTTCTTCTGCAAGTTCTTGGCATTCAATGGTCAGTGGTTTCGTGAACAGGTCTTTCCAATCCTTCAGTCCGTCGATGACGGCCTTGCGGATTTCGGCGGCCTGCTCGGCGGAATCCGCGAGAAGATAGGTTGTGCCTATGCCAGTTTCCTTACTGGCGTAGGAGGAGGGATTGAAATCAAGCGCGGCGAGAGCTTCGCCGAGCATGGGAACATCGTCCAGACAGCTTAGAATTTCAACGACTTGGATCTTTTTTAATTCAGAATTCATAATGCATGATTCATAATTTTGTTGGGTCTGTTTCATTTCCAAACCATAATATACCCCTGCCTGGCGGAATGGCGAGAAATCATGACAGCGCTATTGGCAGGTGGCGGTGTGCGTGACTTGATAATTCTGCAATTTATTATATATTAATAAGTTTCATTAAAAGTTATTGGTAATGTGCAATAAACAGTTTTTCAGATAGCGGAATGACACAAGTTCAATCAAGATTCATACCGAAGTTTCTGGCGTGGCTGAAGGAAATCAGTAGCGCTAATGAGACGTCGGCATCTGTTCAAAGCAAGCCAGCGGAACAGCCGAAGCAGGCCGCCAAGGCTGAAGCGACAGAAGCGACGAAAGCGGCTGATGCAATGGAAGCCGTAAAAGCGGCGAAAGCGGCTGAAGGAATAGTAGAAGTAGCTGAAGCAGCTGAAGCAATAGTAGAAGTAGCTGAAACCGTTAAGCCAGCGGAAGCCGCTGAAGCGGAAGAAGTTGAGGATGACAAGCTGGCCGGTCAGGCGGAGAATCGCGAAGTTCGTTCGATCGGCAAATGGCAAGTTCCGCCAGCCGTTCGCGAGAAAGAAGGCGACGTCCTTTTCCAAGACTTCCCGTTGGATCCGCGAATCCTTCGCGCCATATTGGAAGATCTTCAGTTTACGAAATGTACGCCGATTCAAGGGATGGTCCTGCCGCATGCTTTGGCGGGAGACGACATCGCAGGAAGAGCCCAGACGGGCACTGGCAAGACGGCGGCGTTTCTCATTACGATGCTATACCATTTCCTGTCGCGGCCGCATGCGCCGCGCGAGCCAAACCAGCCGTTCGCCTTGGCGTTGGCGCCGACGCGTGAGCTCGCCATTCAGATCGCGCACGACGCGAACGCGTTATGCGCATATTGCCATTTCAATACGGTCGCCGTCTATGGCGGCATGGACTATGACCGCCAGCGGCGGTTGCTCCATTCCAACGTCGATCTTGTCGTGGCGACGCCTGGCCGTCTCATCGACTATCTCGGCAACCATGTCGTCAATTTGGACAGAGTTGAAGTGTTGGTCATCGACGAAGCGGACCGCATGCTGGACATGGGTTTCATTCCGGACGTGAAGCGAATCATCTACCGCCTCGGGCCGCCCGAAGGCCGCCAGACGATGCTGTTCAGCGCAACGTTGAACCACGACATCATGAATCTGGCGTCCCGTTGGATGCGTCCGAATCCCGCCGTGTTGGAGGCGGAGCCGGAGCACGTCGTTGCAGATGGCGTTGACGAAACGATTTACGCCGTCACATCGGCGGAAAAAATGCCTGTTTTGCTGTGGACGTTGCGCCATGAAGACGCCCATCGCGTGTTGATTTTCCGCAATCGCCGCCGCGACGTGGAGGAGCTCCATGCGGAACTGCAGCGTTGCGGCATCACATCGGAGATGCTGTCCGGCGATGTCGATCAGAAAAAACGCTTGCGGATTTTGGAGGATTTCAAGACAGGTAAGACGCAAGTTATTGTTGCGACGGATGTTGCGGGACGCGGCATCCATGTCGATGACGTGACGCATGTCATCAACTACGATTTCCCGTACGAAGCGGAGGACTACGTCCACCGCGTCGGGCGGACGGCTCGCGCGGGCCATCGCGGCCGCGCGATCAGTTTCGCGGATGAGGAGAGCGCATTCGTCGTTCCGGATATTGAGAAATACATTTCGCGACCGTTGCCGATCACGCAGCCGTCTGACGAGATGTTGCAATGGCCGGAGGATTTGAAAGTGAAGCCGGCGGCGGCGAAGCCGTCTTCGAAGCCGTCGAAAGGGCGTTCGTCCAGCGGCGGTAGTTATCGCGGCGGCCGTGTCCGCCGCGGCGGCCCAAGACGCTGAAACCACGAATGATAGAACCACGAAAGGCACGAAAAAACACGAAAATTCAGTCCACAGAAAACACAGAACAAACAGAAAGCCTCGCCGCCGGGCCGACGATATCCTGATGATTCAATGATGAAACAAGGCATTGATTGCGAATGATGCAAACGGCTCCGTCTGCTCGGCGGTTTGTCACGCTTCGCGCAAGCGCAAACAACGTCATGCGGAAGCTTGAAGTTCATGGTCTGTCAGCTTGGCTGGCCTCCATCTGCTCGGCGGTTCGTCACGCTTCGCGCAAGCGCAAACAACGTCATGTGGAAGCTTGAAGTTCATGGACTGTCAGCTTAGCTTGCTTCCGTCAACTCGGCGGTTTTCTTGCGTTTCGCGCAGAATAAATTAATCATTAATCATTAAGCATTAAGCATTATGAAAGAAGTAACAGTCAGAACAGGAGATGTGAAGGCGCCCCGTGAGTCGCGGGCGCTTCCTGTTGTGCTGATACTGGACCGTCTGCGCAGCGCGTACAACGTGGGCAATGTCTTCCGCGTGGCGGAAGCCGCTCGCGTGGAGGAAATCGCGGCTTGCGGATACACGGCCTGCCCGCCGCATGAGAAGCTGGAGAAAACGGCTCGCGGTTGCGACAAGCTTGTGCCGTGCCGCCATTTCGAGACGACGACTGACGCGGTAGGCGAATACCGTGGTCGTGGCTATGCGATATACGGCGTCGAGACGGTGGAGGGTGCGCAATGGTATTGGGAGGCGGACATCCGTTTCCCTTGCGCGTTGATTCTTGGAAACGAGGCACTTGGCGTTTCGGAAGAAGCGCTGGCGCAGTGCGATGGCTTCATCAGCCTGCCGACGTTTGGATGCAAAAATTCCATCAACGTCGGAAACTGCGCGGCGGTCGTCGTTTTCGAATGTCTGAAACGGACATTGGTTCAACCATTATAAATAAATAGGTAAAAAAGAGACAAGATGAGTACAGAAGAGTTGTCGAAAGCCTACGATCCCGCAGAAGTGGAATCCAAGTGGTACAAGATATGGGAAGAGCGCGGCTATTTCCATGCGGACGTGAATTCGTCCAAAAAGCCTTATACGATCGTGATTCCGCCGCCGAACGTCACGGGTCAGCTGACGATGGGTCATATCCTGAACAACACGTTGCAGGATATTCTCATTCGCTTTGAAAAGCTGAACGGCCGCGAAACCTGCTGGCTGCCGGGCACGGACCACGCCGGCATCGCGACGCAGACGAAGGTCGAGAAGGAACTCAAGAAGAACGAAGGCTTGACGCGCTATGATCTTGGGCGCGAGAAGTTTCTGGAACGCGTCTGGGCGTGGAAGGAACAATACGGCGGCAAAATCATCAAGCAGTTGCGCTCTCTCGGAACGTCCTGCGACTGGCAGCGCGAGCGTTTCACAATGGACGAAGGCCTCTCCGCCGCCGTTCAGGAATGCTTCATCCGCCTGTACAATAAAGGCTTGATTTACAAAGGCCACCGCATCATCAACTGGTGTCCGAAAGGCCGCACGGCGCTGTCGGACGAAGAGGTCATCTACAAGGAAGAGAAAGGCCATCTGTGGCATTTCCGTTATCCGTATGCGGACGGCAGCGGCTATGTCGTCATCGCAACGACGCGTCCGGAGACGCTGATGGGCGATACGGCCGTCGCGGTCAATCCAGCGGACGAACGCTACGCGGGCAAGGTCGGCAAGAAGCTGATCCTGCCGATTGTCAATCGCGAAATCGAGCTGATTGCAGACGATTACGTCGAAAAAGACTTCGGAACGGGCGCCGTGAAAATCACGCCTGCGCATGACCCGAACGACTACGAAGTCGGTCTGCGCCACAATTTGGAAGTCATCAACATCATGAACGACGACGGCACGATGAACGCGGAGGCCGGCAAGGAGTTCGAAGGCATGGACCGCTATGTCTGCCGCGAAGCCGTCGTGAAGAAGATCGAAGAGCTTGGCCTGCTCGATCATATCGAAGACTACACGCATCAGGTCGGATATTCCGAACGGAACGACGTTCCCGTCGAGCCGCGTCTTTCGGACCAGTGGTTCGTGAAGATGAAGCCGTTGGCGGAACCCGCCCTGAAGGCGGTCGATGACGGCCGTATCAAATTCTATCCGGAACGTTGGGTGAAGACGTACCGCCATTGGATGGAAAACATCCGCGACTGGTGCATCAGCCGCCAGCTGTGGTGGGGCCATCGCATTCCGGCCTATACGTGCGACCAGTGCGGCGAAATCGTCGTCGCGAAAGGCATGCCGGAGAAATGCCCGAAGTGCGGATGCACGCATCTCACTCAGGAAGAGGATGTTCTGGATACGTGGTTCTCGTCGTGGCTGTGGCCGTTCTCCACGTTCGGCTGGCCGGAAAATACCGCCGATCTGAAGGCGTTCTATCCAACGCAGACTCTTGTGACCGGCCCGGACATCATCTTCTTCTGGGTGGCCCGCATGATCATGGCCGGCATCGAATTCATGGGCGACATTCCGTTCAAAGACGTCTATTTCACGTCCATCATCCGCGACGAAAAGGGCCGCAAGATGTCGAAGAGCCTTGGCAACTCGCCGGATCCGCTGGACGTCATTTCCACCTACGGCGCTGATGCGCTGCGGTTTACGGTCATTTACATCGCGCCGGTCGGACAGGATATCCGCTACTCCAACGAGAAGTGCGAAATCGGCCGCAATTTCGCGAACAAGATCTGGAACGTGGTCCGTTTCCGCTTGATGCAGGGTCCCGTGACGTCCGCGAAACCCACGCTGGACAATCTCGGAACGCTCCGTCCGGACGACCAGTGGATTCTCGCCTCCCTCAACCAGGCCATCAAAGGCGTCACCGACGGTTTGGCGAACTTCCGCTTCAATGAAGTGTCCAAGATTCTGTATGAGTTCATTTGGAGCAAGTTCTGCGACTGGTATCTCGAATCCTGCAAGCCTGTCTTCAACGGCGGCGACGCCGCGCAGAAGCAGACGGTCCTCCGTCTGTTCGACTACTGCGTCGCGACGTTCCTCAAGCTGCTGCATCCGATCATGCCGTTCGTCACCGACGAACTCTACCACCAGATGGGCTTCGCCACGGCGGACGATTCCATCATGAAGACGGAATGGCCGTCGGCGATTTCCGAAGACGTGCTCAACAGCTATGGCGCGACGCAGGCCGCGGAGGACGACGCCGAGGCGAAGTTCGAACTGATTCGCGCAATTCGCGCTGTCCGTGCGAATTACGGCATCGCGACGTCCAAGGCTCTGGACATGGTCGTGTCCCCCGCCAACGACGAAATGCACGAATTCCTGAAGCGTGACGAAGCCTCCTTCAAGGCGTTGGTGAACGCGGGCGAACTGAAATTCGTTCCAGGCTACCAGCCCGAAGGGCCGAGCGGCGTGGCCGTCTCCACGGCGGCGACGGCGTATATCCCGCTGGCGGGCATCGTCGATCTGGACGCTGAGAAGAAGCGTCTGGAGAAGCAGGAGGCCGAATTGGCGAAATACGTGGGCGTCGTCGAGAAGAAGCTGTCGAACGAGAAGTTCGTGAGCAAGGCTCCGGCGGACGTTGTGGCGCAAGAGCGCGCGAAACTGGCGGAGGCGCAGGAAAAACTGGCCCGTGTCCGCGAACAGATGAAAGCCTATTGATGTAACGACGGCGTCCCGCCGTCGACAAAAAACATATTGATGTAACGACGGCGTCCCGCCGTCGACAAAAAACATGCCCGCATCCGCGAACAGATGAAAGCCTATTGACTTTTCACAAAAAAAACGTTATAACTATATAAAAAGGCAAAAATCATGAACGACGATATCAAGAAAAAAGTGACTGAACTGCTCGAACAGCTCCGCGTTCATCTGCAGAATGACGGCGGCGACCTCGAACTCGTGAAGATCGAAGACTGGAACGTCTTTTTGAAGCTGAAAGGTGCCTGCGGTTGCTGCCCGCATGCCCAGATGACGCTGAAGAACGGCATCGAAGCCATTCTGCGCGAACAGATTGACGAAAAGATCACGGTCGAAAGGGCTTCCTGAATCATCGCAAACGGAACTGCCTCCAATGGAAGAGAAGCAAGAACAGTCATCGACGTTTTCCGTGCTGGTTGAAAACCGCTTCGGCGTGTTGGCCCGCGTGGCGGGTCTCTTCAGCGGCCGCGGATACAACATCGACAGCCTCGCCGTCAGCCCGACGAATGACACGCGTTTTTCGCGCATGACCATCGTGACGCACGGCGACGAGGCGATTCTTGAGCAGATTGAGAAGCAGTTGAACAAGCTGGTGGAAGTCGTGCAGGTGACGACGCTGTCGAAAAACGACTTCGTGGCCCGCGAGCTTATGTTAATTAAGGTAAAGGCCACGGGCCATGACCGCAACGAAATCATCCAGCTGGCGGACGTATTCAAGGCGAACGTCGTGAACGTCCTGCCGGATTCGCTGATCGTGCAAGTGACTGGTGCGCAGGAGAAACTGGAGGCCTTCACGGAGCTGATGAAGACGTTCGGCATCATCGAACTGGCCCGTACGGGACGCGTCGCGTTGGCGCGCAATTCGGGCACGACGGAAGATTGGAAGGCGGAACAAAAGTAACGGCGGCGTCCCGCCGTCGAAGGTGTGGCGGCGGCGTCCCGCCGTCGAAGGTGTGGCGGCGGCGTCAGTAACGGCGGCGTCCCGCCGTCGAAGGTGTGGCGGCGGCGTCAGTAACGACGGCGTCCCGCCGTCGTGTTTCACGTAAAAACATCAAAAACAAACAATAAAAAGGAGGTGCGACATGGCAATTATCACAATTGCTCGCGAACGCGGGGCTTATGGAAGGATTGTGGCAAAAATGCTGGCGGAAAAGATGTCGGCGCATTTCATCGACTGCAATGTCGTGGACGCTCGTCTTGAGGCCATGGGGATCACGGAGAAGAAGCGGACGGCCTTCGATGAACGGAAGCCGGGCTTCTTCGCGGCATTGACGAACGCCGTGGAGGAGTATGTATGTTGTTTGAAGCAAGTCATGTATGAAGAAGCGAAGGCGGATTCATGCGTGATTTTGGGCCGCGGTTCGCAAGTGCTGTTCGCGGATGTGCCCGGAGCGGTTCGCATCCGTCTCGTCGCATCGCCGCAAGTCCGCTACCAGCGTGTCGCGGAATCGGAGAAGATTGACATCCGCCAGGCGAAGGAACTGGTCGATCGCATCGACCACGACCGCGCAGGCTTCAACAGTTATTTCTTCGACACGGAATGGGCCAATCCGTCCGCCTACCAGATGATTCTGAACACGGAGCATCTGACGCCGGAGAACGCCGTCGAGATCATCTGCTCGTTGGTGAAACAGACCGTCACGCCGGAAATCGAAGCCGACGCCCAGACCATGCTGAAGAATCTGGCTATGGGCCAAGCTATCGAACGCGAAATCCTTCATGTGCGCCGCATACCTATCTTCTTCCTGAAAGTCACATGTTCCGGCACGCAGGCCACGCTGGCCGGAGTGGCCCATACAACCGATGACATCGACAAGGCCCGCGAGGCCGCCGTCGCAATGGGCATGGACCATATCGACTGCCGGATTGAAATCGGCCTCCATGGACAGTATGACAGCCCGGAACTACGGAAGATGTAGTGATTAGTTGTTAGTGGTTAGTGATTAGTCGGGAGGGCTGCGCTCCTGCGCGGCCGGTGGCTGG
>JAFZIJ010000229.1 GCA_017554445.1 Victivallales bacterium
AGCGAAAGCCGTCCGGACAGGGCCTGTGGCAGCGAAGATCCACAGGAATCCGCGTGGGCCGGGTAGCGAGTTGTCCGCTGGAAAACGCGGACGCCACTTGAGTGGCATGGCTAGCAGAGACGATTCCAAACTGCCGTTGGCGGCGTGTGCCGTCGGCGAGTCAACAGATTGGAAACACATCCCGCACGGCGGGAGAAAGGAATCGGCTATGGGATACAATACGGAATTCGACGGTGAGTTTGTTTTGAGCAAACCGCTGGATGAAGAAACCTACTATGCCTTGGAAGACTTGGCATCCTCTAGGCATGACGAGGAGGGCATGCCCAGCATATGGTGTCAATGGGTAGTTGGTAATGACTGGAAATCAATAAGGTGGGATGGAGGTGAGAAGTTCTACGGCTACATCGGCTGGATAAGGTACATCAACAATCATTTTCTTTTGCCGAAGAAAGTAAAACTGAATGGAACGGTAGTCTTTCAGGGCGAGAATCCGAAAGACGGCGGCAGGATCGTTGCCACGAATGGAAAGATTGAAGTCTTCTGGAACTATGACGATCCAACGTTGTCCAACTATGATGGAAAGTCAAAAAGGCGTTGCCATATTCCTGCCGATCAGGGTGTCGACTGGATCAATCGGAGGCGTACGGTGTTCTGCGATTTCTTTGACTTGGGCATGGAGATATCAGAGGATCAGTTTGCATACGAGCAGAAGATGGAGGGTATTACCATCGGCAACCCAAGAACACTCGCGATTATAATCAATGTTTCGGCGACGCCAGGTACAGACGTTCCGATAAATAGGGGTAGCAAACATCCAGAACGCGAGCGGGCACGTATCATGTCGTTTGATGCAGTCATGCCATATGTAGATGGTGAACGTGGCGCAAGGGCACGGCTTGAGCAATTGTACAAGTACACTATTCGTCATTACAAAAAAATAATGCGCGAATGGCAGAACAAGTGAGATAAGAAAGGATGGTGATAAATGAGTACTATTGACAACCAGATCGTCTCGTATAGGGCAAATGAAGTTGTGTCGGAAGACGCAATTAAAACTATGATTATGCCTGTTCGTGGCATGCAAGTCATGTTGGACAGGGATTTGGCGGTACTTTATGGCGTTGAGGTGAAATATCTCAATCGTCAGGTTAAGCGCAATATAGAGCGTTTTCCGCCTGATTTCATGTTTCAGCTGACGAAGGAAGACTGTTTAAGGTGCCAAATTGGCACCTTAAACGGAAAGCGCGGCGAGCACATTAAGTATATGCCGTATGCATTTACAGAAAACGGCATAGCGATGCTAAGTGGCGTGTTGCGGTCGCCAACCGCGATAGAAATCAACATTCGTATCATGCGTGCATTTGTTGCAATGCGTCGGGCGTTTGCCAATGTCGAACCGATGCTGGCGCGTGTTGAGACTGTTGAACGTCGTCAAATAACCGACCAGCAACGCAACGAAGAGCGGTTCGAGACCATTTTCAAGGCGATGGATGGGGGTGACTTCCCGCCGCAGAAGGTGTTCTTCGAGGGGAAGCATTACGACGCCTACTCGTTTGCGAGGAAACTTGTGCGCAAGGCGGCAAAGAGCATCGTCCTTGTCGATGGCTATTGCGACGATGTGACGCTAGACATTCTCGCAAGCAAGCGCGGCGGCGCGGATGTCACGATAGCGACCGTCGCCAAGACGCCGATAACGCAGACCGCGATAGAGAAGTTCAACAAGCAGAGTCCCACGCTGACGGTCAAGACG
>JAFZIJ010000230.1 GCA_017554445.1 Victivallales bacterium
CCGCCATTCGCCCTCCTCACAGCACCGCCGACGTGTCTTTCGTCATCCATGAAAACCATCACCACAGCCCGAACCGTCATCCGCCCGTGGTATCTCTCGGACGCAGACGATTTCTTCGAATACGCCTCCACACCAGACGTCGGCCCGAACGCCGGCTGGGAGCCGCACCGCACACGTGCGGATAGCATCAATGTCATCAAAAACTACTTTCAAAAATCTTACTACCACTGGGCCATCGTCCTGCAGGATCTTGGCAAGGTCATCGGCGGAATCGGTCTGACGCAAGACCCTAAGCGTTCATTTCCACAGGCTAAGGCTATTGGATACTCCATGTCCAAAGCCTTCTGGGGGCATGGGTACATGACGGAGGCCGCTCAAGCGGTCATCTCCTACGCGTTCAAAGACCTCAACGCTCAACTCGTCTCGGCTTACCATTACTCCTTCAACGACCGTTCCAGACGCGTCATCGAAAAATGCGGATTCACCTACGAAGGGCGGCTCCGCCTCTGCAGCCAACCATATCCAGGCGTCCTCCATGACGACTGCTGCTATTCCATGACGCGTGATGAATTCAACAAGCTCTATCTCTGATTGTCCAACTAACGTTCATCGAATATGAAACAAAAGTCCATCATCGCGGCCATCGCGGCCATTGTCCTTGCAACCGCCCTGCTGCTGATGCCGCCTGGCCTGACATCGCGACTTGCAAGTCTTGTCCGTATCATCACCCACCCCGCATTGGCGTGGGCGGATTGGACGGCGCGTGTCTCGCTGGCCACCCTCGGCAACGGCTCACCCTTTCCCGAACATGAAAAGATCACACAGCTCCAATATGACCTCGCCGTCAAAGATACGGAACTGTCCAATGCCGGAGCGAAATACAACACCGCCATCCTTGAAAACCGTTTTCTGAAAGACCGCCTGCGTCTCGTCTATGACGACAGCCTCTTCACCTTGTCACTCTGCAAAGTCATGAAACGGGATCCCGTCTCCAGCTATTACGACACCATCATCATCGACGGCGGCAGCAAGGAAGGCCTGAAAATCGGCCAAGTTGTTCTGGCCCTGCCACCGACTCCAGAAGCAGGAGAGGAACGGGAGACACCATCCCTCCTCGGCATCATACGCGACGTTTCCCGCGATTCTGCAATCGTCACTCTGACTACTGCTTCCGACTTCTCAATCGCCTGCCATATACCTGTACGAGGCGTCACAGGGCTCATCACCGGAAGAGTCAATTCCGGTCAGAAAGGCCCTGCCATCAGCATCCCCCCTGGAAATCTCATTCTGCGCCATCCTACGGAGCCTCCAGCCGATCCCGTCCAGGTTGGAGACAAAGTCTATACCAGTGCTTTGGGCGACAATTCCGAAAGTGTTGAAAACCTCTATGTCGGAACGGTTGATGAAATCAGCACCAATGAAATCGGCGCTCCGATCCTCCTTATCCGCCCAGCCGTTACGAACGAACGGCTGAACTATGTCATGGTCGCTTTGAAGACTACCCCTGAAGAAGCCAAGAGAAAACAACAGCAGAAGCAACAACAGCAACAACAGCAGTAATATAGGTATTTCAGCCATGCAGTCCATGTCAGACAAACCGAGGCTCGTCGAAATCGAGATCCGCTTCAATCCGAAGCTGATTCTCGAATACATGACGTCGCGCAACGGTTTCTGGCGGCATGCCTCTTTCCTAATCGTTACCCTCTTCTGGATTTCCACCGCTTTCGGCCTCCAGCTAGCCCTGCCCACCGTCTTTCCCGCATGGCCATGGCTACCTGCAGCATGGGGGACCGCCTATCTCGCCACACGTCGCAGTCCTGTCTGCGCAATGGCTTCCGCCTTCGCCATCGGACTCGCGATGGACGCGATTTGCTTCCAACCGCTCGGCCCCTCCTCCATCATTCTTGTACTGGTCGCACTGGCCGCCAGACTATTTTCCGCCAGAATCCCATGGCGGAAGTTCTTCATCACCAACACATTGGCATTGTCCATCATGTCCACCGCCATTTTCGTCATCGGGAAAGCTTTCTTCTGCCGCCCTGCCGCCACGCTGGAGACCGATTTCGCCTTGCTTCCGAAATTTCTTTTCGGCGGCATCCTGCTCAGCCTCCCAATATGCTTCCTGACGTTCTCCGTGAAGGATATTATCGAAGGACTTCTCTTCCCTTCAGATGAAGAGCCTCCGGAGGAATGACTATGCCGGGCACCAATTACAAATCGCAATGCCATATCCTCAGATTGGCCGTCTGCGCCGTCATTCTCGTACTGATCGGCTACATCGGCTGGCTACAGCTTGCCGAAAATGAAGAGATGAACAATTGGAGCGAACGACAGCAGAAACGACTAAACTATGTTCCCGGAAAGCGCGGTGCCATCGTCGATCGCAATGGCGTCCCGCTGAACTACGACACAGCGACCTATGCGATCGCCATCCATATCGAACGGCTCCGCGACCCACGGGATACCCGTAAAGCCACCGTCAACAAAGTAGCCGCCGCCGTCGCTGAACTTGCCTCCATGCTCGGTCCAGACGCCTACCGTACGCGCCCTTCTTCCCGTGACATCGTACGGCATGTTGTCCAATCCGCCCCCCTGCCACTTGTCCTCTGGGATAATCCGTCGGAGGAGATGCTGGCCAAATTCGCCCTCGAACGGCATCGTTTTCCGGCCGCGGATCTTGTCCTGTCATGGAAACGCGTCTATACCCATGAAACCGTCGCCACGCAGATCAGAGGTTACGGAGGACAGGACCAACCAGCGGTGGCGGATTCCGCTTTGCGGCTGTTCAACTTCAAGGAGTTCGTTGGCAAGAGCGGCATTGAGCTTGCCTGCAACGATAAGTTGCGAGGTACGAACGGTTACCAGCTTTTCCAAACTGATGTCTTCACCTACTGGCATGAAACAGTCGAAACAAAAAAGGCCATGCCTGGCCAGGATGTCGCATTGACCATCGACATCAAATTGCAACAAGCCGCAGAGGAAATCTTTACCAACCAGGGGCTCAAAGGCGCATTGATTGTCATGGATGCCGTCAACGGAGAGGTTTATGTCATGACTTCCGTCCCCTCCCATCATCTTCCGATCCAAGCGGAAGACCTCCAGCCAGGAAGCGGCGTCATGCGCAGCAGGGCGCTCGCCGGTTTCTATCCGCCCGGCTCCACCATCAAGCCGCTCATCGCATTGGCGGCCCTGCAACAAGGTGCCGTCTCGCCATACGAACACCTGTACTGCCCGGGCTTCTACCAATTGACGCAGAAGCAGAGAATCGGTTGTACCGCCAAATTCGGGCACGGCGAGACGAGTATCGTTCCCGCATTGGCATGTTCTTGCAACACATACTTTTGCATACTCGGAAGCCGTCTCGACTATGCGAAACTTGCAGAACTCGCCTCCTTCATCGGTTTTGGAAAACGACTCAACACGCTCCTTTGGCGTGACGAAGCCCCCGGCATCGCCTTCACGCCCGAATGGGTCCGCTCCAGCAGAAAACGCGATCCCGTCTGGCATCCGGGAGACGCCGCCAATGCCGCCATCGGACAAGGCGACTGGATCGTAACGCCCCTCCAAATGGCCGTCTATGCCTGCGCCATCACGACCGGCCGCGTTTTCACCCCAAAATTCGTCATCTCCGACGACAACGCGCTCATCAACACTCTCTCATGGCCCGATGAAATATGGACGCCCGTCAAAGACGGCCTCCTAGACTGTGTGATCTCCTCGCGCGGAACAGGTAAATCATTGCGAATCAAAGGCGTGGACGTTCTCGGCAAGACAGGGACAGCGGAACACAATAAAAACGCCGCGCCACATGCATGGACGTTTGCCGCCCTGCCCGCTTTCAATCCACGCTTCGTCGGCGTCTGCGTTGTCGAAGAAGGCGGCGGCGGCGGCAAAGTCGCCGCGCCAATCCTCCATGACATTCTCGTGCAAGTCATCGACACCTACCTTCCCACGACGTTTCCCGAAGGGGAATAAACAGATGTGACAGACGAAAATTGTCAATCTCATCTGTTTTTATAGAGTTTCATGGTCAAACATTTTTTTACAGGCGGAATACCCCGTCTGCGTGGCTTGTTTGCTCTATATGCCTGAAATGGTTTGTCTTACGTCAAAATAAACCAACAGATAAGAACTGTATCAAATGAAAAAAGTTTTTTATCATTTGCTTTCCAACAACAATAATATTATTTTTTTAACGTTTCTTTTAAGAGAGAAAATCAATATGGAGCAGTTCTGAATCAAACAACAGAACAACATTTCAGGAATGAAAAGATAAAAAGAAGCATTGATTTGTGTATTGATCGGCGTGTCGGGATTCGTCATGGAAACGAATCTTGTCATTGGGAATTGTCAGAAAACACCAGAAACAAAGGGAGCTTTTGGATGAAGCGGTTGTTGCAGTTGCTGATTGGTCTTTCTTTAGGTTGGACGATTGCATGTCATGGCGCGGATGTGTTGCGTTTCCGCGGTGAAAATTCACAGGGAATATTCGATGAAAAAGGGCTGCTGAAGAGCTGGCCGGAAGAAGGCTTGACGCCGTTGTGGACTTATACGGGATTGGGCGTCGGTTGGAGCAGCGTGTCGAAAGTCGGTAATCGCCTCTTCACAACTGGTACGGATGCGGAGGACAAGTCGCGTGAAATCGCGGTCTGCCTGGATCTGAATGGCAAAAAGCTCTGGCAGACAATCGTGGGAAAGGCATGGCAACGCGCATATCCTGGAGCGCGTTGCACGCCGACATATGTGCCGAAAGGCGCGGCCGGCGAAGACTGTGTTCTGGTGCTTTCCGGTGCTGGAGATATCTTCTGCCTGAATGCGGCAGACGGCAAAGTGCTCTGGCAGAAGGATATCGCTGCGACTTACCAGTCCCGTTTCGGTCATTGGGGCATGGCGGAATCGCCTGTCGTCAAAGACGGAAATGTCTTCGTGGTGGCGGGTGGTGGCAAGGCGCTTGTCGTGGCATTGAAAATCGCAGACGGATCTGTCGTCTGGGAATCCAAGCCCAACCATGACAATTGCGCATACGTGACCCCCGCCCTGCTCGGCGACCAGCTGATTGTCATGACCGCTACCAAAGTTAATGGTATCGATACGAAGACTGGTGAAATGCTTTGGGAGAGCAAATATAGTGACATGGCGGGGCAAGTCCGTTGGGGCGGCATCAACTGCAATCCACCCTTCGTCAAAGGCAACCGTTTCTTCGTGACGGCAGGCTACAACCAAGGCGGCGTGATGTATGAACTAAATCCCGATGGCAAAGGCGTCAATGTCGTATGGTCCAGCAAGGTGCTCGATCCTCATCATGACGGCGTTGTGGAAGTCAACGGCAAACTCTATGGTTCCAATTGGGAGAACAACAACTCCGGCAAATGGGTCTGCATGGATTGGGACACAGGTAATGTCGTCTATGAGCAGAACTGGGAAAATCTGGGCAAAGGCAGCATCCTATACGCGGATGGTATGCTTTACATGTATGAAGAGCGCCGGGGAACGGTCGGTCTCGCGAAGCCCGGAGACAAACTGGACGTTGTCAGCAAGTTCCCGATCCGCTATGGAACAAAAGAGCATTGGGCGCATCCGACAATCAGCGATGGCATCCTCTACATTCGCCGTGGCGACGCTTTGGCGGCATTTGACATTCGTGCAAAATAGAGCGGACAAAAGCCGCCATGGCGTTTCACCATGGCGGCTTTTATGTTGAAAATGTTTTTGATTAAGGAGGACAAGTGAAGCAACGTGAGTTTTTAGGCGAATTCACCGGTACATTTTTGATGGTTCTGTTTGGCACGGGATCTGTCGCAGTCGATACCTTATTCGGAGCCCACAGAAGCCTTGGCGTGATTGCGCTCATCTGGGGGGTAGGCGTGACGCTGTCGATTTATCTAACACGCCATTTATCCTGTGCGCATTTGAATCCGGCCGTGTCGTTGGCGATGGCGACAAGCGGCCGCATGACATGGCGCAAAGTGCCATGTTATCTAATCGCCCAATTTCTAGGTGCTTTTCTGGCCGGATGGATCGTCTATCTCCTGTTCTCACCTTCCATTGCCGATTTTGAAACCACTCATCAGATTGTACGCGGAACTCCCGAATCGGTTGCGACGGCACGAATGTTCGGAGAGTTTTACGACACGAAAATCGTCTCATTGCCATTGGCGGTTTTCGGCGAGGCATTTGGCACGTTCATTTTGGTCGTCATGATCTTCGCCTTGACGGAAGGATGCAATGTCGGCAGACCATCGGATACGATGGCGCCAGTTTTCATTGGCCTGACCGTTTCATCGGCCATCTGCCTGATCGCGCCATTGACGCAGGCGGGCTTCAATCCCGCACGGGATTTCAGCCCGCGCATGGTCGCGGCCATCATGGGCTGGGGACGCCATGCTCTGCCAGATGCCCGCGGCGGCTTCTTCTGGGTCTATATGCTCGGGCCATGCCTGGGTGCCGAAGTGGCGGCGTTTTTGTTTGTGAAAGTCTTTGAACCGCTTATGAATCGGAAAGCGAATGCTGATTGCTGCTGCGGGAAACAAGAGAACGTCTGCACGTGCGGAAGCGGCAAAAAGGAGGAAAAATAATGAAGAAGACGAAGCTGTTGTTAATTGGCGGATTTTTGGCGGCAGGCAAGACGGCCATGCTATGGGAAACGGCCCGCGCCTTGGCCAAACGAAATTACAAAGTCGGTCTGATTACAAATGACCAGGCCCCCGATTTGGTTGACACGGCGTTTCTTACGAAAACAGGCGCGGGCGTCCGGGAAGTCTCTGGCAGTTGCTTCTGCTGCAATTTCCCCGGCTTCGCGAACGCCATCGCCTCGTTGACAGACGCTGGAGCGGATTTCATCGTGGCGGAACCAGTCGGCAGCTGCACAGACTTGTCCGCGACAATCCTGCAACCAATTAAAGACAAATATCCCGAATGGGAATTGCTGCCGTTGGTTGTTTTGGTGGAACACGCCCGCATGCAGGAGGCTTTGGGCATCACGGAGGGACTGACGCATCCCGATGCGTTGTATATCATTGAACGCCAGATGTCTGAGGCCGATTTCATTGTCTTGAACAAAACCGACTTGTTGAGCGAAAAGGAATTAAAGGACGATTTGGAAATCTTGCGGAAACGCTTCCCCGACACACCCGTCAAAGCCATTTCGGCTTTGAACGGTACAGGCGTGGACGACGTGTTGGATAATGTGCTCAAAGCAACGGACAAAGCGGGAAAACGCTTGACAGACGTTGATTACGACCGTTATGCAAACGGCGAGGCTGTTCTTGGCTGGTTGAACGCCGCCATGGATTTGCGCGGCAAGGCGGAATGGCATGCATTCTCGGAAAATCTGCTCAATGCTCTCCGCCAGGCATTTGCGGAAAAGAATGCGGAAATTGGCCATGTCAAGCTGATTCTTCTCGACGGCGAAAAAAGCATCATAGGAAACATCGGAAAACTCGCGGATTCAGCAAGTTGCCGTGGTGAAACGGAATTGTATGCGCCTCATGTCACGTTGATTCTCAACGCGCGTGTGCAAATGCCGCGTGAGAAGTTGGAAGAAACGGTTCATGCGGTGATGGCGAAACTGGCGAAAGAGGCGGACGTATTTGTCGGTTATGACACGGAACTGTGTCTGACGCCTGGCCGCCCAAATCCAACGTATCACTACAATCAAATAGTTTAAAGGCAATACTTTTTGATGATAGATATTTATATTATAAACAGTCAAACATGACGGGCCAAACAGGAGTCAATATGAAAAAATCATACATCATTTGCGCCTGCCATTACTACCGCCGCATTCCGTCGGTCAAAGTGCAGGCGATATATTCCGCCTGCCTTGCGGCCGGTGTGGACTGCACGGTCGTGCCTGATTTATGTCGTATCAGTGCAAAAAAAGAACCGCTCAATCCTGAAAGCACGATACTAGGCTGCCAGACACGCGCCATCAAGACATTGATCGGCCATGCCGCAGATTGGATAGACATCCGCTCGACGCCGACGGAGGAACTTCTTGAAAAGCTTTCGCTTCCGAAGGAGTTCCCTTGGAAGGAGTTACCGAAAGTCACGTTGCCCGATAAATGGATTCCGTGGTTTCCCGCCATCGATGCAACACGCTGTGTCCAATGCGGCAAATGCATGGATTTCTGCATGTTCGGCGTTTATTCCAAACCCGACGGCAAAGTGACCGTGACGAGTCCGGAATCATGCAAGACGGACTGCCCCGCCTGTGCGCGTATCTGCCCCGCCAACGCCATCATCTTCGCAAAATCAGAAGAAGAGCGATTGAATGGTTTATTGGACGAACCCGTCAAACCGTCGGAAAACGACCAAGCCGCCTTGCGCGAGCGATTGAAACATCGTCGTGTGCCACGTCTGTTCAAGGAGGAATGACGACGATGAATCCGCTTGTTCCTCTGCGTATCATGTTCGGCTGTTCATTTCGTTCTCAATGGAATCTCCTACGATTCTGCTGGAACGGCAATGGCGCTGTGCAAGCATTTGAGCGTCGGTTAAAAAAGGGGGAGCCGTTCTTTCCAGCCTTCATTATGATGTCCATTACGAATCGTTGCAATCTGCACTGCAAAGGTTGCTGGGTGGAACAGACAAAACCGCCGATGGCATTATCGCTGAAGCAGATGCAAGGCATTGTCGATACGGCGAAGAAATACGGTTCGCAATTTTTCGGATTACTGGGCGGCGAACCGCTCCTGCATCCAGATGTCATGACGTTGATTGAGAACAACCCGCAGGCCTATTTTCAATTGTTCACGAATGGAACGCTTTTAGATGAAAAGACATGCGCACGTTTTGCCCAATTGGGCAATGTCACGCCTATCATCAGCATCGAAGGCATGGAGACGGAATCGCGGCTGCGACGCGGCCGTGATGATGTGTTCGCCAAGTCGATTGCAGGCCTGGAGGCCGCTGTGAAAGCGAAGCTTTTCACTGGCGTGGCGGCCAGCATCAACCGTAACAATTATGACGAACTTGTCAGCACGGAGTATTTGGACTTTCTCGTGAAGAAAGGCGTCCATTACATTTGGTATTACATTTACCGTCCATGCGGGAGCTCGCCTGAGCCCGAACGGGCATTGGATGCGGAACATATCGTGGGACTTAGGCGATTCATCGTGGAACAGCGGCGAACAGCGAAACTCATGATTATCGACGCCTATTGGGATGCGGACGGCAACGCCGTCTGTCCAGGCGCCATGGGTCTCTCGCACCATATTGCGCCAAACGGCGCTGTCGAATTCTGCCCGATTGTCCAATCGACCGGTGACTATTTGAATGAAGACGCCTCCAATCTGGAGGAGATTTTCCAGAAGAATCCATATTTGGAGCAGTTGCGTCAGTTTTCTGTGCAAAATGGTCGGAATTGCCTGCCAATGGAGGCTCCGCATGAACTGAAGGCTTTCCTGTCTGAACAGAAAGCCATTGATTCCTCCAACCGCAATTATCCGCAAGAACTGGCGGCGGCGGCCCCTCTGCCCTGCCATCATGTTCCAGGACAGGAACTTCCGGAAAAATCGCTGGCGTACCGTTGGGGCAAACGACATTATTTCTTCGGCTTTGGAGCATACGGATGAGCGAGCAGACGAACAAGCAACAAGTTCCGCAAGACTTGCAGACGCGCTGCGCCGTTCGCGACGCCGCACAAAGGCTGGTCACTGCCGCAAATCTGTTGCCGCCACAAAGCCTAGAAAACCTTCAACGCCATGCTTCAGAATTACTTACAGAGCTGAATCTCCAAAATCAGGGCTATGACGACTACGCCATGATTTGGTTGAACAACGCCGTCTGGGAACGGCATTTTCCAGCCATTCCACGAAACAAGCGATTACTGTTGTTGCCATTTTGTCTGCGCAACCATGATGAATGTTCGGCTCCGCGTGATGATTTGGGGCTAATATGCCAAGAATGTGGAAAATGCAGGATACCAGCAATTTCCGCACAGGCAGACGCTTTGGAAATGCCCGTGTTGGTAGCGGAATCAAGCTCCCGTGTGGCGGAATGGGTGGAAGCCGGTGAAATAGAGGCCGTTGTCGGCGTATCCTGTTTGAATTCACTGGAGAAGGCATTTCCGGCCATGCTTCGGCATGCAGTGCCTGGCCTCGCCATTCCCCTGTTGCGGGATGGTTGCAAAGATACTGAATACGATGAAAGTTTTCTGGCGGATGCCATGCAACTGCCGGAAGACGGCTCGTTCGCCTTGATCTCTATTCCGGATGTCCAAAAACAAATGACGGAACTTTTCACAGAAAAGATTGTTTCGTCTTATTTACGTTTTGACAAAGACTTGACGATATTTTCCAAGGAGATTGTCCATTCGCTTTGCGCCCATGGAAAACATTATCGTCCGATGATCGCCTGCGCCGTCTATTCGGCCTTGTCGCGATGCAACGAATATCCTGAGCTGTTGCGCGTAGCGGCCTTGGCCGTGGAATGTTTCCATAAGGCTTCCTTGATTCATGACGATATTGAAGATAATGATTCAGAACGATATGGAGAGCCGACCATGCATCAGCGCATCGGCGTGCCAGTCGCTCTGAACGCAGGTGATTTTCTGGTTGGAGAAGGCTATCGGCTGTTCTGCCATGAATCCATCCCCAAAACCATGAGGGCTGAAATGGTCGATCAAGCGGCACAGGCCCATTGCGAATTGGCACTTGGACAAGCCCGCGAATTTGAATTGTCTCAATCCACCGTGACATTGGAGATGTGTCTTGAGACGTATCGCCTGAAGACGTCGCCCGCTTTCCGCGTCGCGATGAATATCGGTGCGATCGCCGCCGGTAAGTACGATGAATATCGTGATTTCTTTCAACGCTTTGCGGATTTGATTGGCGTGGCCTACCAGCTATATGACGACTTGGAGGACACAGAGGCGAATCCCGCTTCGTCTGTCGATTGTCTCATGCTTACAAAGAGTTGCAACCGTGAAGACGCCAGACGCGTTATCATGGACGAATATGAACAATATCGCCGTAAGGCATTTGAATGCCTCGAAGAGCTGAGCGATGTCCCCTTGAAAATTCTTTTGTGGCGTTTGATGGGAAAGGTGCTGAAAGATGTTCTATAGACCGACATTTGAAAAAGCCTTTTATCGGACAATGCTGCAAGGTTGGAAACGCATGTCATCCGAAGCGCAAGACATTGTCCGACAAGGAGTTGTTTCAGCACAAAGTACAGATGGGCTGTTCTGCGGCCGTGGCGACAAGGAAGATTTGTATTATACTTTTTTCGGATTGTTGCTTTCCCTGATGCCGGGCATGAAAATAAACAGAAAAACATGCCGTCATGCCTTGGATTCAATTGACTTGCATTCATTGGATCTCGTCCACTGCTGTGCCTTTTTTCGGTCTCAGCGAATTCTTCATCCCTTCACATGGAAGGTAAAATATGATATTTCCTATCTACATTCTCTTCCTGCGACGGCTTATCCGCATGGCGATTCTGAAGCGCCATATTCACGTTTCCTGCGGGATATGTTGCTAAATGACTGTGGAGAAAAAATCACTCTTCCTGACTTGCATGAATATCGTCTGCCCAATGGCTTATATTCAAATCTGAAAAATCAGACGATATACAATGTCAACGCGACAGCGGCGGTAGTTTTCTTATTGCCTGACGAATTACAGCAACAGACGCTCCATGCATTGTCAGCGGAACAAGCGGAAGACGGCTCGTTCGGCGGCAATCTTCTTTCGACGGCGGTGGCGTTGTTCGCGTTGCAAACTTATCAAACGCACGCACATTTTTCCACAAAAGGCTATTTGCAGATGTGCCTGCGCGAAAACGGCTTTTTTGCGCCAACGCCCGATGCGCCGGAAGGCGATCTGGAATATACTGTTTACGGAGTTCTTGCCATGGGGGCGACGCCATGATCAACAAGAACTTGAAAGATTATCTCCTGAATATGCGCGAAGAAGACGGCTTTTTCAAAAGCGGTCTTTCCGATTCGCCCATTTCCACCGCCATCGCCTGCGTCGCCTTGAAAATCGCCGATCAGGAAAAATACGCCACTCAAATCAAAGCGGCGGAAGCCTGGCTGGAAGCGAATTGCAATGCCGATGGACTTTATGGCGACAGTATCGAATCGCCCCCCAATCTGACAGCCACCTATCTGGCCGCCATGGCGCTTCCCTCCGCCAAACGCGCCAAAGCGTATCTGAAAACACAATTCGGAAGTTTCTCTTTCGAAGATGTAAAGCACGGATTACTAGCAGAATATGGCAAGGATTTGACGTTTTCCGTTCCACTTTTGGCGTTGGCCACAGCGTCTGGATTTTTTGAAGATGCGGAAGCCGCGTGGCGTGGAATGCCACGTTTCCCATTTGAGGCGGCGATTCTGCCAGAAGGCCTGTTCAAATACATGAATCTGCCAGTTGTCAGCTATGCGATTCCAGCCTTGATTTGCGTTGGCCTTGCGCAACTAAAATATACGAAAGATGGAATTCTCAAGAACTTACGTTCATTAGCTGTCAAGAAGGCGCTACGTGTACTAGAAGCAAAACAACCAGAGGATGGCGGCTTTTTGGAAGCCGCGCCATTGACTGGTTTTTGCGCCATCTGCCTGTGCGCTGCTGATATGAAAACGCATCCTGTAACGCAAAAGGCCTTGCAGTTTCTCATCGATACCCAACGTGAAAACGGTGCATGGCCAATAGACCGCGATCTACGCCAATGGGTGACAACTCTTGCATTAACCATCTTAGCTCCAGAATTTTCCACAGAGGAAAAGGCTTTTTACCGTCAGGCTCTGTCCCAATCTCAAACCAAAGTCATCCATCCCTTTACACGTTCCATGCCAGGTGGTTGGGCATGGACAACCTATTCAGGCGGTGTTCCAGATGCGGATGATACACCCTCTGCATTGATTGCGCTTCATACCTTGGGCGAAGGCGTGACACCGACTGTCATCAACGGCATCAAATGGCTACTGGATTTACAGAATCGCGATGGCGGAATACCGACATTCTGCCGCGGTTGGGGCAAACTTCCGTTCGACAGAAGTTGTCCGGATCTGACTGCCCATACTTTCCGTGCCATTTCGTTGTATATGAATGACTTGCCTGAACCGTTGCAATCAAGGACACAGAAGGCTCAATGTCAACTTCTGCATTTCTTGGAAACGACGCAAAATCCTGACGGCTCCTTCACGCCGTTATGGTTCGGTGACCAGTTGGCAGCAGACAAAACGGCTCCCGTATATGGCTCCGCTGTCGTTCTGGAACATCTGCTTGGCATCGACAAACCTTTCTTGCGGAAGACATTGGATTATCTTTTGAAAATGCAGCACAATACAGGCGGCTGGGGCAGCACGGATGGGAAGACCGACTATGTCATCATGACGGCGCGTTGCGTTTCCGCCTTGAAGCCATATCCAGAAGCCGCTGAAGCCGTTGCACGTGGAATTGAATTTCTGCGGCCATTTGCCGTCTCTCCACAGACGGCTCCCATGGAGCCGATTGGCCTGTATTTTGCCCATCTGTGGTACAGCGAAAAACTGTATGCGCCAATTTTTCTGGCGAAGGCGGTGACGGATGATTGAACGGATATTCGATATCGCCTTGAGAACCATGTTTGTCTTGACAGCATGCGCAGGTATTTGGCATTACGTTAGTTTTGTCACGCCACGCGTGGTTGACTACGCCGTGCCTGTTCGTGATGGATCCGAATTCCGTGTTATCAAAAAAATGACAACGAAAATCGGTGAGACGTTTAAGTCGTTTTCCGCTGAATCCATAGTCAAACCATTCGACGGCGAATGGCCGTGCTTCCGCGGTGCTAAACGCGACAATCTTGTGCAGGAAGATCGCCCATTGACAAAAAATTGGGGGGCGGAAGGCCCGAAGGTGATGTGGCGAAAAGAGTTAGGCGAAGGCTACTCAGGCGCCATCATCGCTCAAGGCCGTGTCTATCTGCTCGACTATCTTGAAAAGGAGGATTCTGATGCCTTACGTTGCTTTGAACTATTGACTGGCAATGAGTTGTGGCAGCGCAGTTATAAAAATCCAATTCGCCGCAATCATGGAAAATCGCGGACGATTCCCGCCTATGCGGACAATGTCGTCGTCACGCTTGGGCCTGCCGCCCACGTGATGGCGACGGATGCCACAAATGGCGATTTGCTATGGAGTTGCGATTTGGTTGAACAATATGGTTGTGAGATTCCGCAATGGTATGCGGGGCAATGCCCATTGATTGAAAACGGCAATGTGATCTTAGGTGTAGGCGGCGAGAAAGTCCTGATGGCGGCCTTGGATTTGAAGACTGGCAAGACGCTTTGGGAGACGCCGAATCCGGATCATCTCAAAATGTCGCATTCATCCGTTGTTTCCACCAAACTCTGTGGCGTCGAACAATTTATCTATGCCGGCATCGGTGGTATAACGGCTTGCGACCACGATGGGAAACCGTTGTGGACATGCAAGAGTTGGAAACCGGCCGTCTGGGCCCCCACGCCATTGAAAATCGCTGATGACCTGCTATTTTTGACAGCCGGTTATGGCGCAGGCAGCGCTCTGCTCCGCGTACATCTTACGAATGGCATTTTTGAGGCAACCATTGAAAATGAATGGAAACCGACGAAGGGGCCAGCGTCCGAACAACAGACTCCGTTGCTCATTGGCAAGACGCTGTTTGTCATTCAGCCCAAGGATGCCGGCGGCCTCCATGCGCAATTGGTGGCGGCGGATGTGGACAAACTTCCCGCGCTTCGGGCGACGAGCGGCAAAGAGGCGCGTTTCGGCCTCGGCCCCTATCTTTACGCCGATGACGCATTTTGGATCATGGATGATGATGGATTTCTGCATGTCTATCAATTCAAAGATGATACATTCCAGAAACTAGCAACGCACAAGGTGGTTCCAGGCGTGGATGCATGGGGGCCGATCGCGTATGCGGGTGGCCTGATGATTCTGCGCGACAGCACATCCATGGCATGTCTGGATTTACGTAAGGAGGATGCAAAATGAAAATGACGCATCGAGAATTTCTGATATGGTTGAGCGGCCTCGGTTCGTTGGGGCTCCTTGGCGGTTTGGTAAAGCATAAGATGCAGCCTACTCCTGCGTTGGAGCCAGAAAAACCATTTGAACTGCCGAAATTCGCCGTCCGTGTCAAACATGTCGCAGATGGAGTATTGTTCGACATCGACCGTGCACGGAAAATCGTGACTGCGCATGAAGAGGCCGACGGCAAACTGCTGTGGGAATCTCATGGTGAAAGTCAATTCATCATTCCCGGCGCGGCATTTCCAATCGATTTGTCTCCAGAGGGAGAGCTCTGGGTGGCGAATGTCGGCCGCAAATATTTGGAACAGTTGGATTTGAAGACAGGAACGTTCATTGCGTTGTGGCAGCCGTTGGAGGAATTCGGCGGTTGTTGCAATCCTGTGCGCTTCGCGGCGCTGCCCGGCGGACGCTTTGTGACCATGGAGAAAGGCGTCCGGCGGGCATGCATCTACCAAGCGTCGGGAGCGTTGGAACAGATTGTCACGGAAGAACTTTCCGATTCTGAATTCAACTACTTCCTTGTACGCCATGAAGGCAAGATCCATTTGTATGACACAGGTGCGAAAAAGCATTGGGAGGTGTCGTAATATGATGACAAAACGTGACTTCATGAAACACGCCGCACGGACACTGCTGTTGGGCGGATTGTCCGCTCTGGCCTATCGGCAGGCGACTTCCAAGAAGCTATCGGATATCTGCACGGATAAGAACGGATATTGCCGCAAATGTCCGTCATTGGCTTTCTGCGGCCATCCAAACGCACTCTCGTTCAAGGAGACAACCAAATGACTCTTCGGGAGTTACTAAAAGCAACAGTGGGAGCGCTTCTGGCCGCTCCGTTCCTCCAATTGTTCCGCAAGAAGGAGGAGACGGGATACTATTGGCAAATTGATCCGGACAAATGCATCCAATGCGGCAAATGTGAAACGGAATGCGTGCTGCCACGCTCCGCCGTCAAATGCGTCCATCAATACGCATCTTGCGGCTATTGCCTGTTTTGCAGCGGTTATTATCAAGACAAGAGAGTTGAATTCAACACCGCTGGCGAGAATCTGCGTTGTCCGACGGACGCCATCGTCCGCACCTACGTGGAAGATCCGTATTTCGAATATAAAATCGATGAAGACAAGTGTATCGGCTGCGGAAAATGCGTGAAAGGCTGCGCCTCTTTTGGCAATGGTTCGCTGTTCCTCCAAGTGCGTCGGCATCTGTGCAAGGATTGCAATGAATGCCGCATTGCCAAAGTCTGCCCGTCAGGGGCGTTCACACGCGTTCCCGCCGACAAGCCCTACATCTTCCGCCGCCCGCCGGAGGTGAAATCATGATCATGTTGGGAGTTGTCCAAGCTCGCTTTCCGGCACCGGAATTCGACAATTATCAAGTGCCGTTGATTCAAGTGGAAAACACCGTGGCGGATGTGACGCCATGGCGCATTCTGCTATTGGTCCTGTTTTTGCTTTGCGGAACGATTCTCTTCTATAAGTATCGTTCCCGCAAGGGGTTGTTGTTTCTGTCGCTTGCAGGATTGGTCCTGTTTGGTTTTGTTCTGAAATCGTGTCCATGCCCTGTCGGCATGTTTCAAAACATCGCGGAAGGCGTAGCAAATGGAACATATGTTCCTCTGGGAATTTTGCTTCTCTTTACGCTTCCGCTCGGTTGCGCTTTGTTCTATGGACGCGTCTTCTGCGCAGGAGCGTGTCCATTGGGGGCCATACAGGAATTGCTTCATTGGCGTACGATCACTATACCGTTGGCCTTGGACCGTGTATTGCGGCTCATTCCGATTTTGCTGTTGCTGGTCTGTTCAGCCTGCGCGGCATGCGGATTAGGCTTTCCGCTTTGCTATCTGGAACCCTATCTGCCTATTTTCGTACTGAATTTCGCCACGCCGTTGGCGATATTATGCGCCATATTCATTTTGATCGGCCTGTTTGTATCGCGTCCTTTCTGCCGCTTTATCTGCCCGTACGGAGCACTGTTGCGTTTCTGTACGTTGTTCGCCATCAAAAAGCCAGTCATAACAGTTAAGGAATGCGTGAATTGCAAATTGTGCGAACAGGGCTGCCCGAACGGAGCCGTCCTGCCGCCTGAACCAGACACGCCTGCCACAACGCGCCAAAAAGGGACCCGCCGTTTATCCACGCTAGTGGCCTGCATCCCGTTGGCACTGTTTCTAGGGGGGCTTCTTGGCTATTTCGCCGCACCCGCCATGTCATCCATGCATCGTGACGTGCGATTGCTCCGCGATGTGGAGGCAAAACGACAAACGCTTGAGGTGGAGGCATTTGAAGCACAAGGTTCCAGTCTCAACGAACTGAAGGCGCGCGCCGTCCACGCGCAGAACAAGACGTTGGTCTGTATGACATTATGCGGCATGCTATTCGGAGCCTGTGTGATGGCGGAACTGATTGCGGAATCACGGCGCCGCCGTGAGGAAAACAGTTATTCCATCGATGCGTCGCTCTGTTTCTGCTGCGGGCGTTGCTATGCAGCCTGCCCGTTGGAGCGCAAGGAGAAACAACATGAGAAATGAATCCATACGACGGACCCTGCGGTTTCTCCAATGGGTCACCGTGACATTTTTATTAACGCTTGGTGTTCTTTTGGCGACCGACATCTATCGTTCAAAAGCACCGTTGGCAGAAGGACTTGAAGAAATCGCCCGGCTGAAAGAGCAGGATTTGGCGGATGCGAAACTCGCCCAGACCGTGCGCGATTTAGATTATCTCTATCGGTCGGCCTATTTCCAAAGTGTCGATAAACAAAAACGTGGCGTCTTGCTGCTTGGTATCGGTTTCTTTACATTATGCGGTCTTCTGACGTTGGAACTAGTTCTTTTCCAACCAAAACTGAAAGTTCCGAAAACGGCGGAACAACTGCCGGAGAAAGAACGCAGGCAACTATTAGTCTTTGCCTCCTGCGGACTGGTGATATTGATTGGCGGCATCGTCGCCATGCGGATGGTAATGATGCCGTCGTCGAAGCCATCGGCGGCGGAAATCGCCTCTTCCGACAAGCCAGTCATAGAAAAGATTGATTTGGCGGAAGCCTTGGAAGCGGAAAAAAATCAATGGCCGCAGTTCCGTGGCTCTGTCCTGCCGAACGCCAACGCGTTGCCCGCCAAATGGGACTTCCAAGAGAAGTGGAATGTCGCCATTCCCCTTCCCGGCAATAATTCACCGGTCATTTGGGGCGAAAACATCTTCTTGGCGGGAGCCGACGAGACAGAACGCGCCATCTTCTGTTTTGACGCTAAAAATGGTGAACTTCGCTGGAAAAACGCCACCAGCCAAGTCAAGGAAATGCCTGAAGTCAATGACGATACGGGATATTCCGCTCCAACGCTCTGTGTCGATGCCAAACGTGTTTACGCCGTCTTCGCGACAGGCGAAATCCTTGCTTGCGATCATGATGGCAAGACATTGTGGAGCAAGCAGTTGCCCAAACCAGACATCGCCTATGGCTATGCTTCGTCGCCATTGTTGATGGGAGACAAATTGATTGTGCAATATGATCAAGACAGCGTGCAGACCATTTTCGCTCTGAACGTCTTCACAGGGCAGGAGACATGGAAGACGGAACGTCAAAGTTCTGCATCATGGTCTTCTCCGCAAGGACTTTACATCAACGGCAAAGGCCTCATCTTCACAGCTGGTAATAAATTGGCGGAGCTATTCGAACTGGATACAGGCAAGATTGTCTGGAGTCAGGAATGCATGGGCGGTGAAGTCGCCACAACGGCATTCGTGTCGGGAGATATCATCTATTTTTCCAATACAGGAGCCTTCACAGGCGCATTCTCGGCTACAGACGGCAGTATCCTCTGCCGCAACGACGATGTGCCCGCCCCCGATGTGTCATCGCCAGTAAAATTTGGCAATCAATTCATTTTATTCGGTAGTGGCGGCACCATCATCGCCATTGATGCCAAGGATGGCAAAGAACTGTATGAAAAGGACTTGGACAATGGATTCTATTCGTCTCCAGTTGTTGTCGGTGACAAAATTATCGCCATCACCTTGGATGGTGATCTTTTGAAACTGTCACCTGGCGAAGGGGAACTGAAGATGGAAGGTAACTATCCCATTGGTGAGAAGGTCGTTGCAACGCCAGCCTTCCATCAGGGCACTATCATCGTGCGAACAGCTGCAAACAAACTCATTTCGCTGGAGGCGAAGCCATGAATCTCATTGACCCATTGCTTCCAGAACTCATTGCCCTGCAACGGCGTGATCGATATTTGAAGGAAGATGAGCTTGTTGCTTTGAGCCAGCGGTTGAACGTGCCGCTCAACCGCATCTATAGTGTGGCGAGTTTCTATCAGGCGTTCCGTTTCAAACCATGTGGGAAGCATCATATAAAAGTCTGTGTAGGAGCGGCTTGCTATGTCAAAGGCGCTGAAAAAACTTACGAAGCCTTCAAGTCGTATTTGAAGATTGCGGATGGTGAAGACACGTCTCAAGACAGACTGTTCACTCTGAGTAAAGTCGCTTGTCTGGGCTGTTGCATGCTAGCGGTGGCAGTGCAGATTGACAAGCATATTTTCGGACATGTCACACCAGACAACGTGGCCACCGTCTTACGCGATTTCCTGCTTATGGCGGCAGATGAACAGAACGCAATGCCCAATACGGAACCATTGGAACGCTTCCATTCAGAAGTCCGTATCTGCCGTTGTTCATCCTGCCGTGCAGCTGGCAGCGGACGCGTGTATGACGCTTTTGTGGCGGAGCAACGAGCAGGTCAATTCGACTACACCGTCAAGGAAGTCGGTTGCCACGGCATGTCCTATCGCGCCCCCATGGTCACAGTTGCTTTGGAGGATGCGATTTTCCATTATGCCAATGTTCATGAATATGATGTCAAATCTATTGTTTCCCAGCATTTTACGGCAAAAGGCCTAGCCTGGCGGAGCCATGCCTTCATGGACGCCCTCTACAATCGGCGGACATGCGCCTGCATGGATTTATCACAACTTCCGAAAGATCTTGACAATCTGAGACTTGTAACACGAAACAGCGGCATGGACGATCCAGAATCTCTGGAAGACTACCGCGCCCACGGCGGCTTTGTCTCTTTGGAAAAGGCCCGCTCCATGGGGCCTGAAAAGGTCGTTGAAATGCTGAAGAACGCCAAACTGCGCGGTCGTGGCGGCGGCGGTTTCCCAACGGGTGAAAAATGGCGCATGGCTTTGGAAGCCAAGGGCGAAGACAAAGTCGTCATCTGCAATGCGGATGAAGGCGATCCAGGCGCCTTCATGGATCGCATGCTGATGGAATCGTATCCTTATCGCGTTTTGGAAGGCATTCTCATCGCGGCCTATACGATTGGCGCCAAGCAGGCCATCATCTACATTCGCGAAGAATACACGCAGGCGGTCTCCGTTTTGGAACGCGTCATCGCCAAACTGCGCAAGGCGGATGTTTTCGCGCCATTCGCGGAAGGTTTTGACATCGTGCTATTTAGAGGCGCAGGAGCCTTTGTCTGTGGCGAGGAAACGGCTCTGCTTGAGTCGATTGAAGGCCGTCGCGGCATTCCGCGCAAACGGCCTCCCTTCCCTGTTACAAGCGGTCTGTGCGGCATTCCAACCTTGATGAACAACGTCGAAACATTCGCCTGCGTGCCGATCATCCTTGCGGATGACGGAGCGTCATTCAATGCCATTGGAACGTCGGATACCCATGGTACCAAGGCATTTGCATTGGCTGGTAAAGTTCGCCAAGGCGGTTTGATTGAAGTGCCTGTCGGCATCACGATTGACGATATCGTGGAAAAATACGGCGGCGGAGCGGAAAAAGGACATGAAATCAAGGCCGTGATGATCGGCGGGCCTTCCGGCGGATGCATTCCCAAACGCCTCTTCAATACGGAAGTCGATTACCAGACATTGCAGAAGAACGGCGCGATGATGGGTTCCGGCGGCCTAATCGTCATTGACGAAAGTGATTGCATGGTCGATATTTCCCTATATTTTCTGCGCTTCTTGAAGAACGAATCCTGCGGCAAATGCGTGATGTGCCGCGAAGGCGTCCCGCGATTGTACGCCCTTGTGGAGCAGTTGACGCAAAAAGGCGAGAAGTCGCCGGATTTGCTGGAACGGATTGAATCACTCGCCCTCCACATCCAGCAAGGTTCCCTCTGCGCTTTGGGGCGGACTGCCCCTAACATGGTGTTGAGCGCGCTCCATGAATTCCGCAATGAATTCGAGGCCCATCTCGTCAATGAATGTCCCGCTGGAAAATGTGTGCAGTTGACGGAATTTTATGTAACGGACGATTGTATTGGCTGCACGAAATGCGCACAGGTCTGTGCAGCAGATGCCATTGAATGCGAGCCACTTGTGAAAGCGAATATTTTGTCGGGCAAATGTGTTCGCTGCGGCGTCTGCCGTTCCGTCTGCCCCGCCCATGCGATTTTGAACAGGGCAGCCTCCCGTCCTCCCAAAGAGCTTCCGTTCCAACAGCTTGAATCGACATCTCCTGCGCCAGGAGATATTATCGTCATCGACGGCGTCTCCTATCCGTTCGTGGCGGGGCGTACCATGCTGGACTATGTGGAACTGCCGACACTATGTTTCATGAAGGATGTCAGCGACGCGGCACATTGCATGGTTTGCGCGGTCTGGGATGCCGTTCTAAAGCGATTTGTTCCTGGATGCGAACAACTTGTGCAAAAGGGGCATGTCTATGAGACAAACTCTGAACATGTCCGTGATTTCAGACGGGAAGCACTTTCTCTGATGCTTTTGCGTCATGATTTCAAATGCGGAACTTGTTCCGCGAAAGGGCAATGCAAGTTCTTTGATTTGATTCGGGAATACAAGGCGAAACGCGAAAAGAATGATTGGGAATGTCCTCCGAAAATTGAGACGGTGACATTGACATACGAAGCAGGGAAATGCGTCCTCTGCCAACGTTGTGTCGGCGTATCAAAGGAAGCATTGGCCATCCACAATCGCGCGGATAACTCCTGTATCTCGCCCGGTCCTGCTGGCTGGGATTCCATTGGCCCCGACATGGCGGCGGCCCTCTGCGCCGTTTGTCCCACTGGGGCCTTGACGCTGAAATCGACAGGAGGCAACGTATGAGAAAATGGCTCATCGCCCTTCTCTTCTTGCTTGGCTGTCTCTGTCTGGTCTTGTATTTCCGCCTCGGTGACAATGCGGCAACGGAAAAGAAGCCATCATGGTCGCTCGTCTATTCAGGCCATTCGCCGCTGGGCGCATTGGGCGCGTACAAAGACGGCTTCGCCGCCTGCAATGGAAAAGGAGAGTTGATCGTCTTTCCAACAGGCGAAAAACCAATGACATACAAGATATCCGAGTATTCGGTTTCCGCACCTCCATTGGAAAAAGACGGCACCGTCTATGTCGGCGATGAAAACGGCATTTTCCATGCCTTTTCACCAGAACACGGCGAACGGTGGTCTTATCGGACAGGCAATCAAATTATCGGCGGGGCCGTCATCTTCGACGGCCTCGTCTGGGTCGGTTCGCATGATCATACGCTCTATGCGTTTGAGGCGGAGACTGGCAAAGTCTTGCATAGTGTGGACTGCGGTGCCCAAGTCAATGCCACGCCTGTTCTTTATGAACCAAATCGCACGCTGTTTCTCGGCAGTTGCGATGGTAAGTTGCGTCGTATCAGTCTTCAAGACGGCGCATTGCTTGGCGAGATTGATCTGGAATCTCCGATTCCGGAAAATCCTGTCCTGCATGATGGAATCGTCTATGCGCTGTCCCATCAAGGAGTTCTGGTATCGGTCAATGCCTCCAATTTTCAGGAAATCTATCGTGTGAACACGTTGTCCGGTTGTTTTGCTCCGCCTTGCATAGCAGGAGATTATGTATTTGTCACAGGAGAGAATGGAACCGCACAGGCCCGGAAAAAGGCCAATGGCGAACTGTCTGAAACGTGGGAGCTAGGGGAACGCATCAACACGCCGTGCGCCGTCGGTGACAGCACCGTTTATGCGGTTTCAGGCATGGGGAAGCTCCATCGTTGGTCATACCACGCGGAAAAGTGGACACATGATGTCGTGGCCGATTTCCAAACGGATTGCCGTCTTGGATGCCATCTATTTGGACATGACTTGCTTATACCAGATGAAAGCGGCGGCATTTTGTTGTATCGGGAGGCGAATCCATGAAACTTGTCCTGAACCATATCTCCAAGTCCTTTCAATCCGCGGGAGAAACCGTTGCACTGTTTCATCATTTTGATTTCACCTGCCCGTCTGGCAGTGCGCGCCTTTTGACAGGCCCTTCTGGAAGTGGTAAAACCACTTTGCTAAGAATCATTTACGGCTTGGAACCACCAGATGAAGGCGAAGTCTTGTTCGATGATGTGTCGTTGTATCATCTGCCAGAAGCGGAACGCCGTCAATTTCGGCGAAAAACCATCGGCTTCGCTGATCAGGATTCATCGCTTCTGCCGCAATTGACCGCCTTGGAAAATGTTCAGTTGTCGATGCTTGGAGAAAAAGACGACTATCGCGCCCAAGCGTTGGCATGGCTGACAGAATTTGGTTTGGAGAAGCGAAGCGGATTCTTCCCGCAGCAGCTTTCAGGCGGCGAACGCCAACGCGTGGCCTTGGCACGCGCCCTGCTCCCGAATCCGAAAATTCTGCTGCTCGACGAACCGACGTCCGCCTTGGACATGGAACGAAGCGACGCCTTTTTCAAGTTGATCCAGCAAATCAACCACGACCATCATATAACCATCATTCTGGCAACGCATAATCAACGTGCCATGGATTTCTTTCCGGACAGCGTCAATCTTGCCCCAAATGGAGGAGTGGGAAAGATATGACATTTTTCCATTTGTTTCGGCGAGATCTAGTTTTCTATCGAAGGCCATTTGCCATTCTGGCGGCCATGGCCTGTCTGTGCTGCGCGATTCCAACAGCGGCGTTACTGATTGGAGATAGCGTTCGTGGAACACTTTACGACAATCTTGAATGTCAAGTCGCATCCATTCAACGTCTGATTCGTCTTCCGTATCCTGTCAAGGCGGATACGCCAGATGGTGTCCTTCACACAAAAGGATTCGCAACGCCTGGCATAAAGATTGAACTCTATGCATTGCAGAAGGATACAGAAATTCGGGGAAACGATGCATGGGCCAATCCCGCTTTGGCCAAACGTCTGAATCTAAAGGACGGCGATTTCTTTACAGTGCGGACTTTGACCATCCCCGCGATTCCCTCTGAAGAACTGATGGGACGTCCACCGGAATTGAAGCAAATCCGTTTTCGTTATAGGGGAATTTGGCACGATGCACGCCAAAACGTCAATTTTGAGAATCCGCAACTCAATGCCAACAATTTATTTGTCAATCATGACTATCTTGCGCAAGCCCTTGGGATAGAGGAAAATGCCATCAACGAAATCTGGGCGCAAGATGAATATGAACTCTCCGATGAGATGATTTGGAATCTTTCGCGCCTTTCGTTTAGTGACTGGGATGGTCGTCCTGTCTTAAAATCATCGGCATGGTTCCTGCCAGAACGCATCCGCGGACTTTTTCCTAACGCCACTGGCGGCATCACGACATTCGCGGAATCCCTCTCCGACGGTAACCACCAAATTGACTATTTCTTTGTAAGTGCTTTTGAAAACGATATTTTCCCAATTGAAAAGGATTTCGCCGTTCTGTCAGACAATGTTTCAACCGTTTTTCCCCATGGAGGGAAATTGTCTTTTTTCAGCATGGGCGCCTACCGCAAGCTCACCCATGAAACGGTTTCGTTACAGCATATTCGGAAAGTTTCAGATACGCATCTGGGGCAGGCTTTGAATCCAGAAGCGGCTGGATTGACGGATGTTGAAAGCTGTACCGATTGGGATGCGGGCATTCCGATTGATTTTGACAAAGTCCGTCAAGAAGACAAAGACTATTGGGATAAATATAAAAGCAAACCGAAACTGTATTTGAATTTTCAGCAAGCGCAACAGTGGTTTTCGCCTGGCAAATACACAGTCCTGATTTTTGAAAAAGGTTCGGATGTTTCCGATATTCGCAAAAAGATTATCGATGAACTACGTCATGACACCACATTGTATCGGTCAGACGACATCAAGACCATTTTGGCGAACAATATACGGAACGGTGTTCAATTCGCGCCTTTGTTCTTGGGGCTGAGCATGTTCCTTATTTTTTCCGCACTTTTGGCGCTCTCCATGATGGTGAAGCTGCATTTATTTGACAGGCGGAAGGAACTGGCCATTCTCTCTGAATATATGGATGAAATTCATCGTTTTCTGTTTATGGAAATCATCGCCATTCTGCTGCCGGGCATCATCATCGGCTCAATAGTCGGAACCGTCCTCTGCCAATTGCAACTATGGATGCTGGAGCGATTCTGGAATGGCGTCATCTTAATGGAACAGCTTCATTTCCATTGGAATATGACAAGCTATCTTCTTGGAATCGGCTTGTCTTTTCTACCAATATTGGTTATCATCCTCCATGTCTTAAGACATGATTCATCCAAGACTGTCAAATTCTGTTTTTGTGAATCCAGAAAAATTAATATGCCAATACGATTAGGGGCTTTGTCGTTTCTGCGCCGCTTAAGGCATTATCGGGCATGCATTATCATATTGGTATTAGGATTTTTAGGGACGTTGGGAGTCGGGGCGTTCGGCATCAAGGCGCGTGGGGAAGACGCTTTCGGATGGCAATTTGTCATGGAGACGATTCTGCCTTTCGTGCCGTCAACCGACCACCCATTTCCGGACGAAGTCTTGCCTGTTCGTGTCTTCACAAACGACAGCGCCGATTGTTCCAACGTCTTGCAAGCATCTGTCCCGACAGTTTATGGATGTGACTTGTCCCGTTTGACACACGATGGCGATTTCCTAAAAAAATCGTCCGCCGCTGTCGATACGGGATCGCTCTATTGGATTATGAAAAAGCGTCTTGGCGATTCCATCGCCTATCCCAACGGAAATATCACGTTGTCGCGAACAATGAAAGCCTCCGTCTTCCAACGCGGGATTCTTGTCGGCGACGACACCTTCCAATCGTTGTTTCCGGATGTGCAGGGCGCGCGTTTCTTTTTGATAAAGGACAAGCAAACGGCGGAAAAATTCAGACAACTATTGGAGCCATACGGATTGAGCACATGGACGGTAGATGAATTTATGTCAGAAGCAGAACGTTTTCAGAATCACTATCTTGCCATCTTTCTGCAGTTAGGCGTCCTCGGCTTTTTGCTTGGATTTTTCTCCCTGCTTCTGCTGATGCTCCGCAACCTCCATGCCGAACGGAAGACAATTCAATTTCTGCTGGACATGGGGCTTTCACAATCAGAACTCTACCGACAATACATGGCTGAAAATATGCTGCTTTTCATGTCGGGGGCGGTTCCGTCACTCATCCTTCTTGTCATATTGTCATTCTTTGCAGACTTGCATGTGCCGACCTTGTTGTTCGGCTGGCTAGGCCTGACAGCCATCGGCCTCTTATTGATTTCCGCCATGCTGTCGGCCAAATTAAAACACAATCCTTAAGCCATTGGCCATAAGCCGTCGTGGTGTGTCGGATTGTGTTTATCAAGTTCTGCAAAAACACAATCGAAGATAGCGCAATTCGCACCCGATGGCAAGAACGCCGTCGCTACCATCTGCAGTGTGGACTCTGTTGTTACGTGATCTCCTTTCACGCCAAAATTTTGACGTAAGACGTGAGATTTGATAACTGTTCCTTATAGATTTGGTAAAAAAACACGCCGCCCCGCGGAGCAAATGCTTCGCGGGGCGGCGTAGATTCTTCATGCCGTGCATGAATCATGCACGGCTGTTTTTCATGGCATTACAGGCCGAGCTTGGCGCCGCGCTGCAGTTCGCCGAGCGTGCGGTTCGTCGCGGGAACATAGCCCTTCAACGGCATGATACGCTCGTGAATCGTGTCCAGAATCCAGCTGGGCTGCGGGAAGTATTCCTTCTCGTGTTCGGCGGCGGGGCTGACCCAGTTGTGGGAGCCGACGATGGCCAGCGGGGCATCCAGATAATCGAAGCAGAACTGCGTCAAGTTGGAGGCGATGTTGTGCATCGCGTTGCCGCGTTCGACGGCTTCGTTGACCAACACGCACTTGCCCGTCTTCTTGATGGAGGCGATCAGCTTGTCGTAGTTCAGCGGGTTGATGCAGCGGAGGTCGATGACTTCCGCGCTCATGCCGTACTTCTCTTCGAGTTCCTTCGCGGCGTCGAGAGCGACGTACAGCGCGGGACCGAAGGTGATCAGCGTGATGTCCTTGCCTTCTTTCTTCACATCGGGTTCGCCCAGTTCGATTTCATAGTAACCTTCCGGAACGCCTTCCTTGTGGAACATTTCGCCCTTGCCGTACAGTTTCTGGCTTTCCAGGAAGATGACAGGATCGGTGCCCGCCAAAGCGGCGTTCAGCATACCTTTCGCGTCGTAAGGCGTGACAGGATAAGCGATCTTCAGGCCGGGGATGTGGTTGCACAGCGCTGACCAATCCTGCGAATGCTGCGCGCCATATTTGAAACCGACGGAGATACGCAGAACGACCGGCATCTTCAAAACGCCGCCGGACATGGCCTGCCACTTGGACAACTGGTTGAAGACTTCGTCGCCGGAACGGCCGAGGAAGTCGCAGTACATCAGTTCGGCCACCGCACGGCCGCCGCAGAGGGCGTAACCGACGGCCGCGCCGACAATACCGGCTTCGGCGATCGGGCTGTTGAAGAGGCGCTTGTACGGGATGAGTTCCGTCAAGCCACGATAGCACGCGAACGCGCCGCCCCAGTCACGGTTCTCTTCACCGAAGGCGACCATCGTCGGGTCGATGGAGAAGCGGTGGGCCATCGCTTCGAACACGGCGTCCGTATAGGTGTAGGCGACCATCTTGCTGTAGGGCTTGCCGTTTTCATCAATACCGAAGCGCTTCTTGCCGGCGATACGCTTGACCTGTTCGTTGTCTTCCAGTTTCTGGAGCATTTCGGGCTTGCGGTCGTCGAACTTCTCAACCTTCTGGTTGGAGAAGGTGACGGTTTCGATATATTTGGAATCAGCGGATTCGTAGGGGGAGATTTCCTTGTCGATGGACAGTTTGAACATCTCGAAGACGAGATCCTGCACGCTCTTGCGGGTGGCGTCGAGTTCAGCGGCATCCGCCATCTTGTTCTTCACCAAGTACTGGTAGAACGTGCCTTTGCATTCCGCGCCAACCGCGCATTCGCCGCCGACGGCATCCGCGTCGAAGAAGCGCTGCAGCTCTTCCTTCGTGCGGTAGCTGGAAGCATCGGACGGAGAGTGGCCGCCCAGACGGTAGGTCACGACATCCAGCATCGCGGGGCCTTTGCCTTCCAGCAGGATCTGCTTCTTACGGGCCACGGCGTCGATGACAGCCAGCGGGTTGTAGCCGTTGACGCGTTCCGTGTGCATCTGCTCGGGATTGACGCCCGCGCCGATACGAGCCATGAATTCATAGCCCATGGTTTCACCGTTGGTCTGGCCGCCCATGCCATACTGGTTGTTGAAGCAGTTGAACAGAATCGGCATGCCTTTGCCCTTGCCGTCGTCCCACAGTTTGCGATACTGTGCCATGGCGGAGAACATCAAGCCTTCCCAGACAGGACCGCAGGCGAAGGAGGCGTCACCGATATTGCAGACGACGATGCCTGGCTTCTTGTTGACGAGTTTGAACAGAGCCGCGCCAGGAGCAACGGAACCGGAACCGCCGACGATGGCGTTGTTCGGGTAGATGCCGAACGGCGTGAAGAAGCAGTGCATGGAACCGCCCCAGCCTTTGTTGAAACCAGTCGTACGGGCGAAGATTTCAGCATATGCACCGTAGATCAGGAAATGGATGGCCAGATCCTTCACATCCTTGCAGCCGCACTTTTCAACGACTTTCAGCGTGGCGCCGCCGAAGAAGTTCTTCATGATGTCCATCAACTTGTCATCATCCAGTTTGCGGATGGAGCTCAAGCCTTTGGCCAGAATTTCACTATGGCTACGATGGGAGCCGAACGTGTGGTCGTTGACGTCCAGGCTGTAGGCCTGTCCGACGGCTGCCGCTTCCTGTCCCATGGACAAGTGGGCAGGACCTGCGTGGTTGTATTTCACACCCATGTATTCGCCGTGCAGCTTCAGTTCGTTGATGATCGTTTCGAACGTGCGCAGCGTCACCATGTCGTGGTAGATGTTCACAAAGTCTTCTTTCTTGAAGAGTTTCTTCTCTTCCGCGGGGGTCTTGGAGTAGGCGTTCACGGCGATCGGCGTGAAGTCGATTTCACCTTTTTTGAACAGTTCTTCCGGATAGATTTCCAAACACTTCGTCATGGTTGTTTCCTCTTATTATTTAAAAGTTTGAGATAATGTTTGATTTGTTTTTTCTGACGGCGAGACGCCGTCGCTACATCAAGCGTGGAGAACCGTCTCCTTCAGGGCTTCGGACTGCGTCGGATGCGGGAAGACAATCTGACGGACGTCTTCGACGCACTGTTCCGTCTCCACCATCGCCGCCGCGCTGGCGATGAATTCGCCGCAGCAACCGCCGATCATGTGGACACCCAAAACCTGCCCGTACTTCTCACTGACCAGCACCTTCACCGTGCCAGCCTTGCCGTCGTTTTCGACCATGAAACGGCCTGCGATCGCCATCGGCATGACAGCCTTCTTGTAGGCGACGCCGTTCTTCTTCAGTTCTTCTTCCGTCGCGCCAACCTGCGCGACTTCAGGATGCGTGTAGATGACGGACGGAATCGCCGTGTAGCGCATGCGATCCGCGATACCGAACATGTTGTGGACGGCCACGATGCCTTCGCGCGTCGCGGCATGAGCCAGCTGCATGCGGCCTGTGCAGTCGCCGCAAGCCCAGATGCCCGGAACATTCGTCTTGCCGAACTCATCCGTCTTGATGCCGCGGCGTTCGATTTCAACGCCAGCCTCTTCCAGACCGAAACCGCGCGTCACGGCGGAACGGCCAATGGCGCTCAGGATGTAGTCGCCTGTGATCTGCTGGTCTTTGCCGTCGGGATCAGTGAACGTCAGCACATTGCCTTCGATCTTCTGCACTTTGCAGGAAAGATTGAACACAACGCCAGCCTTTTTCATCTCGGCCATCAGTTTCTTGGAAATCTCTTCGTCAACGACGGGAGCGATTTTCGGAAGCATTTCGACGATGGTCACTTTCGTGCCGGCCGTCGCGAAAAATGTCGCGAATTCCAGGCCAATCACGCCGCCACCGATGATAACCAGTTCTTTCGGAATCTCTTCCAGAGCCAGAATACCAGTGGAATCCAGAACTTTCGGATTGTCACGCAGGCCGGGAATCGGCGGGCAGGCGGGAACGGAACCAGTCGCGACCAAAATGTTCGCGCCTTCGTATTCTTTTCCATCCGCCACGATCTTGCCCTTTCCGGCAACTTTGGCTTCCGCCTTCACGATTTCGACGCCAGCACGTTTCAGCATGCCTTCGACGCCTTTCTTCAACGTCGCGATGATGGACTGCTTGCGGGCCTGAACGGCCTTCATGTCCAACACAGGCGTTCCCGCGCCGCTCACGCCGTAGCGAGAGGCTTCCAGAACATCTTCAAACGCACGAGCGGAACGCAGCAACGTCTTCGCGGGGATGCAGCCGACGTTCAGGCAGGTGCCGCCCAATTCATTCTTCTCAAACAACGCGACTTTCTTGCCGAGCTTCGCGGCGTATGCAGCCGCCTCGTATCCGCCAGGACCGGCGCCGATGACCATCAAATCGTACATTTTCTTCTCCTATATTACTAGGAATCGCAGACGGCATTGAGCCGTCTGCGATTTCATGATTCATAGCTTAACACCCTGCGATGCAGACCAGTTCGAAGTTCTCGATGATGTCCTTCAACGTCTGCAGGAAGCGGGCGCCCGGAGCACCGTCGATGACCATATGGTTCATCGTCAGCGAGAACTGCATGTAGTCCTTATAGACGATATCGCCATTCGCCGCGCGGACGGGGCGCAACAGCGTCTTGCCGACGCCCAAAATTGCCAGTTGCGGAACGGTGAACACAGGCGTGAAATTCGTGATGCCGAACGCGCCGAGATTGGACACGGTGAAAGTGCCACCCGCCATCAGGTCGGGATTCAGATTGCCGTCGTTCGCCTGTTTGGCGAGGACTTTGACGCGCTTGCACATTTCGGCGAGCGTCATGTTCTGCGAATTGTGCAGAACGGGAACCATCAGGCCGCGCGGCGTGTCGCAGGCGAAGCCCATATTGATGGCGCTGTGCAGTTTGACGACGTTGTCGTGGAATTCGCCATTGAGTTCTGGATGCTTCTGCAACGCCTTGATGACGGCGTACATGACCATGTCGCCGATGTTGATGTTCGCCAGACCAAGCTTTTCGCCCTGCGCCTTGATTTTGGCGCGGAGGGCCAAGAGGCCGCTGACGTCCGCTTCGGACATGAGCGTGTATTGCGCGGACGTCTGGAGGGATTCCAGCAGACGCTTCGCGATGATCTTGCGGATCTGCGCGAACGGCTTCTCGGTGATGACATCTTCGCCAACCGCAGGAGCGGCGGCAACGGACGCGGGAGCCGCGGCGGCAGCAGGAGCGGCGGCGGCGGGCTTGCCCATGTCGCCGGCCAGAATCATGCCGTTCGGGCCAGTTCCGGCCGCGGGGGCGGCGACGCCATCCGCCAGCATGGCGGCGGCGGCGGAACTCAGTTTCGGGGAATTATGGTAGGCGGCTTCCACATCCGCCTCCATGATGCGTCCGCCTGCGCCACTGCCTTGAATCGACGGCA
>JAFZIJ010000231.1 GCA_017554445.1 Victivallales bacterium
GTAACAGCCATGCCACTGGCGCCGACGGCGATGACGGTGCCGCCGCTATAAATGACGCCGGTTTCTGCGTCGAGGGCGCCATTGCCGTTATTGACGGGACCATCGACGATGACGGTGCCGCCGTTGAGATAGAGGGCGCCGTTGCTATCGATGCCGTCGCCGGCGGAATTAACGTAAACTTTGCCGCCGTTGATGTAGATGGCGTAGTTTGAGGAAGATTCTTGATAACGTGCCATGTTGGGAGAGGAGCTGTCGTTGCCGCCGGCGGCATTGAGACCGTCGTCGTCGGCGATGACGGAAATGTTGCCACCGTTGATGGTGATTTTGGCGCCTTCAAGGCCTTCGTAAGATTTGGCGATTTTGATGTCGCCACCGTTGATTTCTAGAGAAGATTCAGCGTGGATACCATCATCGCCAGCGCTAGCAAGAATGGTGCCGCCGTCGATTTTGACCCAACCTTTGGCGACTTCTTCTTGGTTGTTGGATTTGATAGCATCGCCGCCGGCTTCGATTTCAAAATTGCCATCGACGATATAGACGGAATCGCGGCCGCGAATGCCTTCGTCTTTGGCGTTGATTTGGTAGTTGCCAGAGATAATTTTAAGGTCATCTTTGCCGACGATGCCATCTTCGAAGTTGCCGTTGACGATGAGCGTGCCGGAACCTTGAAGGACGAGGTCGTCATGAGAGAAGAGAGTGCCGCAAACATCGTCGTCCCAACCGGAATAAATTGAGGCGTCAGTGAGGACGTTTTTTGAGCCCTCGGCGGTTTCGACAATGACGGTTTTAGCTTCTTCGACGTAGATGGCGGGACCGGTTTGATTGGTGATGGAAACACCGTTCAAAATGAGTTGGACAACGCCGGTGGTGTTAATGGTGATGAGGCCGTTTTCGATAGTTCCGAAGAGGGTATAAACACCAGGTTCAGTGATTTTGAGACTGTTCTCTAGCTCAATAGTTTTGCTGTTGGCGGTGTTGACGGCCATTTCGCTGGCGGTGATATTGTCGCCGAGACTGTTGGGAATAGTGCCAGCCCCCCAGAGGGCGATGACGATGCCGACAATGAGGAGGGGAATGGTGATGATTAAGATAGTGGGGAGATGTTTTTTCATTAAATTAGTTGTTCCTTAGAGACGTGAGAAAGAAGTACTTTGAGGTTGGAATTTTTGACGCGAATAGCATCCATAAACTCTTTTTCGTTGGCGCTTTTCTTGAGACAAACGTCGTAAGTTAGTTGATAAAGGCTGCCCATGTTAGTAGTTTTAGAGCGAACAAGTTCGTGATGAGTAGTGAATCTTTTAAATTCGGCATCAAAGGCGTGAGTATAATCAAGGTCTTCAGGAATGGTGATTTCCAGAGTTTGAGGTTGAGCAGCGAGATTGAAGATGTTAGTTTTAGAGAGGAATAGGATGACGAAGACAGTGATAGCAGTGATGACGGCGGCAAAGAGGATGTGTCCCATGCCGAGAGCGAGACCGACGGCCATAGCAAAGAAGACGCTAGAGATTTCTTTGGAGTTGCCGGCGA
>JAFZIJ010000232.1 GCA_017554445.1 Victivallales bacterium
GAATTCCACGCTTGGATTACTTCACGCCAAAGAAACTTCGCCCCGCTCGCCATCTCTCCAGACGTCGCCGGCGCAGAATAAGGGGAAAACGGAGCGACAAGCCACATGTCGTCATCTCCGCCGCGATCTTCCCATTTCTCCAGGACAACGACAAACGGCACGACATCAGGAGTCTCAGTGAAGCGCTTGGAGAGAATACGCACCTGCCCAACGGCAATATTACCGTCATAATCACCACGGATCCGCTCAAGTTTCTTGAGATCAACATCACCTCTCTCAACAGATGGTTCCGACAACTCTGGGCGGAAAGATTCCATCTCCCTCTCATAGAACCACTTGTCAAACGTCCGCGCTTCATCTGAAGTTGAGGTGAAGAGAGTCGCATAAGTACTAGGTTTGTTGTTCATGTCAAGATTTCCTTCCTGTCATGCTCTGTATAAGCAACAATGTCAACCATTTTCCACTTCGGACGTCTTTTTAATGCGTTCGACGCGAATCCGTTCCAAATCCGCATAGAACGGCATGCCAACCATCTTTTCATCCAATATGCCAGGTATCCGACTTTGTACCGCCCATGCGATAGCCTTATTGGAAAACGACCGTCCGCGAAACGCAAGAAAAAGATTATTTATGGTATGTTTCGCCAAAATCGCAACCGAAGACTTCTTAAGTCGGCAAAGCTTGGCGACAGCAGGCATGCTAACGGGTATCTGATGAAATACACAATACATGGCGATCCAATGATCACAAGTCCACACTGGAGGCTCGCCGTCAAAGGAGAAGCCTAGTTCATTCACATAACGCTCGAAGAACTCCGCCACATCGTCAATCTCCGCCCGGTCACAGGCAGGAAGCGACATGAAATCATCACATATTTCCGTAGATAGATTTTTGTCGTCAATGGCATTCCCCTCGTCATCCAACTTCGGTTCATAGTGCGAAGTTTTGGCGAAGCTCTTTTTCGCGATATCTGAGAGCATGCCCTTCACATAGCCGAAAAGATTGGCACACATTCCGCCCTTTCTTGTGGCAATGTCTTCAAACAGATAATCCTTGAACGGGCGCCCCTTTATCGTCTCATTCGCATAGAGCTGCCCCTCCAGCAGCGTGAAGGCGCAACCATCCTGCGGTGAACCATCTTTCCATGCGGACATCTCAGCTTCAAGATCGGACACCCTGGTTCCGCAACGCTGTTTCCAATAAGCCATTGCCCCCTTGAACTTGAAGTTCGTTGACGCTATGACTTCCCGCGCAAGCGACTGCGTTCCTTCAATGTCGCCCAAAACGCTTGCGTATTTCCCTGGATTTTGGGCGCAGCCATTTTCAAGCGCCATCTGGTCAGTGCAGTTGACTGCCGCGCATGTCGCATGCCATGCAAGCCAGAATTTGGTCTGGTCGGTTTTGTTGTCCATTTGTCGTCCCCCCTAGAGTCTATGAAAAATGCAATAATCGTCAACCATAGCCATCTCGGATTCGCTGACCATCGGCTTATCCCAGTTTGGCCGTAGATATCGGTATTCAAAACTGCCAGCCCTTTTCTGCCATGCTTTCTCGTCATGCCGCCCGACCCCGTCCCTGTC
>JAFZIJ010000233.1 GCA_017554445.1 Victivallales bacterium
GCAGCTATTCGGCAAAACTATGGGGCATTGGGCGCACACGGCGATTTGACCTTCGCATTGACACGGAAATCACAGACAGCAGACTGGAGAAAAAGCCGAATATCCAAATTCACATGCCGACCGCCAACAATCCGTTCGTACGGAAGATTTGCATCAAGAACGGCTACCGCTCGGAGATTGTCTGCGCCTTCTGGGACGACGACTCAATCGAATTTGTCATGTCGTTGCTCAAAAGAAGAGCGGGGATTTCAACAAGGAACTGACTGCGCAATGGAGGAAGATTTTCCATGAACACTTTGATTCGGTCCGCGTTTTCAGTTATCTGCATGGCGGGCATGCTGCATGGACTAGAGGCGTCTGCGGCGGGATGGTCGCAGAATCTTGATGCAAAACCTGTCGAGCTGCCACCTGGCCTCAAGTTTGGCGAGGTGTATGATGGCACAACAAGACCGACAAGGTCAAATTACATAAATGGCATAGAGTTAAAACTGTATGAGGCTGTCATAACGAACAACTGGCTTGGCTTTGAGGAAATCGTCGTGATGATGACTGGGAAGAAGCGTGTAAACGGGGTGCTGGGAGTTAAGAGGGACTTTCGGGACTTTGACGAGGCGATGACAAATCTCGTTGCGCTAAAAGAGACTCTCTCGCAAAAGTACGGCATCAGATTCATGGGCGACATGGAACCTAAAAAAATAGGCAACGAACGATCGTTTTCCGTCATGGGCATGGGAGCGGGCGACGAGACAGTTTCCTTGAGTGCCGGAACCTGGAGAAAAGAGGGCGAAAGCACGCCAAAGATTGATCTGCGCATCAGCATCCAATCCCAACTTGCCGAAAAGATTGAGGCGAAAGATCTTGATGCGGAAGCCGCCAGCTTGCGGGCGGCAATCAAGAAGGTGTTCGGGGTCGATTTTGATGCTCCCCAGCCAAAGCCGCTTTGGGGATTCAGATGGGAGAAACTGCCGACACCAATCGAGGGACTTACGGAGAGACGTTGTGCCACATCACATGAGTTTGGTTCGAGAAAAAGTAGTTTGATAGAATTTGTATCATTTAGGCGCGTCTTCGATGGCGATGTCTCTTCCGCAGAACTTGAAGCGGCCGCGCGGCGAATCATCAACGCCGTGGAAACTGCCTATGGACAGAAGCTGCCCGACGACCGCAAGAATCTGCCGAAAGAGAATGACCGCGGCATTCCGGCCGCTTATGATGCGGAGGTTCATGGAGCGAATCAACATTATGTAGCGTATGGTGCTGTTGGTTCGCTCGTCGTGTCAATTGAATATGCCGAACCACGCTATGCCCTTCGCGAAGGGAAATACGAACTCGTGTTCAAGGGGGGCGTCAAGTTCTCCGCATCACGAATTGGTTGGATAAAGTGACAGGTCAAAACTCAAATGGGATTTGAAAGATGATATTCAAGGACAAAATGGTTGCCGTCACCGGCGGGGCACAGGGCATTGGCAAATGCTGCGCCGAGTGCTTTGCGCGCGAAGGTGCAACGGTTCATGTGATTGACATCAAAGACGGACCGTGGTTTGTTGGCGACCTTTCGGACAAGGCCACCCTCGAACGATTTGCCGCGGACGTGATCGCCAAGAGCGGACACATCGATGTACTTGTCAATAACGCAATGCCGCTTTTCAAAGGCATCGACGAATGCACATACGAGGAATTTGCATATGCGCAGGCGGTCGGCGTCATAGCCCCCTTTTATCTCGCAAAGCTCTTCAAAGACCATTTCGCCGAAGGCGCATCCATCACCAATATCTCATCTTCACGCGATCGGATGAGCCAGCCGCAGTCGGAAAGCTACACGGCCGCCAAAGGCGGAATCGCCGCGCTCACCCACGCACTTACGGCAAGTCTCGCTGGACGCGTCCGCGTCAATTCGATTTCGCCGGGATGGATTGATACAACGGGCAAGCAGTACGATGGACCCGATGCAGCCCAGCACTTTGCCGGAC
>JAFZIJ010000234.1 GCA_017554445.1 Victivallales bacterium
ATTAATCATTAATCATTAATCATTGATAAGGAGAATTGCCATGACGAATCAAGACCATGTTGTCAATTTTTGCGGCGCCGCCCGTGCACTCGCCCCGCAAACGAAAATCATGACGGACCAGGAGCTTGCGAATGTTTATGAGATGACGCGGATGGTCACAAGACTTCTTGAGGACGTCCGCAAGGAGCTCGTCGCACGCTGCAAAACACACGGCAACGCGGGCGGATTGATTCTCTGTCCCGTCAATGGCGGACGCGAAATCACCGACATGCGCGCCGCCTACAACGCGTTGCGCGACATCATCCCCAAGGGCGAATTTCTCAAATCCTGCTCCGTCTCCGTGACCAAGCTGGAGAGCGCCTTCATTACCGCCCAAAAACTCAATGGCACTTACCGCGACGACAATACCTCCAGACAGCAATTCGACCAAACGCTTGGACCAGCTTTAGGCCTTCGCCCGGAACGTTTTATGCTCTGCAAAGCACCTTCCCGGCCGTCACAGCCGCCACAATCCCAAATGCCGCCCTTCCCCGCGCCATCCGATCTTGACGATATTTTGTAAGCTTTTTCTGGAAGTTCTGGAAGTTCTGGAAGTTCTGGATTTGACACTTTTTCCAGAATATCCAGAATATCCAGAATATCCAGAATATCCAGAATACCAAGTCTTTACGCCCCCGGCTTCTTCAAAGCCGCGTTTCGCTCATCCAGAATGCGCCGCGTTTCAGCGGCACGTTCACGGCTGATCGGATAGAAGTAGAACACAATCAATCCAAGCAGGAAACCCGTGGCGGGAATCAACACATACAACAGCTTCATGCGCAACGCGATAGCCGGATCAAGACCGGCCGTTTTCGCCGTCTCCGCATCGAAGCCTGTAAACTTCAGCATAAAACCGCTGATCAACGCCATCAGAGCCTGCGCGGCCTTCTGAATGAAGCCGCGAACCGCCCCGAACATGCCTTCGCGACGATGGCCCGTTTCGCGTTCATCGTCGTCGCAGATGTCGGACAGCATCGAATCCAGCATCAGCCAGCAGCCCTGCATCGCCAACGCCCAGAAGCCCAACGAGACCAATTGCAGATACGGCCAACGCGGATCGATCGTGAACCACAGCGACAGCTGCCCGATGGTCGTGATCACCATGCCGACCATGAACGCCTCGCGCTTTCCTTTCAGACGAGACACAAACGTCAGCATGAACATGCTGATGTAGCTTACCAACGACATAACGGTCAACGTCCATCCTACGATATTTCCGTTCAAGCTTTCATTGCCGTTGCAAACGAGATACAAGTTCAGGAAGCCGCCGATGGAACCAACGGCCAGAGAACCGCTTAGGACAATGAAGAAGCCCAGGATCACGATTAGGAACGGCTTGTTCATGAAGGTCGCTTTCGTCGCCGTCCACAGATTCAGCTTCTCCGTCGCCTGGCTGTGCTCCGCCTTCTCCTTGCAGAAAATCGCCGGCAGGAAACCGCAGATGATGATGACCAATGACATGACAATCGTCACGACAATCGAGCCCTGCTGGATGTTCTTGAACAAATCCTTGTTGACAGCGATTTTGTAAATCCACGGCACGATCGACTGTCCCGCCAGACCAAGATACATGCGCCACGCCAAGACGCGCGTCTTTTCATCGTAGTCGTCGCTCAATTCGAATCCAAGTGCCGTATAGGGAACGACAAACAGCGTATAGGCCAATGCGTAGATACAGCCAAGAATCGACACGAACATGAACGGCCCGTTGCTATACCAGACATTCTTCACCGACGACAAAAACGGCGGCATCCAGTAGAACGGCAACAGGAATGCACAGCACAGCGTGCCCAGAACAATCAACGGACGACGGCGGCCCCACTTGCTGCGGAAGTTGTCCGACCAGTTGCCGACCATCGGGTCGGTGATGGCGTCAAAGAACCGCGGGATAGCCGTCGCGATTCCCGCGAGCGCAGGATCCATGTTGAAGTAGTTCACATACACATAGAGGAAGAGGACGTTATAGACATTGAACATGTAGTTGTCCGCCAGGCCGCCAAAGCCCCAGGCAATACGTGTCTTCAACGGAACCGTCACGATCGGTTTCTTCTTCTGAGTTTCCATATGTCTTCCTGTTTTTCTGGATATTCTGGATATTCTGGATATTCTGGATATTCTGGATATTCTGGGAGGGTCCCGCTCCTGCGGGACCGGTCCCGCAGAAGCGGGACCCTCCCGATCATAAATCATTTAGCCATAAGCCATAAGCCATAAGCCATAAGCACCATGGCCTTTAGGCCATGGTTTCGGCCATTTTCTTGTTCAACTGCCATTTCATCGGCTTGCCGGCCAGATAGCATTGGCACATTTCCACGGCGTAACGGCCCATGCGGCGGCATTCCGCCGCCATGGAGCCCGCGACATGCGGCGTCAGAATCACGTTCGGCAGCGTGTAGATGCGCGAACCGGGCTTCGGCGGCTCGGGATACGTCACATCGAGAACAGCCGTCAGATCAGGCCGAGCCTCCATCACGTCCAGCATCTCCTCTTCCGCGATGACAGCGCCGCGCGCCGTGTTGATGAACGTCGCGTTTGGTTTCATCAATTTGAAATGCTCGCCGCGGATCATGCGTTCCGTTTCCTTCAGCCACGGCGTGTGGCAGGAAACGACATCCGCCTCCGCAAACACGTCGTTCAGCGATTTCATCGTCACACCAAGCTCCGCCGCCGTTTCAGGCTTCGTGAATGGATCGTACGCAATCACTTTCAAGTTGAACTGTTTCAACAAGTTAGCGACCAACTTGCCGATCATGCCAAGTGAAATCAGACCGATCGTGCTGCCATAGCAGCCCGGAACCGTCTGGTCTTTTTTCGGATAGGCCTGATCCGCCTTCGCGCGATACGCCCAACGCCAGCCGAGCTTCAGCGAAAACAGAATTTCCGCCAACGTGTATTCGGAGACGGGAATCGCATTCGCCGCCCATGAACTCGTCACGACAATGCCGCGATCCCACATTTCGTCCGTCACCATGCCGCGAACGGAACCCGCACCATAGAACACGGCTTTCAACTTCGGAGCCTTTTCCAAAAACGCCGCGTCCAGTTTCGGAGCCCCCCAGCCGGAGAAGATAATTTCCGTCTCCGCAAGCAGTTCCGGATGCGCCGCAACGCTCTCTTTCGTCTGCGGCTCGCAGAACACATCGCACATTTTTTCGATGTCCGCCACTTCCTCCGGACTGTAGATCTGGCTGTAGCTGCCCACATTCAATATGAACATCGCTTTCGGACGCATCGTCACTCCTTTTGATTTTCTTTTTTCCATACATGAAACACATACCTTTATATTATAGGCTGTTTTTCATGCCTTGCAAGATTTTCTAGATTTTCTAGATTTTCTAGATTTTCTAGATTTTCTAGATTTTCTAGATTTTCTACAAAAAAAGAGGCCGTTGCTTTTGCTTGCAACGGCCTCTTTTTCACAAAATATCACCTTTTCAGTTGTCTTTCAGTGCTTTATGATACGCCTGCAGCGACTTCACGCCGCCGTCGCCCTTCTGGTATTCTTCAATACCGCTGGCGGCGGCCTTCGCCGCCGCAATCGTCGTGATATACGGGATGCCATGGCGGATGGCGTTCTTGCGGATGTACGAATCGTCCTGCACACCAGCCTTGCCAATCGGCGTGTTGATGACCAATTGGACATCGCCATTCTTGATCATGTCCAAAACGTCCGGACGGCCTTCATTGATCTTCGCGATCAACCGCGCACCGACGCCGTTCGCGCGCAAGTAGTTGCCTGTTCCTTCCGTCGCATAGATGCCGAAACCCATCATCGCCAGTTTGCGGGCGACTTCCAACGCTTCGGGGCGGTCTTCCGGATTGACGGTGATCAGCACGGTACCCTTCGTCGGCAGCGGCGGCTTCGCCGCCTCTTCCGCCTTGTAGAACGCCAGACCAAACGACGACGCCAAGCCGAGCACTTCGCCAGTGGAACGCATTTCCGGCCCCAAGACAGGATCGACTTCCGGCAGCATCGAGAACGGGAACACGGCTTCCTTCACGCCGAAATGCGGGAAGGACTTCGTGTGCAAGTGCAAGTCCGACAGCTTCTTGCCCATCATCATCTCCGTCGCCACACGCGCCATGGAAATGCCGCAGACTTTCGAAACGAGCGGCACCGTACGCGATGCGCGCGGATTCGCTTCAATCACATAAACGACATCGTCGCAAATCGCGTACTGCATGTTCATGAGACCGACGACATGCATCTCTTTCGCGATTCTCGCCGTGTATTCGCGCAACGTCTTGATGTGCTTTTCGGGAATCGTGATCGGCGGAATCACGCAGGCCGAATCGCCTGAATGGATACCGCACAATTCGATATGCTCCATGATGGACGGAACAAATGCGTCGTGGCCGTCCGCAATGGCGTCCGCCTCGCATTCCGTCGCATGCTCCAGGAACTTGTCAATCAGAATCGGACGTTCCGGCGTCACATCTTCCGCTTTTTCAACGTATTCCACAAGCATATCTTCGTCGCGTACGACTTCCATGCCGCGGCCGCCCAACACGAACGACGGACGGACCATCAGCGGATAACCGATCTCATGCGCGATCTTGCGCGCTTCCTGCAGATTGCTCGCCATGCCCGAACGCGGCATCGGAATGCCCAACTTGTCCATCATCTGACGGAACAAATCGCGGTCTTCCGCCATGTCGATCGTCGCAGGCGTCGTGCCAAGAATGTTCACGCCGTTCTTTTCAAGCTTGTCGGCCAGATTCAGCGGTGTCTGCCCGCCAAACTGGACGATGACGCCCATCGGCTTTTCTTTCTCATAGATGCTCAACACGTCTTCCAGCGTAAGCGGTTCGAAATAAAGCTTGTCGGATGTATCATAGTCCGTCGAGACCGTCTCCGGATTGCAGTTGACCATGATCGTCTCATAGCCCATGTCGCGCAACGCCAATGCCGCATGGACGCAGCAGTAGTCGAATTCAATGCCCTGTCCGATACGGTTCGGCCCGCCGCCCAGAACCATGACTTTCTTCTTGTTGTCCGAAGCCTTGATCTTATCTTCGCCGTTATAGGTTGAATAGTAGTAACATGCGTCGTTGACGCCACTGACGGGCACGTAGTCCCACGCTTCCGTGATGCCCAACGACAACCGCTGGCGGCGAATCTGCGCTTCCGGTGTTTTCAACAGCCGCGCAAGATACATGTCGCTGAAACCGTCCTTCTTGGCCTGGATCATCAAATCGTCCGGCAGAATCTGCTCCTGGTAGGCGAGAATCTTCTCTTCCAATTCCACGAGTTCTTTCATCTGCTCGATGAACCACCGCTTGATGGCCGTCTTCTTGAAGAGCTCCTCCACCGTCGCGCCTTTGCGCAACGCTTCGTACATGACAAATTGCCGCTGGCTCGTCGGCTTGTTCAAAAGATCCATTAATTCCGACAGCGACATACTGTTGTAATGCTTCGCGAAACCAAGCCCCGGCTGGCCATTTTCCAACGAACGCATCGCCTTCAAAAACGCCTCTTTATACGTCTTGCCGATGCTCATGACTTCGCCGACGGCCCGCATCTGCGTGCCCAACACATCCTCCACGCCTTTGAATTTCTCAAACGCCCAGCGGGCGAATTTCACGACGACGTAGTCGCCGCTCGGCGTATATTTGTCCAGACTTCCATCGCGCCAATATGGCAGTTCGTCCAACGTCAGACCAGCCGCCAACAACGCGGAAACGTAGGCGATCGGGAAGCCAGTCGCTTTGGAAGCCAATGCGGATGAACGACTTGTGCGCGGATTGATTTCGATTACGACGATGCGGTCCGTATCCGGATTGTGCGCGAACTGGACGTTCGTGCCGCCGATGACGCCGATGCCTTCGACGATCTTGTACGCCTGCCGCTGCATTTCGTCCTGAAGCTCCTGGCTGATCGTCAGCATCGGAGCCGTACAGAAGGAGTCGCCTGTATGAACGCCGACGGGATCGACGTTTTCGATGAAACACACCGTGATCATCTTGTTTTTACTGTCGCGAATGACTTCCAATTCAAGCTCTTCCCAGCCCTTCAGCGATTCTTCGATGAGTACTTCATGAACGAGACTCGCCTGCAATCCGCGCGCCGCGATCGTCCGCAACTCTTCCAGATTGTAGCAGAAGCCGCCACCCGTTCCGCCCATTGTGTAGGCCGGACGAACGACCACGGGGAAACCGATTTCCTTCGCGACGCGTTCCGCATCTTCTACGGAATGAACCGTTTCGCTCTTCGCCATCTCAATGCCCAGCGAATTCATCGTCTCTTTGAACGCAAGACGGTCTTCGCCGCGTTTGATGGCGTCCAGCTGAACGCCGATCACTTTTACATTATATTTATCAAGGATGCCTTTGAACGACAATTCACTGGCGAGATTCAAGGCCGACTGGCCGCCGAGATTCGGCAGCAGCGCGTCCGGCCGCTCTTTTTCGATGATCTCCTCCATGCGCTCCGCGTTCAACGGCTCGATATACGTCGTGTCCGCCATGCCCGGATCCGTCATGATGGTGGCCGGATTGGAGTTCACAAGGATGATTTCATAGCCCAGACGTCGAAGAGCCTTGCAGGCCTGAGTCCCGCTGTAGTCAAATTCACAAGCCTGTCCGATGATGATAGGACCCGAGCCTATGATCATCACTTTCTTAATGTCTTCGCGTTTCGGCATGAATGTTCCTCAAAAATATTGTTGCAGACTGTTACATCCTGGCCATGACGCCTGTGAAAATCAGCCGTACATGACACAAGCCGAAAATATAATATACATTTTCTGCTAATTTTATCAAGAAAGCTTCCCTAGCGTTTCTAGAATCTCTAGAATCTCTAAAACCTACTTTAGTTTTTTTACCAAAGCAATTTCATTGCACGCGTCAAATTTCGGGCATTGGCGGCAGTCCGCCCAGATTTTCTCACGGAATTTGTCATCCCTATGGAACGTCTTGATAGGGACTTCCGTAAAACCAAGCCGACGGAAAAGGTTCGGCCGCAACGTCAGCGTGAACACAAGATTTCCGTCCTGCCCGACCGCTTTTTCAAGACACGCCTCCACAAGACGCGTGCCGATGCCGCGGCCTGAACAATCTTCGGCCACGGCCAGCGAACGGATTTCATACAATCCTTCGCCGAAGCCGCGCAACGCCGCGCAGCCAATCAGACGGCCGCCATCGCGAGCCACGAGAAAATTGGCAAGATGCGACAGAATGTCTTCCTTGCTACGCGCTAAGACCAACTGCTTCTTTACATTCGGGGCCAGCAACGATTCGATGCCGTCGATATCGTCTGCCTTCGCCGCCGAAATCAGCGGCGTTTGCTTCGATTCCAACATATAATAATCCTCCCTATGGACGATGAAAAACGCTAAATCATTCTTCAACACGTCCAAGACGTCGGAATCGATTGTAGCGGTCCTCCCGCAGTTGTTCAGGTGTTAGTTTCTGCAATTCAGCAAGATGGCGCAGGATGGCGAGTTTCAGGAGACGCGCCGCCTCAGGGAAGTCCTGATGTGCGCCGCCGTTCGGTTCCTCCACCACTTCATCCGCGACGCCCAATTCCAAGAGGTCACTACTCGTCAGATGAAGAGCCTCCGCAGCCTTCGGAATCGCGTCGTTCGTACGCCACAAAATCGCCGCGCAGCCTTCCGGCGTGATGACCGAATAATAGGCGTATTCCTGCATCAGCACGCGATTTCGAACGGCGATGCCAAGCGCACCGCCGCTGCCGCCTTCGCCTGTCACGACGCAGATGACGGGAACAGACAAACGGAACATCTCACGCAGATTCAACGCGATCGCCTCGCCGATATGCCGCTCCTCCGCGCCAATGCCCGGATAGGCGCCAGGCGTGTCGATGAACGTGATGACAGGGCATTTTGCCTTATCCGCCAACTGCATCAGCCGCAACGCCTTGCGATACCCTTCCGGCAATGCGCTGCCGAAGTTGAACTCCATGTTCTGCTTCAGATTCCGCCCTTTCTGCGTCGCCAAAACCATCACGGACTGCCGCTCCAGTTTGGCGAAACCGCCGATAAGCGTTCGGTCATCCGCAAAACGGCGGTCACCATGCAGTTCCAGGAAGTCCGTGAAGATCTCCTGCACATATTCCTGCGGATGAGGGCGTTGCGGATGACGCGTCAATTGGATTTTCTCCCAAGGCGACAACATCGAAAATATCTTCCTCTTGATTTTCGGGTAAATGGTATTCAATTCGGACACGCCGTGCGTCATGTCCAAATCATGCTGCCTCCCGAACTGCCGTATGGCGGAGATCTTCTCCTCCAGTTCGACGAGAGGCTGTTCAAAATCAAAACTAGTCGGCATGCGCTATTTCCTATTCAACAATCACCACGCGTGTCTTCTCGGCCGTCGGCTCCGGAATGAAATCAAACAACTCCTCGACCTCTTCGTTGCGCAACCGCACACATCCCGCGGAGGATGGCGTTCCGACGCTGTCCGGATCGACCGTCCCGTGGATGCCATAGCCGCGAATGTACGGATCCGTCTCTTCGATCGGCTTCAGCCCCATCCAACGCGTTCCGATGATGTTGTCCGGATGGCCATACGGAAGCGGCTCGCGGCCCGGCGGTGCCCACGACGGCTCACGGCTCTTGTTCAAGATTTCAAACACACCCACCGGCGTGCGGTCCTGACGGCCCACACCAACTTTATATACGCGATACAGCTTGTCGTTCAGATACAAGCTTAACGTGTATTGGCTTTTCGAAACTTTGATCGACCACAGCCCTTCGATATAATACAAACTGTTGCCGGGATGAATCACCGAACTGGTCTTCGACAGTTCGTTCATCCGCTGCAACGCCTGTACCGTCGTCTTCAGCATGCGTGCAATGCGGCTCAGGCTGTCACCATGCTTGATGACGTAACGTTTCTTTTCCGGAGCAGGAGCCGCCGTATTCATCAACGTGCTATTCACTTTATTCAAGATATCCGCCGCGTGGTACCACGGCTTGCTGTATTCAGCAACGCCCGTTTGCGTCAACGCGCGATAGACCAGCTCACGCGCAGCCACCAGCATGCCGTTCTTGTACTGCAACTCCGCCTGCGTAATCAGCTGGGCAAAAGCGGGCGGCTCATCGGCGGCAGGCTCCGCAGCCTGTTGCGGCTCGGCAGCTTTCGGCTCAACGGGATTCACTTCCGGTTTCGGCGGGATGACTGGCTGCACAGGCTTATCCTCTGCAGGCTTTACTTCGATCGGCTTTGGCGCCAAAGGCTTGTTTTCGACAGATTTTCCATCCGCAGGCTTCGCATTCGCGGGATCCACGACAGGCTTCTCGCCATCCATCTTAGGAGGATCCAAGGGCTTGCTTTCAGGCTTCTTAACGGTCTTTGCCGGATCCGTCTTCGCCAATTCCGGCGGCTTCTTCGCGTCGTTCTTCTTCGCGGGCTTCGTCTCTTTCTTCCCCGTGGTGGTGGTGCTGCTGCTGTCGCCTACTGGTTTTGGCGGCTTCCACGAACGCCTTCCAATGTAGCACAGCCCGATCAACACCAATGTCAATAAAACAATCAATGGTACTTTGTACATTCTGTTCATGTTTTCTTCTGCCTCGTTTTGTTCCTCGCTTTCGTGTTCCTACTCCAATGGGATTTATACCCAAATATCAATATATTGCATGAACGGTTCTTTGCAATGAAACAGAACGCTTCATCAATTCAGCAAAGCACGTCCAATTTGTATTCGATTGAATCCACCAGCGCCTTCCAGCTGGCTTCCACAATGTCGGACGAGACGCCGATCGTCGTCCACACATGCGCACCGTCGCTCGATTCAATCAAGACGCGGACGCGCGCCGCCGTCGCGGCTTCCGTATCGATGACACGCACCTTGAAGTCCGTCAATTGGGCGGCGGACAACGCGGGATAGAAGACAGTCAATGCCTTCCGCAAGGCCTGGTCCAACGCATGGACAGGACCGTTCCCCAACGCGGCCGTCACTTCCGTCTGTTTTTCGACCTTGATTTCGATCATAGCGGAGCATTGCGCCCTGCCGTCCGGCGACGGAAATTCGCCGGTCGTCTTGTAAAGAACGAGTTCGAAATGCGGGTGGTGAAGTCCTAACTCCCGTCGTATCAACAACTCAAGACTCGCGTCCGCCGCCTCGAACTGATACCCTTCGTGCTCCAGTTCCTTCAACCGTTCCACGATTTGCACGACCTCCGGCGAGTCTTTCGTGAACTGCGGCCCGTATGGCCGCAGTTTCTCCAGAATCGTCGTCCGGCCGGCCATTTCAGACAGCAGAAAACGCCGTCGGTTCCCTGTGACCGACGGCGGCACATGTTCATATGACTCCGGCCGCTTGCTGACGCCGTCAATATGCATGCCGCCTTTATGCGCGAAGGCGCTCCGCCCGATGTATGGCTTCCCGCTGGGAATCGTCATGTTCAGGATTTCCGCCAGACGCAGCGACACATCCATCAGCCTGTCCAGACGTTCCACGCCGCAGACGCAATTCTTCTTCAGAATCAGATTCGGTATCAAAATGCTCAAATCCGCATTGCCGCAGCGTTCGCCGCAGCCCAAAAATGTCCCCTGGACAAGGCGGACGCCCGCATCCACCGCCAACATCGAATCCGCCACCGCACAACCGATGTCATTGTGGCAATGCACTCCGAAAATCATTTTCGGATACGTCTTCACAACGGTTTCAGAAATCTGACGGACTTCCATCGGAGCGCTGCCGCCGCGTGTGTCGCAGAGCGTGACGGAATCAGCTCCCGCCGACATCGCCGCCTCTAACGTCTTCAACGCATAAGCGGAATCCTCCGCGTAGCCATCGAAGAAATGCTCCGCGTCGAACAGCACTTCGCGGCCATGCGTTTTGAAAAACGCGACCGTTTCGCGGATCATCGCGAGATTCTCCTCCGCCGAAACGCGCAACACGCCTTCCACCTGCGCCATGCTGGATTTACCGAAAACGACGACACATGGCGTTTCCGCCGCCAGCATCGCCTGCAGATTTTCATCCGCTTCGACGGCTATGCCGCCGCGCCGCGTCGCACCAAACGCGCACAAGCGGGCATGCTTCCACCGCATGCCGCGCACATGGCGGAAGAATTCCATGTCTTTCGGATTCGAGCCCGGATTGCCGCCTTCGATGTAATCAATGCCGAAATCGTCCAGCGTCTGGGCGATATTCACTTTATCCTGCAGCGAAAACGAAACGCCTTCCCCTTGCGCGCCGTCACGAAGGGTTGAATCCAATAATTTGATATGCCGTTTGGTTTGCATCTTTCTGGATATTCTGGATATTCTGGATGTTCTGGATGTTCTAGATTATCTGGAGTTTTTGGAGTTTCAGGTGTTTGTTTTTCTTTCCAGAACCTCCAGAGCATCCAGAACATCCAGAACACATCGTATTTTCAACCAGATATTTATCTTCTACTTTTGCTTTAAGCTTTAAGCTTTAAGCTCCTTTAAATATGGTATGGAATCCAGCGCTCCAGGCCGCGTCACCGCGATGGCGGAGGCGCGGCTCGCCGTGTCCAACGCCGCCGCGAGACTTGCGCCACGCGTCAGTTCCGCCAGAAAATATCCCGTGAATGTGTCGCCGGCCGCCGTTGTATCGACGGCCTTTACGGGATATGCCTTCTGGCGGATCACGCCTGCCGCAGCCGTCCACAACAGCGATCCGGCCTCGCCGAGCGTCACGCAAATCATCGCCTTCGGATACGCCGCTGAAAGTGTCGCAATCAGTTCTTCCGGAGCCGTTTCCACAGGTTTTCGGGCTAGCCCCGCCGCTTCGTGTTCGTTCAAAATGAACAGATCCACATTCTCCAGCGGATAGTTGAAAACACCTTCGTCAAACGGCGCGGGATTGAAACAGACCTTCATGCCGGCGGCCTTGCCAGCCGCCATGACGTCGGGCGTCACGTTGATTTCATTCTGCAAGACGAGCCAGTCACCGCGTTCCGCATCTTTCAGAACATCAGCGACTTGTGTTGCAGTAATCGCCTGGTTCGCGCCACCGAACAGGACGATGCTGTTCTGGCCGGATGTCGCATTGACTTGAATGATGGCATGGCCGCCATGGATGTCTTTGGAAATCAACACATGACGCACATCGACTCCTTCGCGTTCCAGCCGTTCGCGCATCCATGCCGTGTCCTCTCCAAGCAGCCCTGCATGCCACACGTCCGCTCCAGCCCGTTTCAATGCCACGGACTGATTCGAGCCTTTTCCGCCCGGATTCACCTGCATCTCACTGCTGGCCAACGTCTCGCCCGGCTTCACGATATGATCCAGCCGATACACGTAATCCACATTCAATGAACCGAAATTGATGATTTTCATAGCGTTTGTCCCTTTCGTCCCTAAATTTTCAAAACAGCGTCAGCTGGTTTGGATCGTCCTTCGGCTTTTTCTTCTTCGGCAACGACAGCTTCGGCATGCCTTCCACGTCTAACTCGTTGCTTTCCAGATTCGTGAGAACTTCTGTCGCGCGGCGGATGATCGTCTTCGGCAGCCCCGCCAGCCGCGCCACATGGATGCCGTAGCTCTTGTCCGCGCAGCCTGGCACGATCTTCCGCATGAACGTGATCTTCTCGCCCTGCTCTTTTACCAAAACATTGAAGTTCTTCACGCGGACCTTCGTCTTCACAAGATCCGTCAACTCATGGTAATGCGTCGCAAATAGCGTGCGGGCCTGAACCGACGGCGTGTCGTGCAGATATTCCGCGACGGACCATGCCAGCGACAATCCGTCGAACGTGCTCGTCCCGCGTCCGATTTCATCCAGAATGATGAGGCTCGCGGGCGTCGCATTGTTCAGAATGTTCGCCGTTTCAACCATTTCCACCATGAACGTGCTCTGCCCACGGCTGATGTCGTCCGCCGCTCCGACACGTGTGAAAATTCGGTCCGTCAGGCCGACAACGGCATGGCTGGCCGGAATGAAACTTCCCATCTGGGCAAGAATCGTCAACAGCGCCACCTGCCGGATATACGTCGATTTACCGGCCATGTTCGGGCCTGTGATCAACGCCAGCTGCGTCGTCCGCGTATCCAATTCCACATCGTTCGGCACAAACGGCTCATCCACAAGCCGCGCATCCAACACGGGATGCCGTCCATCGTGGATTTTCAATATAGGCTCTTCCGAAATCTCCGGGCGGACATACTGCCGACGGCAGGCCACATCCGCCAGCGACGCGAGGCAGTCGATCGCCGCCAACGCCCGCGCACTTGCTTGAATCGCCGCCGTCTGGGCGCAGACTTTCTCTCGAAGTTGTTGGAACAGTTCATATTCCAATGCCTGGCTCTTTTCATCCGCGCCCAAGACTTTGTCTTCGATTTCCTTCAGTTCAGGCGTGATGAACCGTTCGCCGTTCACAATCGTCTGCTTCCGCATGTACTCCTGCGGAACCATCTCCAAATATGATTTCGAAACTTCGATGAAATAGCCGAAGACTTTGTTAAAACGCACTTTAAGGCTCTTGATGCCCGTGCGTTCGATTTCCTTCGCCTGATAGCCCGCGATCCAGTCCTTCCCTTCCGTGGAAGCCTTGCGGTATTCGTCTAACTGCGCATCGTAACCGTCGCGGAAGATGCCCCCTTCCTTGATGGCGATTGGCGGTTCATCGACGATCGCCTTACCGATAAGTTCCGTCAATTCAGGCAGTTCGATGATATTGTCCCGCAGTTTGTGAAGCATTGCGGATTTGGAATGGGACAGGATGGAGCGCAGGCCTGGAAATTCGTCCAGACCGCGTTGCAGTACAAGCATGTCGCGGCCATTTGCGTTGCCGACGTTCAGACGCGTCACGACGCGTTCCAGATCGCGGATGGCCTGCAGCAATTCACGCAATTCCGCCATCAGCATCGGCGAACCGACCAGATCTTCCACGGCGTCCAGCCGTTCGTCAATGGCGGCTTTCGAACGAAGCGGCCGCAGAATCCATTCTCGCAAAAGCCGCGTGCCCATCGGCGTAACCGTCTCATCCAGAACGGACATCAGCGTGTTGCCCTTTCCGTCTGCGAAGATCGGCTCCACAAGTTCCAAATTCCGCTGGCTGATGCGATCGACGATCATGCAGTCGTCCGTCTGATAGCAGGACAATGTCGTGATATGCGACGCATCGCGTCGCAGATTGTTCTGCGAATAATGCAGCACGGCCCCTGCTGCCGCCACCGCCGCGTCCATGCCGCGGCAGCCGAAACCGTCCAGAGACGCCACGCCGAAGTGTCTGCACAGCAAATCTTTCGCGACTTGCAGATCAAATACCCAGTCCTCCAGTGTCGTCCATGAAATATGGCGCGGGATGTCCGGAAAACCTTTGTCCTGCCATTCGGTCAGAAGCGCATTCGTCGTCAGGCATTCCGCCGGGCGGATACGGTTCATTTCCGTTTCAAACGCTTGGATTCCATGCGTTTCCGTCACACGGAAATCGCCTGTGCTCAAATCAAGCAACGCCAATCCGAAACGGTCTTTCACGGGATAGACGGCCACGAGAAAGTTGCTCTGGTTCGAATGAAGCAAATCATCCTCCAGAACCGTGCCCGGCGTGATGACTTGTATGATGTCGCGTTTCACAAGCCCTTTGGCCAGTTTCGGATCCTCCATCTGCTCCGCGATGGCCACCTTGTAACCGCCTTCCAGAATCCGCCCAACATACGTTTTGACAGCATGATACGGCACGCCGCACATCGGCACGCCAGCCCGCGCCGTCAACACGACATCCATCAACGGCGCCGCCGTCTTCGCGTCCTCGAAGAACAATTCATAGAAATCCCCCATGCGAAACAGCAGAATCGTATCCGCAGGCAATTCACTTTTCGCCTGCATGTACTGCCGCATCGCGGGGGTTAATTCACTTGTCGTACTACTCATTTCTAATCTCCCGTGGGCTGCACCCACGGCTATTTCCGTGGGTTTCGTTCACGCTTTGCGTTCACGCACCCACGGCTGGGTTCCTGCCACCGCTTCGCGGTTCAAAAACCACTAACCACTAACCACTAACCACTAACCACTAATTAACTGTCATCGCCTTGAACGCCGGGACTTTTTCCTGCAGTTCTTCGTAACTGCCTGTTGCCTCCACGCGGCCGTTATTCAGATAGACCAGGCTGTCGCAGCCTTTCACAGTCGTGAGACGATGGGCGATGATGACCAGCGTATGCCGTCCGCGCAACCGCTCAATGGCCGAAACCACCGCGCGTTCCGTCGTCGTGTCCAATGCCGACGTCGCTTCGTCGAACACCAGCAACTGCGGATTGCGATACAACGCGCGGGCGATCGCCACCCGCTGCCGTTGTCCGCCCGACAGCCTCACGCCGCGTTCGCCGAGCATGGTCAGCTCGCCTTCCGGCAGCGTCGAAAGGAATTCGTTCAGTTGCGATGCCTCGATCGCCTGCTTCAACGCCTTTTCGTCTATTTCATCGTCCTTCACCCCCAATGCGATGTTCGCGCGGATTGTGTCGTCCAGAAGATAAATATCTTGCGCCACATAGCCGATGTGGCGCCGCCATGCGGAGAGGCAGTCCGCCACGTCGCGTCCATCCACCAAAATCTTTCCGCCGCCCGGCGGCAACAGCCCCAAGAGCATGTTCACGAGCGTCGTCTTGCCCGAACCAGACGGGCCGACGATGCCCAACGACGTTCCTTTCGCCACCGTCAGATTCACGTCATGCAGCGTCTCGCCTTCCGCGCCATCGTAGCGGAATGACAGCCCGTCGAAGCGGATGTCCTTTTCGAACGGAATATCCGCTGCATCTTCGTTCTGTTTCGGATAGGATTCGAGCTCACGCAGATCGCCGCAGATTGTCGCGAGAATTCCCTGCGCGCTGCGCATGGTGGTCGCGTTGGCCATGAATTCCGTCAGATTTCCCTTCAGCCGCGCCATGCAGGCTGCGATCAGCGCCATCGTCGGCGCAATCGCCTGTGTATCACCGTCATGCATCATGAGCATCACGCCCATCGCGCCTAAAAGGACGCAAACAGTGATCAATTCGGTGAGCGGCCACAGACTTTTCCGCATCACACCCAGCTGGCAGAGGCGGTGATTGAACTTCTCCAATATCGTGTGAAGACGTGCGCAGAAGTATTCCGTCTTGCCCATGACCTGCGCCTCCGTGTAGGCGCCGATCCCCTCACCGATGCTCTTGACTGCATCCTGCCGAAGGACATGAGCCTCCCAGCCCCACTGTCCCATCTTACGGTTCGCGATGAACATGAAGCCGCCGCCGAAAAGCCCCAACGCGAAAAACGCACCGAGGCATACCAGCGGATCATACCACATCATCAACACCACGACCGACAGGATGATGACGCCATTCCGCATCATGTCCAGCAACGCGATCAGGACCGATTGGATGACGCGCTCCACTTCCTCCTCCACGTTCGTGATCACCACACTCGAATTGTGCTTCAGATGGAACGCATAAGGCGCCGTCATGTACGCCTTGAACAATCGCGACGACACCGCCACCTGTCGATTCCGCATGACTCGCTCTTGAATGTAGTAGTTGATTGAGAGATACGCCGTCCGGATGGCGAACAGCCCACCCATGAACAGTCCGCATGCCATTGGGCTGACGCTGTTTATATCGAAATTCAGTCGTTTGGCCAAATCCGCCAGCCGCCCGAGGCTCGCCATGCCGTCGCCGCCTGCCAGCAGCGCCACAAACAACGGGACCGCCCCAAGACTCGCCAATTCCAGCAGCGATCCGCCCAACATCAGGACGACAATCAACGCGAAGCGCGCTATGTCGCTCCTGCTGAACAATAACCGGATGTCGTCCCGCAATTGGCTCATCAAAATCCTTTTTCTTTACATTATTAATAATAGGCAAAATCTTTATTTTACAGCATAATTCCATTTATGGCAATAAATCCCACCAAGAAAAACCATCGCGCTTCCCCAAACTGTCCTTTTCGTCCCTTTCGTCCCTTCCCATCGGCCATAAGCCATAAGCCTTAAGCCAATCGGCCATAAGCCTTAAGCCATAAGCCCTGCTTCATAAAATGAAGCAGGAATCGTCGCCACGCCAATCCAGCTGACCGGCTGTCCGGGCGGAGCGTCCGGGCTGACGACACCATGGTGGTTGCAGCTGTTTCCCGTGTAAAACAGGTAATACAAATCGTTTACTTTCACCAGATCATGCGGGGCGTAGATGCCTTCCACCCCCTTCGGTCGCGGGAAGCCCGGACGACGCTGCCGCTCCCAATGGATGCCATCTTGCGAAAAGCAGAATTCCAGATCGCCTGTGCCCGGATCCGACCGATAATGGCCCAAGACGCCAATGCGGCCGTTTGGCGTATAATTGACTGCAAGATAATAGAACTGAAGATCATACGGATCCTGTTCATCACGAATCAGCACACGTTCGGGAGGGCTCCAATGGAGACCGTCCACGCTTGTCCGATGTTGGATGAAACGCAAGCATGGATCCTTCTGATGCGGCTCCGGCCCAGGCGGACACATGATGACTTCCGCCGAATACAGCTCAAACGTGCCGTCCGGCAGGAGATAGACGTTCGTCGCGTCATTCAGCAGCATGTCCTCCGTCACCTGCGGCTCGTCTTCCGGCCGAGGCAGTTCCGCCGGCCGAACATACAGCCACAACTTCTTTTGTTTCAATATCTCAAGCGGAACAGCGCGGTCGCCCGGATGGCAGAGCACAGGCCGCCGCCAATCTTCCACAAAGAAATTGACGCCGTCGTCGCTGTCCGCCACAAGATAGCGGTTGACGTCCGACGCATGCGCCCAGAAATAAATCCGCTGCCGTCCATCTGGCAAATCCAGATGGACAGGTTGCGTCAACATCCATTCCGACGGCACGCCGATGATGTTCAAACCGTCCGCCGACGGCTTGTCGGCAATCCGCATCATCGTCTCGCCAATCGTTTCGAAATCTTCCGTGAAGTCACGATATCCGAACGTGTAGCGCTTTGCGCCGTCGTTCCGTCGTGAATACCACATCCGCCATCCGCCGCCGTCCTTATGGATGATGCGGCAGGTGAACGCCTGGATATGCGTCGTTTCATCCCCCCAGATCAAAACCTTCTCCATTTTCCACTGCCGCGACAATTCATCCGCGCCTTGCTTGTTCGCCATGATGTTTTTCCTTTACAATATTATTATAGAAAACAAGGCCGAGACGGCCTTGATGCTCCGTATTAAAAGATAATCCATCAGCCCTAAAATAGCAACCGACCGCTGCCATCATGGCCTTCATGGCAGAAAAAATACCACCAACATATTGATTTTTGTCTATAAATATTGAAAATTATCAATATGAAGGTATGTTAAAGGTTTCCAAATCGAAAATCATCAATATAAAATCGTCTTGTCGTATTAAAAAAACAATCAAGGAGCAAGAAAAACAAATGAAAAAGTTCGTCATGTTCACACTGATCGAGCTATTGGTGGTCATCGCCATCATCGCCATCCTGGCCGCCATGCTGTTGCCGGCCCTCGCCAAGGCACGTGAAAAGGCCCAGGCCATCAACTGCACGTCCAACATGAAGCAGATCAACCTCGCCCTCAACATGTACGCCGGCGACTACGAGCAGACCATGCCCCGCGCCATCGGCAATCTCCGTCAAGGCCTCCACTGGGGCAACTGGCTCCAGATGGTCTGCCCGTATGTCGGCGACAAGAAGCCCTTCAAGTGCCCGAAGAACTCCATCGAAAAGACGGCCGGCTGGGAAGCCGGTGAATTCGCCCCCTACACGGGCATCCCGCAGTCCTACATCGCCCACGGCGCCTACACCGTCGCCAACTTTACCAACAACAGCAACTCAGTCTTCCCGATCCCGCACTGGGGCACGGGCCAAAAGACCAAGACATCTGATTTCAAGGCCGCTTCCAATCTCATCGCCTTCGGTGAATGCAACCGTCGTAACGACCCGTACTTCTGGAGCTCCTGCGGCGGCACGGAAGGTTCCAACGAGCACTTCTCCATGATCAACCACAACAACATGACCAATTTCGCCTTCTGCGACGGCCATGTCCAAGCCTCAAAGCCGCACAACACCTACGGCCCTGGCGGTAACATGTGGGATTCCAAGGCCGGCAACGCCGTCACCGAAGACCTCAAGGCCATGATGAACGAAGCCACCACCAAGATGCTTGCTAACTAATATAGCATGATGATGCGCAGGCTC
>JAFZIJ010000020.1 GCA_017554445.1 Victivallales bacterium
ATGGCGACGGAGATGATGCAAGCCCAGCAGGAATGGCTCCCGCAGTTCAACGGCCGCCTCCCACGCCCCACGCCACGCATCGTCGTCACGAAGGACACAAAACGCGTCCATGTTCCCATTGATCCCGCCCTCGCCATCAACGCACGGCTTGGCAAGTTATAACCGTTTGTCCCTTTCGTCCTTTTCGTCCCTTTAAAACCCACAGGCAATCATCATGTTCAACATCGGCTACGCACAGGAAATCATCACGCCGCCCACCGGCGTCAGTCTCGCAGGTTATTTCAACAAACGCCCCAACGAAGGCATGTACGACGACCTTTACGTCAAAGTCCTTGTCATCGAATGCAACGGCAAGACATTCGGTTTCATCGCTTTCGATCTCTGCAGCATTCATAAGCTCATATTCGATGAGCTGAAAAAACGCATCACGGAAAAGTTCGGCGAAGAGCTGCATGACAGCCTCATCATCTCCGCGACGCATACCCACACGGGCTCCCAGTTTTTCGTCAATCCCGATGAATGGGACGAACGGACGAAATACGCGTTCGATGAAACAATCGACGCCACCATGCGCGCTCTCACCCGCGCCATGATGAACCGCCTGCCAGGCTCGCTGGAAGTCGGTACTGTTTACAACAACCCCTACGGTTTCGTCCGCCGCTACTGGATGAAAAACGGCACGCTTTTGACAAATCCAGGCTGGGGGAATCCAGACATCGACAAGCCGGAATGCGATTTCGACCGCACCATCGGCATTCTGAAAGTCATTCAAGGCGGCCGCATCGCCGCCCTGCTCTGCAACATCGCCAACCACGGCGACACAATTGGTGGAAACATCGTCTCCGCTGATTGGCCTGGCCGTTTCGCGCAGGAAATCCAGCATGCCCTCAAGGCCAGCATCCCCGTACTCGTCGTCGATGACGCATCCGGAAACATCAACCATTTCGATTTCCGCCAAAAAATCAATCAGACACGCTATGACGAAGCGGTCCGCATCGGCCGCGGCTATGCCGCCATCGTGTTGGAAGCCCTTGATTCTCTGGAACCTGTGACGGCGGAATCCGTCACTGTGAAGAATGGCACCGTCGTCATCCCGCATCGGCAGATTTCCGATGAAGAGCTTGCCGAAGCGAAACACACGCTCGCAACCGTGCCCGACATTCCGAAGGAAGGCGATTTCGAAAGCCAAGACCTTGCCAACAAAGTTCCCGCGGCCCTCCGTTATTTCGCGCAGCGCGTCATCGACTGCCGCGAAAAGAGCACGCCATCCCATTCGGGCCGCATCACAGCCATTGAGCTCGGCGACCAATTGGCCTTCGTGACGATTCCAGGTGAACCGTTCAACGGCATCTCGCAAGCCATCAAAGCGGCAAGCAAGTACAAATACACGTTCGTCATCGAATTGTCGCAATCGGTCTCGAACTATGTTCCGATGCCCGAATGCTTCCCGCGCGGCGGCTATGAAGTCCAGGCTGGCGTGAATACATGTGCGCCTAACGCGGCTACGGAAATCATCAACGCTGTGATTAAGAATATGTAAAAGGACAAAAGCGACATAAGGGACGAAAGGGACACGTGCATTTGCGTGTCCCTTTTGTGCTTTATCAATACACTGTATTTCCCCTAATCAACAAATTGTAGATTAGGGGAAATCTCCATGCCATTCACACATTCTCTTCTTCCGCAAGAGCTTAAACGTTGTTTTGGGGAGCTTGAACGTCGTTTTGGGGAACTTGAGCGTCGTTTTGGGGAACTTGAATGTTGTTTGGGGGAGCTTGAACGTTGTTCGCGGGAACTTGAACGTCGTTTTGAGGAACTTGACCGTTGTTTTGGGGAGCTTGACCATTGTTCACAGGAACTTGACCATTGTTTTGGGGAGCTTGAACGTTGTTCGCGGGAACTTGAATGTTGGCCATTGCGGCGAGCGTATAGATGTTGGCGGTCGTCCTGAAGAACCTATTCGCCAAGTTCAAGATATCCGCAGTCTCCATGTCGTCCGCCTGTTGTTTCACATCGCGGACGACGGCGTCAAATATCGCGCGAACATTTCTCGCCTCTTCGCCGATTTCATTCTGCTGCGTTGCCAAGCTGTTCAGCAACAAATCGCATTCTCGCATGATTTTTGCCATGCTTTCGCAATCTTTCGTCCAGTATTTGTCGTCCGGCCTCGCCACATCTTGAGCATTCTCCTTGCCCGCCTGGATGATCCGCACGACCTGGTTCTGGTGACGAACCAGGAAGTTCTTGAAACCTTCCATATTGCCGGCCGTCGCATAGTCGGAGGCCGCGTCCATGAACATATTGGCCGTGGCTTTCCTGAAAATCGTGTAGTCGTTCACAGACGTATGGGAGGACAGGCCCAATTCGATGCCAAAGAACGGCAGCGGCTTGATTTCAAGCTTGGCATCGGTATCATAGTCCTCAGACATCGAGAAGCTGACGAAGCGTCCATTAGAGAACGTAAAACGCAGCGTCTTGAACATGTTGTCCTCGAACGTATAGGCTTCATTGTAAGCCTGTTTCAGGAAGCCGAGTCCGCCCATGAATTTCTGGAAGCCTTTGTTCTCCTTCAGCAATTGTCCAATCGTGCAATTCAGCAACGGCTCGGTGCCTTGGATAGCCGTGTCCTCCGCCGTTGTCTTCAAGGTATCCAGCAGGGCATCTTTGATTTCATCCTTCAGTTTTGACTCATCGATTTGCTCATCCGATGCTCCGCCGACACTTTTCGCAAAATGCCGCACAACGAGCTCTAGCACAACACGCAACGGCATGGAGGCCGTGAGCCGTAAATCAACCAATGTCTTCTTGCTATTCACCCATGGACGCACATCCTGAGTATTCGTTCTTGGGCGCGTACGGGTGACTTTCAATTCAATCTTATGGGCCAGTAATATCGTCTCTTTGCCCAAATCCGTGCCTGCCGTCGCAAGCGTATTACCAGTTGCTCCAAGCAACGTTTTTGACTTGCTTTCCCTGATGCCAATATCTTCAAGAATGTCACCGATTTTACCGTTCCCTATATCATACATGGCGCTGAACGTACCCACCGTCTTCGTCATCGGCGGCTTGCCGAAGTTAAAGACGTTGAAGAACTTCTCCTGATATATCTTATGCGGGAGCTTCACAATCGGATTGGCGAGCCGCGGAATGATGTACCGGCTCGCTGCCTCCGCCGCCTTTTTCGCGGCAACCGTCTGGGGATCAACCCCTTCCAAAGCTTCCGCGCGTTTTGCGAGAAGAGCGACTGCGACTGCTAGGATTCTCGCCTTGGCGGCGAACTGGTTCCAGAAGGCATTGTCCTTCTGGACGGTTTTCGCCGCGTTTTCTTCCAATTCATGAAGCATCGTGGTCAGGCGCGCAAAGGCAGGGGCAATCCTCCCCGCATCGTAATGCACTGCCGGCTGGACTATGTCCGTTCCCCGTACGAGATCCGTGATACGCCGCCGCCATGGGTCGTCTTGCGGCAAAAAATCGACCTGATTGTCCAATTCGCTATTGAAACGCTGCCTCAGGAAGCCATCCGAACACGTCTTAAGCGATTTGGCGAACGAGACATATATTGAATTTTTGACGAAATACTCCCGCGAATGGCTGATGCCAAGAGAACCGCCAAACTCAATATTGCTATCGTATTTTCCGTTGTTCGCATAGAACACACCAGCCTCTGCCGTCCCCTTGGCGCTACCGCTGAAGGCCGTCGCCTTTCGTTCGCCAAGCACTTCCACATTGCGTTTTTTCAGGAAAAGCCCGGACATAGGCCCGAAGACATTGCGGTTGCGCAGTTCCGCACCATACGAGACCTGGTCCATCTTGCTTTTGCTGATACGGAACCCCGATGCCGTCGCGCCAAGCATGAAGAGATGGCCAAGGCCTTTGACCAATCTGGGAGCCCAGGCATAGAACACTTCGCGAGGCCGCGGCGTCATCACCAGATTGTATTTGCTTGCCGTACGGATGAATTCATCCAGATTCGCGTATGTCTTCGTGACACTGCGCTGCACTTCCAGACTTGCCCCCGCTCCAATATTCGCGCCTAAACCGCCTTTAAGATTATCCCCTTCCTTGTCACGGTCCACTCCGAGCGTCACGCCGGCCTTCGCATGCAGATCCGCCCCCCCAGAATAGGTGACCGACACCGTTCCATCGTTGTTATTGACACTTATCTGCGCAGACACCTTGCCAGTAAAGCCCGCCTTGGCATCCGCCTCCGCGAAGCCGAGGTTCAAATCAAACAGGAAATCCACGCCTGCCCGGAAGGTGACCGTCCGTTCACCGCCAAATTTCGCGATGTCGCCCAGTTCTTCCCTGATGGCCTTCGCATTCGCTTTGACCCGCTTCTCCGCGCCTGACCGATGGTAGCGGATGCGAGCATTCGTCAGATGCGACAGATGCGTCGCGGCTTTTGCAGAGGCATCGAGGCTGATCATGTCACCCGGAATGACCTCGTCCGTAGCGCCTGCGTACGGATTGTTGGCATCCAACTGCGGTTCCGGAGCGGCGTGTCCCAAAATGCGTGTCTGAATAAGACGCAATTTCTGGTTGAAGATATTATCCGCGTCCTGCATCTGCGTGTACATCTGCTCAGAAATGCGCGTACCGGAATAATACGAGAAGGAATTGTCGAAGAAGCGGCGCATACGTTCCATTGTACCCATGTGGGCACCACGCAACTGGTCCAAATCATAACGAAACGCCCGCAGAGACTCGCGTATCTGTTTTATCTGCTTCTCCTGGAACTTCGAATCAGATGTCTCTTTGCCCGTTTCATCCGTGAATTTATAATCCGTCTTGATGCCGGAAGACGCCAGACGGCGAAAGGCCATGGCTTCATTCGCAAGGGTTCTGAGTTCGGCGATCTCGGCTCTTATATTGTTAATCTCCTCTTGGGAAAGGTTCTCCGCATGATTCAGATTATCCTCGCACAGCTGAATCAACGCATTGAAACGCTTTTCGCCAATAAAAAGCTCACGGGTCTTCTTGGCTGAATCCGCGGCAAGCTTCAACATATCAGCCTTATTGGAAGCATCGTAGATGTTGGAGTCCGCCAAAATGACGACGGCATTTTCAGAAATCTTCTCTTCTCTGAGCATGCGGGCAAGTCCTAGAACGGCATTCTTCAAGGCTTCCAGCCCAGCCTGCCCCAAAACACCTGTTTGTCTGGCGATTTTCGCACGTTCATCGAACTCGCGGGTCACCATCAGTTTATTCAACGCCGTCGCGCAGAGATTCGCGCCGTTCTCTCCTCCGAAACGGGAGGTGTAAAGCTGGTTGACTTCTTCCAAAAACGCATTGACGGCATCCTCACCGCCCAAAAGATATCGCTTGTTGTCATTCGCCTTGGCCGTTTCCAGATTGCGTTCTTCATCCGTCAGCGTATGGGACGCGGCAAAAATCTCCGCCTTGTTGATGGCGGATTTCACCATTCCATCATTGCCATTCGCGACAAATGAAAAGACCGTCGCATCATGCTCGACATTGGCGGCCGGATGCCGCTGTCTTCCCGGGGCAACGGCCACATTGGACGCATTGTCATTCTGCTGGAGCGGCTGAAAATCGTTGACCAGCCAGAAACGGCTGCCCAGCACTTTATCGTTAATACGTTGTGTCATGGTTCGTCCTCCTCCGCTTCATCGTCTATATCCATGCACGGGAAGCGCTCCGCGAAATCTTCTCGAATGGCATTCACCAGCTCCACAAGCGTGTCAAGCCATGCGGCAAGACGATCCGCCGAATCAAAAGCCTCGGCCGGACGATTGTCGTGGGCAATGACACGACGTGTATCCGCGTCCATTGAAAGCGTGTATCCCCCAGCGGGGCTGCCCAGCTCGTTGAGTGCGAGAAGCACCAATGCGCGATCGCCCGCAAGATCATCCTCAGGCATTTCGCCTACAGTCGCCCAGGCGACGACGGTGTCTGAGTCATCATAGTAGTCCAGTTCAATTTCCACCGCGCCGTCAACCGTGAAATTGCAATGATCCTCTTCAAACACAAGTTCCGTGCCGAGCGCTTTGCCGAAATCGGCAAGATATTGTTCAAATGATTCGCGGATATCCATCAGCGCACCTCCTCTGCTTTATCTTGCGGTTCAGGGAGATAAATGGCAAGACGCTCCCGCCAGTCCATGACCGTTCTCATGAAGCCGGCGACATACGTTTCGAATGCGTCTTCGTTGCTGAACGCATCGTCATCGAAACGGTCCGTCAGATAGAAGGCGTTATCGGCTTCATTGTAGGAAAGCGTTGCGCCGTTTGTGCCGCTCCAGAAGAAGTTGCCGGCCAAGGCTTCCTCGGCGAATCCGTCCGGGCATTTCATCTCTCCAAGAGAGGCGACGACAGCCCGGCAGAACGCTGTATTGGGCAGACCGTCATGGGAGAAGAAACTCATCTTGACGTCACCTAATTCAAGCACAAAACCAATATCGTCTGCGGAGACGGCTTTTTCCGTCCACATTTCAGATGCCATTTCGCCCAGTTTTTCCAGATTGCTTGTCATTCATTATCTCCTGATAGATTATTTGCCACCTGTTGTCTTCCGTTTCCCAACAATAATTCTCCATAATCTGATAAAATGTTACACATTTTTATAATATAAATGACGTGAAGTCAATTCTTTTTCAATGAGACCGTTTCGCTTACAAGGCGTTCAACACTAAAATGTTTTGTTTCAAACCGCATATATTTCTCAGATATCCTTCTCGTCAATCATGATTTCATTGCCCATGCGATCATCGTGGTTGTTGATTTTCAAGTTGTTAAGTTCTTTGTCAAGCCTGTCCATGAACGGTTGTATCACGTTCATTGCCTCCATTGCCCTGTCGTCAGAAAGCTTGCGGAGACCACTCATGAAGTTGTCCACAAACATCTTGATGCCGCCGCCTTTGAGGACGTCTTCCATCTTGATGCCTTCGGCCAACTGGATGAAACCGTTCGCACGCAGCGTCACTTCCGCTTCCTTCAGCGTGTTTTTGACAGTATCGGGCATATTCTCCTTGCGGATGCCATTAGCCGTCTTCGACGTCGAGAACGAACGGAAGAGCGACGCCATGTGCGCAATAGATTCGCATACATCGCCGAACTGCGCCCAGCGCGTGTGCATGCCTTCCGAACGGGCGGCCTTCTTGTCGTTCGGATGGACATGCGCCGTGCTCCAATAGATGCCATAGGTCTCGCATTTCAGGAACAGCCGCCGTTTCGGGCCGCTGCCGCCCGCGTCTTGCAGATGATTCGGATCAGGCAACGAGAAATAATGGAACGTGCGCATGCCATTGAGCAGACCGCCCATGCCTTCCTTCACGTCAAAGCCGCGCGGCATGTTCAGATGGCCGTCCACCTGCATCTGCTGATAGGGCCGCGCATGCGTCGAAGAGCGCAGGTAGATATCTTTATTCGTATCAAGCCAGCGGGCGATGTTGCCGGCCTGGTCTTCAACGGAGAACGATCCACGGTACATGTATTCGCCTTTTTTCAAGGCGGCGACATGCAGCGCGATGGTAAGAGCGGCGATGTTCTGCTCGCTCGCCTCGAAACGCGAGACGTTGCCGGCCTGAAGCGCACGGAAAATCTCGTTGCCGCGATGGATCCGGGCCTCCATCTGCGCACGAAGCTCCTCGACGGAACGCGGACGGTGGACGCCTGAACAACGAGTCGTCGCCATCGTCTCATAGTGGATTTTCGGCAGATGGACGACACGCCCCCTGTCATCTTCAATATCAAGGAATTCAGGCAGTTGTTCCGCTGTCAGCGGAGGATTGGGATCCTTCCCGTCCACGGCAGGTTCGAATGGCTTGTAATACACTGCTTCAAGCGTTCCGTCGCCGCCAAGCTGACGGATGGCATGCTCCTTCGGATGCGTCAACTGCGCGACCTTGTCTTCATTGAACGCCGCGAAAAACTCCGGCCCGGCGGATCTCGGCATGATGAGACGCGTCGTTCCGAAAGCGTCCGTCTCCAACGTGGCGCCATGTTCGGTCGCGATTCCTTGCAGGATTTCGCGTGCCTTCTCAGGAATCGCCTTGTCGCAATGATAGACGAGATTGTTGCCTTCCACGCCCGCCCGCCACGGAATGCGTGTTTCAGGCCTGACTTCAAGATGCTTCAGCGCGACCTGCCCTTTCTTGCTCACCCATGTCGTCGGCGACGTGAGTTTTTCAAGATTGGCGATGGTTTCGATGGCGCCTTCCTGCATGGCGGGGCCCTCCTTCGCAAGATCGTCATACAATTCCAATTGCATGCCGCCGACCCTGAGCAGCTTGTTCAACGACTCCTTGAATTCGGCCTGCTTCTTATTGATGTCATCGGTGATTTTCGTGCGAAGCGCCTTTTCTGTGTCAGAAATACCTTTCTCATTCGGATCAAAGGCCTTGCGGTAGTCATCAAACAACTTATCGAACGCTCCGGATTGATTGATTTCCCTCAAATTGACCAGCCCCTGGAGCTTGGAGAAACGCGTATCGTCGTCGAAAACGGAGAAGTTGTTGAAACGCGGCTTCGTGCTGGATCCGTATGTGTCCTTGAAGGAGAAGTCATCAGCCACTTCCAAATACTTGCCGTTCCCTTCGAGCGAATGGCCCGGATCGATGGCGAAGAACTTGCCGTTGATGAAGCCTTTGTTCTGGCCACGCTTGCCGATGCCGTCGCGGTCCGCCGTGAGCAGGAAGAACGCCTTGTATTTTCCAAGTGGTTCAGGTTCAGATCCTTTTGTACCGTCTGGATTCGTCGGCGGAATGGCGCGGCCGTCCTGAAGCATCCCGTCTTCCATATCCTTGTACCCGTTGGCGAATTTCGCCGCAAGCATGATTTTCGGATGACCGTCGGAATACTCTCCGCGAACGATTTCAAGCTCCTGCGCAGGAACGCCGGCCAGCCGTGTCAAATCATTTGCAAGTGCTTCGGTGACAGCTCCGGAGGAAATCTTGTCCGCCGTCTGACGCGTCTGGAAACGGTAGATCGAGCCCAGAATCGGCTTGCGATTCGTGAGAATCCGTTCCGGGCGGCGGAACGTGCTGGCCTTGGTGGAATCCCCCTTCCAGAAAGTTTCGCTTTCATTGTAGTCGAGCTTCATGATGGCGCGATCCGCGAAATGCTTGAAGACTGAAGACTTGTTGTATTCCGCATCGTCCGCCTTCACGCCCATCACGGCGTCGCGGATATCCGTAAACAGTTCGGTCTTCGCCTCTTTGAGAATCTCCTTGTTCTTCGGATCCGAAACATTCTTGTCCAAACGTTTCAAAACATCCTCCTGGAAATAATTCTTGAGCTCCTTCGCGAGATTGGCGACGCTGTCGGAAACAGGTTCGTTCTTGTCGTTCGTGCCGAGCGCGACGGCGACCGCCTTTTCAAGCATGTATTCCGACGCGGCCGCCACAGCGGCGGGATGGGCGCGCCCCGCCAGCATGATCTGTTCGCGCAACGACTTGCCTTTGCAAGCCTCTTTCAATTCTGGATTCTGTTTTTTCAGCGTTTCCAGAGCCTGTTTGCTCTCGTCAGAATTGATGTCCGCCATGAAGCCATGCGTATCGTCCTTCGACCAATCGTTGCGGAAGATGAAGCCAGGCTCCACGCCGTTCGTCTTCACTTTGTCAAGCAAGACTGGGTTCGTATTGCTTCGATTGACGCGCATGCCCGTGCCAAGCGTGCCTTTCTTGATGCGGTCCTCAACGGACGTCGTGCCTTTTTTGAAGATGGTCTTGAGATTCCGAAGTCCCGTCGGCTCATTGGCTTTTGCCGTCGTCTCCGTCTTCTTGCGACCAGCGAGCGGAACAATGTCATCATCCAGTTCACGTTTCTCGCGGATGGCGCTGTCTATACGACGCGCCGCCATGCGTGACATGTCAGCTGGTGTCTTGCACTTCGAGACATCACAGCCTTTGAACGGTGCGTCCGCGACGGCAGTTCTGACTTTTGCCCGCAACGCTTCAGGCAGTTCGCGAAACTTCGGATTCGTATCCAACTGACGGCTCAGTTCATTCGCAAAGCGGTTCTTCTTGAGCGTCTCAATCTGCGAAAGCGTGGCTTTCACATCGCATGCACGCAACGACTTCTTCATCTGATGGCGCGCGCCGACGACCGTGTCGAACGCATGCGTACCGAAGACGCCGTATTCGTTTTCGAGTGCGGCTTTGAAAGCCTTCATCGTCGCCTCGTTCGCTTTCTTTCCCGCCGAAAACACGAGATTGCCGAGCTTCGCATGTTCTTTTTTGTCAACGGTAATATCCCGCGAACCGAAAAAAGTCGATTGCGCAACAGTTTTGAAATCGTTTATGGACAATGGCATGTCAAACTACCCCTGTATTTTAATCATTTACGGATGGAAAAAGATATGGCTTTCCGTACTTCCGGACGGTTCACCGTCTTCCAAAATCCCCTTGATCCGCTTAGCCCAAACGTCGCATAACTGCATGATTTTTTCCAAAGCGGAGACAAATTCATCCACGTCGTCCTCGATGGCTTCAAGATCGAAGAAGTAGTTGAAAACAACCGTCTCCGTATCAGGCTCCAACGTAAAGAAACCGCCTCCCGTCTCATGGCCGAAGAGACCGCCGGCCAGCAAATCGCGATAAACCTCTTTCGGAGCGTCACTTGGAAGCTGCGTCACTTCCACGAAGCAGAGGATGCTTGCCGACGCCTCCACAAACTGGAGATTCACATTGAATGCTTCATCAACATTGACCGTCACAAGTCCCGATTCATCAGGAACCAACGCGTCAATTCCAGTCTCCTTGCGCGCTTCCGCCAGAAAAGCTATGTAATCTTCCTTCGTCTTCATGTTTTGCTCCTACAAGTTGTTAGTTGCCTCGCGTTTTCCTCTTGCCATCTGGAAGAAGCGAAAACAAGATGCTTGCGTAATGACGCCTTCAATTATTATTCCAGTCTATAATACATGATTCCTATACTATAATGTAATAGATTTTACCTGTTCATTCCAGTTGTCATTTGCTTATTTATAGAAAATAATCAAATTGTCGAGCATTCCCTCCTTTACTTGTATTTCTCCATAAAAACAGAAAATGTTACAGAATGGAAAAAAATTTCAGGGATTATTCTGTTTGTTGGGGCAAACAATACAACGACAGACCGCCGTCAACCAATTCAACGGCAGGCTGTTAAACATCACTTGAAAGGATTAATAAATTTTCCCGTCACAGGCTTTCCGTCGTGCGGTTGATGACGTTATCCTGCAGCGCCTCGTTCAGCGAAATGAACGTCGCCGAAAAGCCCGACACACGGACACGCAAGCTCTTGTATTTCTGCGGCTCCGCCTTCGCAGCAATCAACTCTTCGCGCGACACATGGTTCAACTGGATGTGCAGACCGCCCTGTTTGAAAAATGTCTCGACAAGAAGCACGAGTTTTTCAAACGATTCATCGTTGCGAACCGTCTGTTCATCGACAGTCAAATTCATGATGGTATTACCCGTCATGATGCCAGTCGTGTCCATTTGCGCGACGGATAACAGATGGCTGGTCACACCGTCGTTGTCCTTTCCGTAGGACTGTCCGCTACCGAATGTCAACGCCGAACCTGCTACACGGCCGTCCGGCGTGGCTCCCGTCAAGGCGCCAAACCAAGCGAAATGTTGGTTGTAGCCTGTCAGATTACCATATGTCAACGTCGTTCCGAAAATATCCGTCCGCCCTGCGGCGAATGCATAAACGCTTTCATAGACGCGACGCGCAATGCTATCCGACAATTCGTCGTGGTTACCGAAGAACCGTCCACGACTGAGAATCATCTGCCGCATGTCCTCCGCGCCCTTCCAGTCATCATCCAACGCTTTCAGCAAATCCGCGAAGGCGATTTTCTTCTCTTCGAAGACAAACTGGCGGATGACCGCCAGCGAATCGACAAGATTCGTCGTTCCCATGAAATTCGCGCCACCGCCACGGGCCAGCGACGCGCCACCGCGCGTCGCGCTTTCCGCGCGTTCGATGCAGCCGTCTAAAAACAGAGAAGACAGCACGTTGCAGTCCCGCGAACGCAGATCATTGAACATGTTGCCGTAGTCCAATATCGTGAACAAATCATTGTGAAGTTCTTGCTCGTAAATCGTGTAGAAACTGTCGAAGTCTTTGCATTTCAAGATTTCCGAACGACGTTTCGTCAACGTGTTCGTCAATGAACGCACGATGTTCACCGTGTTGCCGCCCAGCGAAATGCCGCCTTGGAAGGCTGGTTCATTGCAACCGACCATGATGTAGTCATACGCCTTTTCCCACGGCAGGCCGAACAACTTCATGAGCCCTGCGATGCGCGGTTCGTCGTTGACGAATGCGATGCGTTTGTTCTTGTCCTTTCGCTCCCAATCCATCATGTAACGCAGGACATCATGCGGCGTCTTCTTGTTCCATCGCAGGGAGACTTGCGGACGGATCAACGGCATGTCCATCATCGCTTCGATGATCAGTTTCGACAGTTCATTGAAGCCATCTTCATGGTCGATTGTATAGCCACCGATTGCGAAATGCGATTCAGCGCCTTTGTCGCCCGCCCAGCCAGAATTGAACGGCGTGTGGCCGTGAATCATGATGAACAGCTCCTGGATCAGTTCCGTCGCATGTTCAGGCGTCAACGTTCCATCTGCTATGCCTTGCTTGTAAAGCGGATACAGATATTGATCGGGGCGACCGATGCTGTCCGGCAGAAACGCGAAGCAGAAATAGACACACTGCACGGCTTCTTCAAACGACCGCGCAGGATTCATCGGGACCTGCGTACAATTCGCCGCCATCCTCAGCAGCGTCGCCTTCCGCACAGGATTCTCACAGGCTTCTGCCAAATCGACGCAATGTTGACGGCATGCGTCCGCACGCTGTCCAATGCCATGGATAACGCGCTCTAACGCCGCTAGAAATTGCAAATGGCTGCGTTCACCAAGAAACTTCTTCCGTGAGGCGTTGATTTCCTTCACATAACCGTTGAGGCCCAAACGGATAAGCTTGCCGAAATCCGCATTGGAATGCTGCCATTCGAACGTACAGAGATTCTCCTGTGGCTTCGCATAGTATTTGGCGGAGGCTTCGCGGAATTTCACATGGCCAGAACGATGGAAAATGTCAGCAGGAACAGGCGTTTTGTCAAAACGGATATGGCCGATCAATTCATTGTCGTCACCGAGCACAATTGGCTGCGCATTGTAGAACTCGCAGAACCGCTTGGCGACGAACATCGGTTCCGACAGTTTTTCATCAAACGGATCGCATTCAATCTCATGTGTCGGCGGATTGATGTCGCTCGTCAAAACTTGATGGACCAGCCTCTGGATTCGTTCGTTCATGATATGCCTATGGTGATGCTCAGCTTTTTACATTAATGAATACTAATTGTTTACTTTAATTAATTGCGATTGTTTTTCAAGCAATGGAATACATGTGCTGTAGCCATTTTTTTGACATAATAACTTGAAATGTTTTATCAATATTATATATTTACACAATAAATATAAAGACAAGGAGCAGACATGGAATTCATCTGGGATGAAAACAAAGCAATAATCAATCAGGCAAAACATGGTGTTACCTTTTTGGAAGCAGCCACAGTCTTTAATGATGCCGATGCGCTATTTATGGGAGACCCAGATCATTCAGAAGATGAAGAACGATTTATTTTGCTTGGCATGAGTGCAACCTTACGTTTATTGGTAGTATGCCATTGCTACCGTGAAAATGATGAACAAATCCGTATTATCTCCGCAAGAAAAGCCACAAAAAAGGAATCTGATTGTTATAGAAGGAGAAAATGACCATGAGAGATGAATACGATTTCAGCAATGCAGTAAAAAATCCCTACACGAAAGCTGGTAAAACCGTTGTGACGATTCGTCTGGATACAGATGTCATCGAATACTTCAAAGCTTTGGCGGCAAATATCAACTTGCCATATCAGACACTAATCAATTCTTATTTACAGGATTGTGTCAAGACAAAGAAAATGCCGACCATTTCTTGGAAATAGTCGGCACTTGGAGAAGTACTCTCACATTCAGCATTCAGCATTCAGCA
>JAFZIJ010000021.1 GCA_017554445.1 Victivallales bacterium
ATTAATGTTATAAGGTTGTAGATAAAGATGATGCAGGAAATAAATATATCATCGTTGGCGGTGAGAATGGCGGTGGCACAAGACCACGATACAATCAATGGATTGTATATGTCCGTGAAAGGACGAGGCTTCTGCATTTGGAACGATGAATATCCGGAAGAAGAGGATATCGATGTGGATATCGCGAAAGGCAATCTGCTTGTGCTGACGAATGGCGCGGAGATTGTCGGCGCGCTGTCCATCATCGATGAGACGGAATGGGACGAGCTTGGCGTCTGGAGTGTTGCGGATCATGTCGCTTTGATCGCGCGTGTCTGCATCGCTCCTGCGTGGCAGGGCCATGGATTGAGCGCCATGTTGCATCAAGAGTCGGAGCGGATTCTGATATCGAGAGGATGCAAGGCCATCCGTCTGCTTGTGGCGCGGACGCATCTTCCCGCCATCAAGACGTATCTCAACGCGGGGTATGAAATCATGGGGCGATGCAGCATGTACGGCCATGAATACTATGCCTGTGAAAAAGTCTTGACAGGCTGTTCAGATGCTTGATGCATAAATGAATCCATGCTAAACATATTTATCTTGGCATATGAAATGGATTGAGTGTTGAATAACATTTGAACCCATCATGTTTCATAAAGCCATCTGTTTTATTGTTTTTTCTGACGCAAATTATTGAAATCTATTGAGAAAGTGTTAAACTATACATTTTCTTATAGAATAAAAAATCATTAGGTAAAGTAAAAAAAAACTAATGTTTTAGCAGTTTTCTGAACATTTTTATGTCAAAAGCCGCTTTTGCATGAAATGTCATTAGCTGAACATGCTGAAACCATGATTATATAGCTTTGTGAAAAGCTAAACATAATGGATAATAAAAGCCTAAAACCATATCTTTCACCCTTGGGAGCTTTGGCGTTGTCCTTTGGCTGTGCCGTGGGGTGGGGGGCCTTCATCATGCCGGGGACGACTTTCCTGCCGATCGCCGGTCCATGGGGCACCGCGCTTGGAATGGCTCTGGGGGCCTTCGTCATGCTGGTGATCGGTGTGAATTACCATTTCATGATGAATCGGCATCCTGACGCGGGCGGCACCTATTCCTACGCCAAACATGAGCTTGGATATGACCACGGTGTGCTCAGCGCATGGTTCCTGATATTGGTCTATATCGCCATCATCTGGGCGAACGCATCGGCCATCCCCTTGCTGTGCAGACACTTGCTTGGTGATACATTCAAGGTGGGAGGTCATTACCACATAGCGGATTTTGATATCTACGGGGCCGAAGTGCTTCTTGTGCTCGGCGCGATATGGCTGTTCGGCTGGGTATGCATCCGCGGCGGACGTCTGGTGGCGAGTGTGCAGATTTTCATGGCCCTGCTTCTTTTCTTTGGACTGGCGGCCGTCTTCTGCGTCGCGTTGTCGAAGCAGGGGGGCAAGGTGCTGATGCCGCAGCCGTTGTTCGTCCCATGGGCGAGCAAGTTTTCCGTGGTAGTCAACATCATGGTTCTTGCGCCATGGGCCTTTGCGGGATTTGAATCCATCTCGCAATCGACGGAGGAGTTCACGTTTTCGCCGCGCAAGGCTTTCATGATTATGCTGATAGGCGTTTTGGCAGGAGGCGCGGCGTATATCATGCTCACATTGCTGGCAGCGTCCGCTTATCCGTCGGAATACAAGGATTGGATTGCGTATATCCGTGACATCAAGAAATTTACAGGTTACCATGCGTTGCCAACGTTTCACGCCACCCATGAATATTTGGGGAAGACGGGGCTGGTTGTGCTTGGCGTAGCGGTGCTGGCGGGTATCATTACAGGGCTTGTCGGCAATTACATTGCGGCCAGCAGATTGATCTACTCCATGGCGCATGACGAGTTGCTTCCGTCATGGTTCTGCCGGCTCAATCGTTGGGGAATTCCGCAGAATGCGATTCTTTTCATTATGATTCTTTCTTTCCCGATTCCGTTTTTGGGACGGACGGCCATCGGCTGGATTGTCGATGTCAATACGATTGGCGCGACCATCGCGTATATCTACACATCCACCGTCGCCTTCAAGGCGGCGAAGGATGCGGGGAACGTTCCCGTGCAGATAACCGGTCTGGTCGGAATGGTCATATCATTGGGCTTCTTCCTGTATTTCATGGTTCCGAATTTCTGGACGGTCAGCGGCATGTCCACGGAATCCTATTTGATACTCATCGCATGGAGCATTCTCGGTTTTGTGTTTTTCCGCTATATCTTCCAGCGGGACAAGGAGAAACGCATCGGAAAATCGACTGTTCTGTGGGTCACGATGCTGTTTTTGATCTTCTTCACGTCCATGTTGTGGCTTCGTGAATCGATGCATGATACGACGCGTGTCGTGATGGACAAGATCAACCGCTACAATGTGGCGCGATTTTCAGAATATCATGTCCAACTGACCAAGACGGAGAATTCTGACGCCGAATATTACCTTCAGAAGCAGTTGGGATGGTTGAACAGCACGATGACGCAGGACAGCCTGATACAGATGGCGCTTTTGATGCTGTCGTTGTTCATCATGTTCAATATCTACAAGTCCATGATTCAGCGTGAAAACAAGATGGAGAAGGAAAAGGACAGCGCGGAGCGGAGCAGTCAGGCGAAGAGCACGTTCCTTTCGAACATGAGCCATGACATCCGGACGCCGATGAACGCTATCGTGGGCTATGTCGGCCTGGTGAAGAAGGAGCCCGGCCTCTCGCCGAAAGCGACGGAATATCTGCAGAAAATCGAATTGTCCAGCCAACATCTGCTGACGCTCATCAACGACGTTCTGGACATGAGCCGCATTGAGAGCGGCAAGATGGAATTGGATCCCGTACCCACGAATATTGTGAAACTGCTGGATGAAGTGCGCGATCTTTTCGCGATGCAGATGGAGATGAAGCAGATCAACTATGTCGTTGCCGCTGAGAAGATTGAAAATAAAATGGTGCTTTGTGACGCAAATCGCCTGAACCGCGTCCTGCTGAATCTGGTCAGCAACGCCTACAAGTTCACGCCTGAAGGCGGCAACGTCAGCGTGAGATTGACGCAAATCGGAACGTCGGACGGGAAAGGCTCATACGAATTTTCCGTGAAGGACACCGGCATGGGCATGAGCCCGGAGTTCGCCGCGAAGATATTCGAAGCCTATGAACGTGAACGCACCGTCAGCAATATCCAGGGGACTGGTCTGGGCATGGCGATCACGAAGAGCATCGTCGATTTGATGGGCGGCACGATCAACGTCGAGACCGAGCAGGGCAAGGGGACTGAATTCATCATCCATTTGGATTTCGCTCTTTCCGACGAACCGGAAGTAACGGAAGAATCGCAGGATGGTATTGAGAAACAATCCATCGACTTCTCGAAGATCCGCTTGTTGTTGGTGGAGGATAACGAAATCAACCGTGAAATCGCGTCGCTCATGCTGGAAGAGGCGGGCTTCATGCTGGAAGAGGCTGAAAACGGGAAGATTGCGGTTGACAAAGTGTCGGCTTCCCAGCCAGGCTACTACCAATTGGTGTTGATGGATGTCCAGATGCCGGTCATGAACGGCTACGAGGCCACCAAGGCCATTCGTGCCTTGCCGGATACGAAACTGGCGTCCATTCCGATTATTGCGATGACGGCGAACGCCTTTGCGGAGGATGTCCAGGCGGCGAAGAATGCGGGGATGGACGGCCATCTCGCGAAGCCGATCCGCATGGACAAAATGATGCAGACGTTGACAGAAGTGCTTGCGTTGAAAAGGTAAATGAAACAAGGTGGAACGTTTATGAAACATACAACTGGAAACTTTTGGGGGCTTGTTCTTTCCATGGCGCTCGTCGTCATGCTGTGCAGTTGCAAGGATAGTGAGAAATTCCAAACCATCACTCCTGATGAGGCCGCCGAGATGATGGCGACTGAGAGCGGCTACGTGATTGTTGACGTAAGGGGCAAGGAGGAATATGACAAAGGGCATATTCCTGGCGCAATCAATGTTCCAATTGATTCACTGAAGCAGGATATCCGCAATAATGAAGCCATTCCCGAACTGGCTGACAAGAAGAAGGTTTATCTGATCTATTGTCGGTCAGGCCGTCGTTCGAATGAAGCCGCCAAATTGCTGTCCAGTTTTGGCTACAAGCATATTTATGAATTCGGCGGAATTATCGATTGGAAGGGCGAGATTGAAGCCATTAAGCCCGCCGGCGAGTGATATTGGGTCTTCTTGTGGCGGCGTGGAATTTCGCCTGCACATCTCATGAAGGCAACGCCATGACCATGGAAACGTGTGTCCATTCAAGCCGTTTCCGCAGGCTAAACGTCATGTTCTGATGAAAAAATCTTGAAAACGTGATTATTGGGCTGTAGAAAAATCTTGAAAACGTGATGACGTTTTTTGGCGTCTCTGCTTAACGTATTTATATTAAGTATTTAAAGAGATTTGATTTTCCAGGGGGGCGGTTCCCAACTCTTCTTTTCATTATGAGCCAAATGCTTTTATCCATACGCAAGAAACATTTCGACGGGCCGGGCGGTATTCTTGAATTGCTGCCCATCGCCATTCCAATGTTCCTCTCCACCATGTTCGACATGTTGATGATGTTCATCGACAGGCTGTTTTTGTCGCATGTCGGCGTCGTCCATCAGGCTGCGGCGATGACAGGCGGCATCACGAGCTGGATGGTTGTGTCGTTTTTCGTCGGCATCGTGGGATATTCCTCCACGCTGACGGCGCAGTACTATGGCGCGGGGCAGAAATACAACTGTTTGCGCATGGTGAAGCAGTCGTTGTGGTGTGCCGTGGTCAGTTATCCATTGATTCTTCTGATTGATTGCATTGTCAGCATAAGTCCCGTGTTCAGCGGCCATTCGGAATTGGAACAGGTCTTGGAACGCCGCTATTTCTGGTACATGGCGTTCGGCAGCGTCAACGCATTGACACGCTTTGTTTTCGGCTCGTTTTTCACGGGAATCGGCCGGACGAAAGTGCTGCTGGTCGCGAATTCCGTGGCGTTGTTTGTGAATGTCGTGGCCAATTGGGTGCTGATATTCGGCCATTTGGGCTGCCCTGCATTGGGGCTGGACGGCGCGGCCATCGGCACGGTCATGTCCGGAGCTTCAGCGGCGATTACGCTGATGGTCGTTTATTGGCGGGCGCGGCGGCATCCCGAATGGGAAGGCGGGCGGAAGCCGCCGTTGTTCGAAGCGGATAAATTGTTCAAACTCATCCGCTACGGACTGCCGCAAGGTGTCGAAAACATATTGAGCATGGTTTGCTTCGTGTTTCTCGTCTCAAGTCTGCATAGTTACGGCGACGACATGGCGGCGGCCACGACGATCGCCTTCAATTGGGACAGCTTCTCGTTCCATCCGTTGCTTGGCGTGCAGGTGGCTGTCAGCACATTGGTTGGACAGGCCATGGGGGCGGGGCTGCCTGACCGGGCCGTGCGTGTTGCGCATTCGGGCTACAAAGTGGCGATTGCATATGCAGGTTTCATGCTCATTTTGTTTATCAGTTGCACGGGGACATTGGTGGGTGTTTTCACGCCTGAATCGTCTGGTCTGGACTATGCGCAAGTGCGGGAATACGCCATTCCGATGCTGCGGCTGGCGGGGCTGTATCTGCTGACGGATGCGTTGCTGATCATCGCCTCAGGAGCGTTGCGCGGCGCAGGGGATACGCTGTGGTGCATGCTCATCCATATCATGAACAATATCGTGATGACGCTTGGCGTCATGCTTTGCGTCTATATTCTGAAACTACGGCCGTTGCAGGTCTGGCTGGCTTTTGTCATCATGGGGGCGTTGAGCAGCACGATGTTTATCGTGCGCTATAAGATGGGACGCTGGAAGTCCTTGCGGATTATTGAAAAGGAAAGCTAATATTTAGGAGGCATTATGGAATTCAGACGGATTTTTGACACCATTCCCGAAAAATTTGACAAATATCGTGTCCATTACAGCTCTGAATTATTTGCGAAATTCATTGACATGGCGCATATTACGACTGAATCTTCTGTTTTGGAACTAGGCCCCGGAACAGGGCAGGCCACCGATCCGATTCTTGATACAGGCTGCGACTACAACGCCATTGAAATCGGTGACAACTTCTGCGGTGTCCTGCAACGCAAATACGGAGACCGCAAGAACTTCACGCTGATTCATGACGATTTCATCACGTATGATTTCGGTGAAAAACGTTTTGACGCCATCTATTCGGCGGCAACCATCCAGTGGATTCCCGAAGATGTCGCGTTCAGCAAGACGTTCGCGTTGCTCAAGCCAGGCGGCATGCTGGCCATGATGAGGCTGATCGGCGACTACAAGACACCCAATGAAGTGCTGTATAGCCGCATCCAGCAGGTCTATGACAAATGGTACAAACCGAATACGCCATATGACCGCAAGATGAAGTACGAGAACGCGTTGAACTATGGATATGTCGATTTCCAACGGCAGGATTTCCATGGTAAGCGCGTTCTGTCAACGGACGACTATGTCAACTACTGTGGGACACACAGCGACCATCTGACCATTCCAGAGCCATACAAGACGAAATTCTTCAACGGCTTGCGGGAGGCGGTGGATGAATTCGGCGGGACGGTCGTGTTCAACGATACATACGAGTTGATGACCGTCAGAAAGCCGTTGTAACCATTATGCATGGTTGAGCTTTTTCCGGCGGGCCTTCTCCGCAGGACTGACGTATAGGACGGCGTCCGCAAGTTTGCGGATGCCAGGCCCTTCGAGCGTGCTACGACCGTTGCCGTGCTTTTCAAGGCAGATTCGCGTGGGGATGCGCTCCTGAAGACGCTCAGCATGCGTGATGATACCGACCAACTTGCCGTCGCCGCGAAGCTGTGACAGCGTGTTCATCGCCTCTTCCAATTCATGGCCGTCCAGTGTGCCGAAGCCTTCGTCCAAGAAGAGGCTATCGACTCTGAACTTCTCGCCGACCATGCTGGACAGACCCAACGCGAGCGCCATGG
>JAFZIJ010000022.1 GCA_017554445.1 Victivallales bacterium
AAAAAATTAATCATTAATCATTTATCATTAATCATTAATCATTAAAATCAAGGCACAGCCTTGTCTGTGTGAAGGGCCTCACTTTCGTGTTTGCGACTTCCACATGTGCGGGATGCACGGCGTATCCCTTCAGCGCCGCTTCATCCGTAAATGCCGAATCCAGCATGACATCCGCATTCGAACTCGCCAATCCTTCCGTGCGGACGACAATGGATTCCAGCCCTGGAACGACGCCTTTCAGTCCTTCCAGTCCGGCCTTGATGCCAGCCTTCACCTTCACTTTTTCCTCTGCCGACAATTCATCCTTCAACTTCCACAAAATAACGTGCTTAACCATGTTATTTTCTCCTTTTTTGATTATTCCACGCGAAGCGTTTTTTCAAACCGCCGAGCCACAGGCAACCGTTTTCACGGAGCAAAAAGTATTCCCTACTGTGGATAGAGTAACTGGATTCACTGGATGAACTAGATTGGCTTATATTAAACTATCTCCAGAACATCCAGAATATCCAGAGTATCCAGAATACCTATCCCTTCGTGGTTACAACTGCGGAAATTCATCCACGGCCTTCTGGGCCATTTCGCGCAGGAATTGCGCATCCGCATTGCCGATGCAGTCCGGAACAAACGTCACTTCGGAAGTCTTTCTGTGATAAAGGAATGCGAACCAGACACAGGCCTGCATGTATTTGCCGCGTTCGTTCAGATGGATCGTATCACGATGGATAACCATCTCGCCCGTTTTCGAATCCTTCGCCCAACGCATCGTGCCGACCAACGACCACGCCTGCGCAGGCAGATCCGGCCAGACAATCTGCTGAAGCAGTTCAGGCGGATAATTGACGAACGCATGCGGCTGGTTCTGACGCGCCAACTGGACGGCGAATCCCGTCGGAATGATGCGCAGATTGCCGTGGTCGGCAGCCAGCTTGCGGTAGTTCGTCGTCAGACGGTTGTACATTTCCGTCTGGTCGATGCCCCATTCGCCGCCAGGCATGATGCGCGGATCATCCTTACGATAGGACCACGTCTGCTGGATGCAGATTTCCGCCGACGGCGCATTCGTGCGCACATAGTTGCAGATGTTCGTGCCAAACGGCTCGAACGTCTCCGGCCGCCAACTGGCGTGGGAGGCTTGCTGCATCGTCACGATATCCCATGGACGCGATTGCAGAATTTCCTTCATCGTATGCGTGTAGTTTTGGTACATGCGGAACACGCGATCCCGCTCTTCGTTTTCAATGTAGTTCCAATGGCGATGCAATTCACAGCCGCCGTGGTTCGCGCGTTCAAAATACAGTTCGCAACCAGCCGATTCCACAACTGGTTGGAAATAAGACATCAAGCTGTCCGTAAAACTGTTGCCGATCGTCAAGACCGAAAGGGATTTCAATGCTTCTGCCATGATTTGTCTCCGTTTGAAGTGGCGTAGGGTAGCGCCTTCGCGAATGAAAGTTGTGTTTTGAAAAACACATTATTCTATAGGCGATTTATGAAAAATCAACGTGCAACGCATCCTTTTCTGTAAAACGATGATATATTAATGGAACACGAACCGTTCATCTTATATAAGGAATAACAACCATGCAGATGGATCCCCTCTACCTCTTGTTCTCCGTGCCCGCCCTGCTCCTCTCCATGCTCGCGTCGTTCTTTGTAAAATCGACGTTCAACAAATACTCGAAAGTCGCGTCATCTTCTGGCCTGACAGGTGCCCAGGCTGCCGATAAAATGCTCAAAGCCTCAGGCGTCAACAATGTCAAAATCGAACATGTCAACGGCTTCTTGTCCGACCATTACGATCCATCCGTCAACACGTTGCGACTTTCAGACGCCGTCTATGCCAGTGATTCTCTTTCCGCGTTGGGCGTCGCCTGCCATGAAGCCGGCCATGCTTTGCAGAAGGCCAACAACTACGCCCCCATGGGGTTGCGCACACTGCTCGTCCTGCCCGCCAATCTCGGCAGTAAATTCTCCTACGTGCTGATTCTCGGCGGTGCCGCGATGCAGCAACCGATGCTCATCAAGGTGGGAATCATCCTTTTCACGGCGGCCGTCGCGTTCTCCGTCGTCACGTTGCCTGTTGAATGGGATGCCTCCGCTCGTGCGAAAAAAGCGCTTGTCACAGCAGGTATTCTGCAACCGCAGGAACAGACCCACGCGGCCTCCGTCCTCAACGCCGCCTTCATGACATACGTCGCGAGCGCCGTCTCCTCCCTCGGCACCTTGCTTTACTATCTGCTCCGGGCTGGCGTCATCGGCGGCGGAAGAAGACGGGACTAATGGTTAATGCTTAACCACTAACCACTAATTTTCATGTTTATGGCGAGAAATCAAGTGGTTCTGTAGGTTACGCTCTATTAGCTTGAACATCTGCGAATAGCCTGCGACGCGCACTTGCAGATTGCCGTAATGCTCCGGATCATCCTGCGCACGCTGCATGTCCTCCGCCGTCACGACATTCCATTGCAATTGCCCGACGCCCAGTTTGAAGAACGCCGTCCGAATCAGTTCCGCCAGCAGTTTTGGCCCATCGACGCCATTTTTGAATAGGCTCGGATGCAGATCGATGATGGCCGCGCTACCGCCGGCCGCCTCTTCATGTGGTTGACGTCCAAGCGATTCCAACATCCGTGTCACGCCGGATTTGTCATTGCCGGGCGCGGCCGATAATGAATAGGCGAATGATTCGCCGGAACGACGTCCATCTGGCGTTGCCGCGATCTTCTGCCCCGCATAGACGTTTTGCAGGAAGCTGAACAGATGGACGAAGAATTGGCTGCCGGGCTCGCTGAGGCGATCCATGACGGCGATAAAATCACGTCCAAGCCGCGCCGCCAAATCATCGACCTCCTGTATGCCGTTGCCGTATTTTGGAACGCTATTCTTCAACTGCAGCCGTTCCGTCTCATGTCCTTCAAAATCAGCCTCCAGCATCTTTCGGAATTCGGCGGCGTCCCAATGATGCGTTTCGAAGATTTCCTTCTTCAGAACCATCAGCGAATCCGCCGTGTTCGGAATGCCCATCAGGCAGACGGAATGCCAATTGTAATGCGCCCCGCGATCGTTGATTTCACGACCGTTATGGACACAGTCATCCGTCAGTAGTGAAAACAAAATCTGCGCACCGAATTCGCGTTGCGAGATTTCGCCGCGACGGCAGAAATACACCATGCGCTCTGCAAGATATTCCATGTTCGTAAGATAAGCTCTGTAAAACTCCTCGAACGTCCCGTATTCCTCCAATTTCTTGCAATGGATGAACGTCTGTTGTTTATGGAAGACGTCATAACCACCGTGAATGGTCAGTTCCAACACCTTAAGCAAACTGAACCATCCCGAAACAGCTCGTGATACAGCCTTTCCGGGAATCGTCAGTTCCACACAACCGATGGGCGAATAATTCCGCGCATCCGTCAGGGAAATGCCGCGTTTGTTCAAGGCGTGGATGAAACATTTGTCGTTGAAAAAGAACGGGATACCGCCGCCGCGCAGGACAAGTTTGCAGGCTTTTTCCAACAATTCCGGCGGCGTGTCCGGATGAATGCGGAACGACAAATCACGCAGTTCACCGAAATCCGCCGTCGCATCCAAGATAATGTCCGTCAATTCGTTACATGCGCAACTGCCGTCTGGCAATGTTCCGCCGAGCGTCGTCGCCTGCACATCGTAATTCTGATAAAGTTTGATGGCGAAATCCACCATCAGCTCATGGGCGCGTTCCTTCGTCAATTTGCCGTCTGAAACATCCTTTCGATAATATGGTATGAGCAGCTGGTCAAGCCGCCCGATGCTGTTCGCGTTGATAATCGATTCTTCGGCACAAGACAGCAGATGGCCGAACCACAGCAGTTGCGTGGCCGCGCCGAAGCTTTTCGCGCCATCTTCTACGGAAAGACACCATTCCGCAAGTTCTTCATTCCCTGCGGCTTTCGCAAGTTCCGCATAGCGTCGTCCCAACGTCAATCCTGCTTCACAAACGGCCTTCAACGCTCGGTAGAAGCTTTCGCTGCGGACGTAATCGACGCTCCATGGTTCGCGTGATGACATCGCCTCTTCCACATCCTTCAACAATCCGCCGAAACCTTTTGCCAACAGTCGGTCGAAACCACGAACCGTATGATTTTCCATCCAGCCAATGCCGATAAATGGATTCATATCGCCCCACGAACCGTTCATGACGCCTTCGGAAGGATATCCCATGCAGGAATTTGCAACTGTATGCAGGACATTTTCCCGAAGGCCACGCAGTTTGCTTGGCTGCTCATCGCAACCAAACTGTTTCAACGTCTCCGCATCCTTTGCGGCATCACGATTCTTGTCATCCGCATGGAAGTTCCATTCCAGATGGACACCAGCCAGAAGGCTGTCCTCTTCCAACTCAAGTGGCGTCAAACGCGTTAGTTCCAACAACGTCAACGCACGGCATTCCCCTTGCGTCAGGCCAGCCGTCCGCATGGCGCGCCAAGCCGCAGCATCCCGTGTCAACGACACATCCAGCCGCGATTTCGCACCATCCGTCGCCTTATACCGTTCCAGTAAATGTTTCTGACGTTCGTTCATTGATAAATAATTTCTTATCTATATATTATCAGTGTTATCTTTAATACTATAAAAATTTACGAGAAACGATGTGTTTTTACAAAAAGAGGAAAGGAATCGATCAAATTCTTTGCAAAATGAATCACATTAGCAAGAATTGGCGATTTTGCATTCTTCAATTCAGAGACTATATCTAAATCCATTGCGGGGGAATAAATTACATCATGAAAACACCAAGGGTATTCAAGCTGAGGACAATCATCTATTTCCTTCCACTTGTTGGCATTTGCAGGTTGTAAACTCTCTATCTTCTTTATAAAATCAAAACAGAGTTTTAAGGTTGGATTATCCTTCCATTTTTTGTACTTTGTCGAACTTTTTTTCAATGCTCCCAAAAAATTACCAGCCGCCAAATGATTCTTCGGCGGAAGCTGTCCTGTCTGCGCACAAAAAACAGCTTTCGCATATTTCTCAAAAAACATTTGAAGAAGCATACACACAGAAGCGCCGCATTCAATCTGAGAAATATTTGTCATGCCATGCAATGCTAGATAAAAATCTTGTTTTGCCTGCGTGAAATAAGCGTCTGCCCATGTTTCGTGTGGCATTATTCCCCCCTACTCGCGTCTTCAAGCAATTCCGCCTTTTTGTATAATTCTTCACCATCTTCCAGTTTTCCCCAACCATCTGGAAGTGACAAATCTCCTTGTTTTATTTTTTCATAATCTTCTTTTGAGACGACAATAATCGTACATGGATACTGCATCCCTTCCTCTTTATCAGGAGCAAAAGTCAGTGGGAAAACAAGTCCAGACGGCAATACATCACTGCTGACTTCCAGCAATCTGACCTCTTCTTCCTTCTTTGATTGGAAATAGATAATCAAAAAAGTCTGCGGATCAAACTCGCAGTGAGCCTTCACTAATTCCAACGCTTCGCTTCTAACAGATTTCTTCACCATATGGACATCCTCCTGAAAAAACACATTCCATGAATACTTGCAACCATAATTTAGTATTGTCAAAAGCTTTTTCAAGGAGAAATCAAATAAAAATGATAATTACACTATTCTTCCTCTCTTTTTCTTTGTTTTCAGACTTCATCTGATTTCCACATTTGCGGGAAGATGTCTTGTTGACTGACTAACAAATATTCAAAACTTCACGCGCATAACGAACGGATTCTCTTGCGCAGTTTTCTTCATATTCAACGGATTCCTCTGACGTCGCCTTGGGTTCCAGTTGATTTTCTATCGTGACGTTGATGTGCGGTGCAAGCCGTCGAATCTGTTCTATCATGCGATGGAGGTCAAAAATTCCCTGGCCTAAAGCCACGCCTGTGATAATCCCCCCAGCGGGAAAGACAGAGGTCGGCCGAATGGTGAAATCTTTGAAATGACAGGCATATGCGTATGGCAGAAGTTTCTCAAATGCAAGGGCTGGATTTTCCGCCACCAGCAGATTGTTTCCGCTGTCCGGACAACTTCCAATCCATTCGCGGTCCAATGACTCCAATATATCCAGAAATTCTTCCAGCAAGGCATCTTGATGATTTTCCACAGCAAGACGGATGTTGTATTTTTTCAACTCCGGAATAACAGAGCGAAGTTGTTCCTTCTTTTCCTTGAGCTCGTCTGCAAGAAGCCTTTTATCCCATGTATTGATGCGCAAACCACCAAGCGCCGTACGTAGCACTTTTGCTCCAACTTTATGCGCTTTAACGATTTGCGGAATCAGATCATTGGGATTAACGCCCCAGCCGGCGACTTCGATATACAGTCCAAGGCTTTCATTCAGCTTACGGATTTGAGAAAGCCGCTCATCATCGGTCAAATACGGTAGTTCGCATTGATAACCATCCAGACCAAGCTCCTTTACATGACGGATGAACGAAAAAATATCCATCTTTTGCGGGCCGGAATAATCCTGTATCTTGCGCCCCATGGCGAAGCGGAAACTCCACGTGATGATGCCAAGTTTCATGGTAACATTCTCACTTTTAGTTACTTGCACTCTTTGCGGCAGTGACCGATTCGTATGTTTCAATTGGAGCGAAAGCCAACGCCTTGCCCGTGTCCAACGCATCGATTTCCGCCATTTCCGCATCGCTCAATTCGAAGTCGAAGATTTGGAAGTTGTTTTCAATCAACTTCGGATCAACCGCTTGCGGAATGGCGATGACATCATTCTGGTTGTCCCAACGCAAGACAATTTGCGCGATGGTCTTGTTGCGCTTTTCCGCAATCTTTTGCAAGACTGGATGATTGAATATCCTGCCGCGGCAGAATGGACTCCACGCTTCGCATTGGATTTCATTTTCCGCACAGAATCGCCGCAATTCTTTCTGCTGGCAGAACGGATGGATTTCCAACTGGTTGACCATGGGATACAGTTCGCAATGCGACAGCAAATTCTTCAATTCGGGAATCGTGAAATTGCTGACGCCCAAGGAACGGATTCTGCCAGAAGTATATAACTGTTCCATAATCTTCCAGCTTTTCAAATAATCGCCAACTGGCCAGTGAATTAAATAAAGGTCGATGTAATCCAGTCCAAGCCGATCAAGACTGGCCAGACACGCCGCACGTTGGTCTCCCATGATCTGGTCATTGTTCCATAGTTTGGTCGTGACAAAGAGTTCCTCACGCGGAATGCCGCTTGCCTTGATGGCACAACCGACAGCGTATTCGTTGCCATAAATCGCGGCCGTGTCAATCAGCCGATATCCAAGCGAAAGCGCCGTTTCGACACTTTTCTGCGTGAGTTTTCTTGAACGGTACACGCCAATTCCAATGGCGGGCATGACACGTTCGTCAGCAAGAGTGAATTGCTTCTTATTCAACATGATAAACTATTGTTTTACTTTCCTTCAAATGCGTTCCGTGCGAAATCCATCATCCACATCCAGTCGATGGCCGCGATGCCGTGCTGTTCCGTACGGCGGACATAGCCCAGATACGGGCCGATGCAGGACGTGTCGTAGTAGTCCGGATAGCCGTTTCCAGGCATGCCGGGCAGCCCTAAAAACTCCCATGCGGGCGACGCCGCCTTGCAAGCGATGTATTCCGCCTCCGTATCCATCCAGTTGTTCGGGCCAAAGCCTTCCACGAGAACGCGGCGCGGCGCAATGGACGCCAACAGCAGATGCTGGTCGAACGTCAGCAGTTTCGGCGGATTCTTCGCATATTTCGAATAGGCTTTGCAATACCAATGGGTGAAGTTAACCACTTCCGTTCCAGGAACTTCGCCGAAATCACGCTTCGCGACGCAGACGCCGCCGCCACCGCATTGGTTCGGGACGCAGACGGCAAACCGCTCGTCGCGCGCGGCGGCGATAAACGCCGCCTTGCCAAGACGCGAACAGTCTGTCACAACAGACTTCTTTGTATCCAGTTCGGGAATCCGTTCCGCCAAATCCAAGCCGCGCGACAACGCCCACGCCCATGCGCCAAGCGCCGTGATATTGTCGGTTCGCGATTCGTCACGCTTGCCCCACAAATCGAACACGCCCGTATAGGCAAACGTCTGTTGCGAATATTGTGGATCTGGTTCATTCCAAACAGGATCGGGCGATACTTCACAGTAGCATGCGCTCATGACGGCATAGCCACGGGCGATAATGGAACCGATTGGAAACGCCGTGTTTGAATCGGACTTGCAGAATGCGCCGCGAGTTTCCTCAAGAGCCTGATGGTTCTTCGCCTGATCGCCGTTGCGGCTCCACGCCGTCATAACGGGAATGTCCGGATCCGACACCAATTCATGATTGCCGCGATAGTTGAGGAAGAGAATCACGGGCACAGGCTTCTTCGCATAGCGTGGTCGGAACACGATCCATGTGATGCATGGGCCGCTCTTGTCCGCCTTGAACCACATTTTATATTGGCTACGGACAGCAAAGCCCGCCAACGCGCCAATCTTTTCATCAACCAGTTCCGTCACAAGAGCTTCTGGCTTCGGCGGTTCCTGGCCATACATCTCTTTTGCAAAGATTTCCAGAATTTCCGCGCGGCGTTTCGGCCATTCTTCCGGACCTTTCAGTTTCGTGCCGTCAGCAAACGTCAGCGGATCTTCCAATGTATAAGGCGCGATTTTCGATTCGTCGTAGTTCGGTTTGTTATAATCCGGTCGGATGCATTCAACTGTTTCCATCGTTGCCATCTTCTCCTTGACTGTCTGATTAATCGTTTCGTATCGCGTTCATTGTGCGGCGTCCAGCACGCTTTGCAACGCCTTCTTCCATCTCGCAAGATGCGCTGACCGTTCAGCTTCCGGCATTGTCGGCTTGAACGTTTTGCTGCCTTCGCCGCGCTTCGCAGCCAGTCCAGTCGCCATCATCGCAAGACGGACCGCGCCTAACGCCGTGCTTTCAACGTAGTCGGGCCGTTCGATGTCGTGGTTCAGCATGTCCGCCTGGAACTGCAGCAGGAATTCATCCCGCGCGGCACCGCCATCAACGCGGATGCTGCCAGCCGCCGCCTGCATGTCCTGCTCCATCGCCTTGATTAAATCCGCGCATTGGAAAGCGATCGCCTCGTCCGCCGCGCGAATGATTTCACGATACGTCGTCGCACGCGTCATGCCTGTCAGCGACGCGCGGGCCTGTGCATTCCAATGCGGTGCACCCAAGCCTGTGAAGGCGGGAACGAGACAGACACCGCCCGTATCCTTAACGGATGTCGCGATTTCTGCTGTTTTTGACGTATCCGGCAGAATGCCCAGACCGTCCCGCAACCATTGCATGATGGCTCCCGCCATGAAGACGGAGCCTTCCAGAACATATTCGGGCTTGCCTGGCCGTGTTCCCGCGCCAAGCGTCGTCAACAGGCCGTTGCGGCTTTCGATAAAACGGTCGCCTGTGTTCAACAGCAGAAACGCTCCTGTTCCGTAAGTGATTTTCATATCGCCATATTGGTCGCAGTATTGGCCGGCTAGAGCCGACTGCTGGTCGCCCGCGATGCCCGAAATTGGAATCGGAGCATGGCCGAACGCAGGATGGTCGCAGACCGCAGCCTGTCCGCTCGACGGCACGACTTTCGGCAGCATGCAGCGTGGTATTCCCAAGCGTTGCAACAACTTGTCGTCCCAATCCAGCGACCGGATATTGAACAGCATCGTGCGGGATGCGTTCGTGTAGTCCGTCACATGCGCCTTGCCATTGCTCAACTTCCAAATCAGATAGGTGTCAACGGTTCCGAAAAGCAGTTCGCCATTTTCCGCGCGTTTCCGCGCGTTCGGCACATTGTCCAGAATCCATTTGATTTTCGTGCCCGAAAAATATGGATCGATGATAAGTCCCGTGGCCTGTTTGACGTATGGTTCAAGTCCTTCGTCCTTAAGGACTTTGCAAATATCCGCCGTCCGACGGCACTGCCAGACGATGGCGCGGTGAATGCATTCGCCGGTCTTCTTGTCCCACACAAGCGTCGTCTCGCGTTGGTTTGTGATGCCGATGGCCTGAATGTCCTTTCCGGCGATGCCGAGCTTCGCCATCGCCGCGACGGCTGAATTCACCGTGCTGTTGATCAAATCATCAGGCTCGTGTTCCACATAGCCATTTTGCGGATAGTGCTGTTCGTATGCTTCCGAAGACGACGCAATCGGTTTTAGCGTTTCATCGAAAATGATCGCCCGCGAACTCGTCGTCCCTTGGTCCAATGCCATGAAATATTTCGTCATCGTCGTTCCTTGTGAATGTTTATGAGTTGAAATTGCATTAAATCAAGTTTACTTTACATTAAATTAAAGGTCGTGCAAATCAACACCCATTCCATATCACCTAAAATCATCTTATTTTTCTGCCATGATTCCACAAGTCACATTCACAGATGACGAACGACGGCGCATCATCGAACAGTTGCCGAAGGCCAAAGAGGCTTTTCTTGCGAACGTCAAGCAGTTCAATCAATATCTGACTCCGTTGCTGCTGGCTGGCGACTGTTATACGGGCATCTGGCTAGAACACAACCAAGACAATCTCTTCCTGGCCGACTACGATCCGCAGGCCGCTTGGTCTTCACAAGACGTTTTCATGCAATATCAACGGGAGGACGGCCTTCTTCCGTTCAATTTCGCCTTGAAATACGGCGAAAAGGAATTCTTCAAGACGCCGGCCAACTACTTCCAAGTCCAATGCGTCTATCCGTTCACGCGTTGCGCATTTGAAGTCGCAAAGAAAGTCAAACGCCCCAGGGCTGATTTTGAACGGATCTACAATGCCGGAAGCCGTTATGACGCATGGCTTTCCACCGCCAGAAACAAGAGCGGGAAAGGCCTCGTCGAAATGTACTGCGAATACGATACGGGGCACGACAATGACCCACGCGTCACAGATGACGGCATCCCGCATTCCTGCCCGAATCTCGATGCTTCCAACATGCCGGATCTGCCGATCATGCCCGTCCTGTCCGTCGATCTCTCCGCCATGTGCTACGGCAACCGCATGGCATTGGCTGAACTGGCCGATTTTCTCGGCAAACCTGCCGAAGCCGCCAAATGGCGTGAAAAAGCCGCTGAAATCCAACAACTTATCCGCCAATATCTCTATGATCCACAGGACGAATTCTACTACGACGTCGATTCACGCGGCTTCCGTAAATACCGCACGGAGCACGTCACGCGGCTTTTCCTTAATAAAGTCTTGTCACAGAACGAATTCGACCGTGTCTATGAACGGTATTTCACGACGCCCGGCAAGGAGTTCCTGCCAGCCTATCCATTCCCGTCAGTTTCCGTTGACGATCCGCATTTCGTAAAAGCTTGCCCACGCAACTCATGGGGCTCCAACACACAGGGCCTCACCGTCTTACGTGCTACGATGTGGATGCCGTACTACCATCGCGAAGACGACATGCTCGGCCTGCTCTCCATCTGGCTGAAGGCCGCCATCAACAACGAAAGCCCCTATCCGCAGGAGATCAATCCCTTCACAGGACGTCCGCCGGCGAACACGTGCAACTACACGCCGAGCATCATCCTGTTCCTCAAATCGGCGGAAATATTGCTTGGATTAAAACCATAACTCAATCGTAACGAAAGATTAAGAATATCGCCATTTCACAATCAACATCCAAAGGAAACACATGAAGACAAGACATCTCATCACTCTCCTCATTATCGCCACGGCCTGCCTCTTCGCCGCAGACGGCACCTATAAGATCGTCTGGCTGGGCGATCTCCATTATGACAGCAAGACCGTTCATGAAGCGGCCTATTTCGAGAATGTAGATCCCAAGAAAAACAAGACCTCGAAACGCAATTTCCATGCGTGGGAAGGCGAAAATGCCCCCGGCTACAAGTTGCTCGCCATTTCGAACAAGGCTGCCGAAGGCACACCGTTCGCGTTCCAAGTCGGTGATTTCACACAAGGCCACGCGGGTTCGGAAGCCATGTCCAAGAAGATGACCACTGACTTTCTGGATATCATCAAGAAGCATTTCACCCTCCCACTCTACCTGACGCCTGGGAACCATGAATTCGCGGGAAAAGGCGCGAAAAAAGGCATGCAGGCTATCCTCATCCCTTATCTCAACGACGTTCTGAAAGCGGATCCACCACTCACCGACTACAATTACACCCGCAAGCAGGACGGTGACCTGTTCATTTTCTGGAACAGCAACATGCCGAACGTCCCATGGCTGAAAAAAGCTTTGGACGACAACAAAGACGCGCGTAACGTCTTCCTCTGCACGCACATTCCAATTCTTCCCGTCTCCCATGGCAAAATCGAATGGATTCCCTTCAGCAAGCCGGAAGAAAAGGAAAAGCGGCTCGAACTGCTGAACATGCTTCTGGCACGCAACGCCATCGTCCTCTGCGGCCATATCCACGAGCAGACGATTCTGGAATACGCCAATGAAAAGGGCCGTATCACGCAGGTCACGGCCTACAGCGTCATCGGCGCCGCCAGATCTGAAAAGAACGGCCCGCTCGTCGAAGGCACGGTGGAACAATTCAAGGCCATTCCAGTCGTCAAGACCAATATTGAGAAAGATACACCCGTCGGCAAACTCGTCGCCGAATATCTCCCCGGCATCAAACGCTATGACAGGATCGACGGAGCCGGTTACTGCCTCTTGAAGGTCACCCCCGAAGGAATCGTCAACGAATACCATAGCCTTACGGGAGATGACACCCGCATTGTTAAAGTTCGGTAAAGGCTTCAAACAGAAAAACTTCCAGGCTTCCAGATGAAAAACTGGAAGCCTTTTTATTTCGCCGAAAAGAAACTGCCGAGCTTGGTCAACTCGCGGTCCGTTATCAGAACATCCAAGCCGCACTTCGCGGCTTGAGTACGCACAAATTGTTGCAATTTCGCATCTTTTGGATAATCGACTAAAACAACCGTCAATCCTTTGTCTTGCGCCTTTTTCAAATAGCCAAGAGTTTTATTGATTTCACGCTCTTTCTGCGGGCGTTTGCCGTTTGTGAAGACATCTTCCGCTCCGATTCCGTCCAGAAGCGCCATATAATCAGTGTCTTTAAACAAAGACTGCGCATTCTGCTGGATGACCATGAACTTGGCGGAATGTTGCTTCGCACGCTTGACGATGTCCGTCACGAATGATTTCATATCCTGCCTGTATGTCTGCTTCGTTTCTGGATTAATGCAATTGTCCTTTCCGTTTTCAAAGAATTCATACCCATCGACGATATCCAGATAGACACCGTCAAATCCTTGGTTGACAATTGTTTCCAAATAGGAGAAGACAATGGCCTGCCAATCCTTCCGCCAATAGCGCACACGAAAGTTTCCTTTCCATTCATGGTTCTCCGACACCAAAAAGCCCGGCCGCTTTTCTTTCCATTCCTTCTTCCAATAAGGGCGGTAGTCCTCCGCCTCGCCGATGGAAAGATAGGCGACGATTCGACGACTGCTGTCGCTCTTTTTCATGGCGGCTATTTCCTGCGGTTGCCACATGCCGTCCTTACTACTACCATCAAAAGTATAGTCCATGACGACGAACTGCCTGTCGCTTTCATTGATTTTCTTGACAAATGCCTCCTTGCTTTTGGCAAACTTTTCCCCCTGTAGAATATACGCAAACGACGGCCCCGCATTGACGACAGCGGCAAACAAAATAAACAAGCATGCACAGAATTTCATAACACACCAACAACCTTCAACCTTATTGACAATGGCGATGGCAAATGCCTCCATATTCGTCCGTGAAAACAAGTACGTCGCCTGAACACCATACAGTCAGGATAATATACCATGAAAGCATCGATTGGACAGCCAAACATCTCGATTTTTGCACATCCTCATCATTTTGCCTCAATGGCCTTCTTCCTCAATCAAGTCATTGATTATGAACCATAAAAGGTACTAACCGGCACAAAATACATCTTTTGATGAATCATCCCCCCGAAAAGCATCCTCCATCTTTTTTCGTTGGGACTGGAAAAAACAACTTCATGGCTTATATTCAGTAATAAAATCGTTGAAGTTTTTCAGCATCGGAAGACGACCATGCCAGATTCAAATAAAACAAATCAGCCCCCACAATCTCTTTTCGAGCAGAAGGACATCCTTCATGACATCGAAACCGTCCAGGCGAAATGGGCCCGCGAACAAGTTCGCCGCCGTTCACTGATGATCAAAGTCTTCGTCATCGGCGGACTTCTCCTCTTCCTGTCCCTAGGCGGCTTCCTCCACAGAATCTACCGCATTAGTCAGATACGGAAATACTACGCTGAACAAGAATTGAAAAAATTCGACCCTATCGGCTACCGGGACGCAAAAATCAAAATCTACCTCTATGCAAGCGAGTCCGCTGAAGCCGTCGCGGATCTTCTGCGCGAAGCCGTTGACAACAAACCGTCCGAAATCCATGTCATTTTCAGACCATTGGAAGGCGTGGACGGAGAAGAAGTTGAAAAGGCTCTCGGCAAATTCCAGCCCGGTCTTACCATCAACGGTAAATATGTATTCAAACTCAAAGATGAACAAGGCGTTGAAAAGGAAGTCAAGCTGATAGGCGATCCAGGCTACAATTATAAATTGAAAGACATCGGCATCATCATCAACCAAATCCACCAGCAACTCTACGGCGAATCCTATCTGCAGCCAATCACAAGTCTGTTTGAAAAACGTACACAAAGCATTCCAATAGAGGGGATTGACATAGATCCCGACACCATACAGGAAAATGCGCAAAAAAAAGACGAGCCTGAAAAAAAAGAGGAAACGCCAGAAGACAACACTGATAGCATAAAGTTCACTCCGGACGATCTCCTCGTCCCGAAACTTGACGTGAAAGACAAGAAATAATCCGCCAATCCACCCACCCCACCCGTCCAGCCTTTTCTCCCAAAAGCCGAATAGTCCATATCTTTTATATTACGTCTCCGCATGGTTAAAGAACAAACTGAATCCTTTTTCGGGGCTGACTCCCCCCTGCGGAACGCCAACGCCACGGACAATTTCGCCTTCAAATACGAGCCGCGGCAACAGCAGGTCGATATGGCATACGCTGTCGCGGATGCTTTTGACAATCGCGAAAATCTCTGCATTGAAGCGCCTACCGGCGTTGGCAAGACGTTCGCCTATCTCGTACCCGCATTCTTCCACGCCTGCCAGACGGACAAGCCAGTTGTCATCACCACCCACACCATCAGTCTGCAGGACCAGATTCTCAACCGGGACATTCCCCTGCTGGCCAAATTTCTCAACGTCAAAATCGACGCCGTCGTCGCCAAAGGCCGTTCCAACTACCTGTGCTTACGCAAGTTGAATCAAATCGCGGACATGGACCAGTCCCTCCTGCCGGATGATAATATTACAGGCGATCTCGGCCGTCTTGTCTCATGGGCCGAAAAGACCAAAACCGGCGACCATACGGACATGAACCGCCCCATATCCCCCCAGCTGTGGAATGCCGTCTGCTGTGAACGCGGCAACTGCCTCAATGGCCAGTGTCCTTTCTTCAGCTCCTGCTTTCTCATGGCCGCCCGCCGCCGTATCGGCAAGGCACGCATCATCATCGCGAACCACGCCTTCTTCTTCGCCGCGCTCGCGACAGACGCCAGGCTCGCAACCCGCCCGGATGCCGAATCCCATGAACGCGAAAAGCTCCTGCCGGAATTCTCCGCGTTGGTCATCGATGAAGGCCACACGCTTGAAGACGCCGCCGCCAACCATCTCGGCATCCGCGCGGATTCGTTCACCATCCGCCGCATTCTCGGCCGTCTCTATTCAGATGAACGGAAAACAGGCCTGCTCGCGGCAGAACGCTTCTCTGAAGCCCGCGAACTCGTCGTCGATGCACGCCGCCGCGCCACGCTTTTCTTCTCCTCCCTCCTCAACTGGATGGAACCGCAGAACAAGAATCCGCTCCGCTATTTTGTACCAAACCATATCGAAAACTATCTCGCCGGCCCCTTCGCCAAACTGGAAAAATCCCTCTCCGCCTTCGCGGACGACGAAGAGGACGCCGCCGTGAAAACCGAACTGGAATGCCTGAAAGACGCCATCGAAGAACAGCACGTGGCTCTCGACATCTTCTTCACGATGGCACGGCAGGATTTCGTCTATTGGATGGAAATCTTCGGGCGTGAGAAAAACGACATCTCCTTCAACTGCATTCCCGTCGATGTGTCCCCCCTGCTGGCGGAACAAGTCTTCAACAAGCCGCCCGTCATCGTCACGTCCGCGACGCTTGCCGTCAATGGCAACATCCAGTATTTCATGGGCCGCATCGGCGCCGTCAATGCGAAATCCATGATTCTGGACACACCGTTTGACTTCATGCATCAAGTCCAGACCTACATTGCCAAAAACATGCCTGATCCGCGCGATCTCGACGCATTTCTGGACAAGGCGGAAGGCCATCTCCGTCATTTTCTGACACTTACAAATGGCCGTACGTTCGTCCTCTTCACCTCCTATAGCATGATGAACAATCTCGCCAAACGCATGGAGGCATTCTTTGAGGAGAACAATCTCACGTTGCTTCTCCAAGGCGACGGCCTACCGACGTTGAAGATGATCGAGAAGTTCAAATCCACCGAAAAAGCCGTCATCTTCGGGACATCCAGTTTCTGGACAGGCGTCGATGTCCCTGGCGATGCCCTTTCGTCCGTCATCATCATGCGCCTTCCGTTCGCCAATCCAGACCACCCGCTCGAACTCGCCCGCACGGAACGAACCATCGCATTGGGCAGAAACGCTTTCTTCGACTACACCGTGCCAGAAGCCGTCCTCAAGTTCCGTCAGGGCTTCGGACGACTCATTCGGACAAAAGACGACACAGGTATCGTCGTCATTCTGGACAGCCGCATCATCCAGAAGCGCTATGGGCAAACGTTTCTGAATTCTATCCCTAAATGCCCCGTCGAACTCATTGATTAACCCATTCAACAGCAGTCACTTAATATGGAATCCGTTTTCAGCGTCAGTTTCTTCGCAGTTCTGAAACTGCTTCTCGGCGTATTGGTCGGCTGCATTCTCGGCAAGACCGGCATTATGCCTGCGGACGCACGCCGTTCTCTCAGCAAGATCATTTTATGGGTGATGCTGCCGTCCATGCTCATAACCTCCTTGTGCAAAAATATTTCCATCGACAATATCCGTCAATACACATGGGTCACGTTGTCCGCAGGCGTCATCGCCTTGGTTGGTTTTCTTTTCGCGCAACTTCTCGGACGTCTTTTCAACGTAAATAAGGAACAATTCCGCCCATGCGTCGCCGCTTCATGCCTTGGCAACGCCAGCTACATCCCGCTCCCATTGCTCGGAACCATCTGTTTCACGGCACCGCTATTTTCAGACAACCCAAACGGCATCAAGGAATTAAGTATCCTCTATGTTTCCGTCTTTTTGATGCTCCACTCCCCACTGCTCTGGCTGTTCGGCTTCCCCTATCTTTCAGGAAAATCCATCCATGAGATCAAGCTGAAACAACTTCTCAGCCCGCCAATCTGCGCTTCTTTCATCGGCTGGACCATCGGCCTCACGCCACTCCGCCGACTCTTCGTCGGAGTCGGTGCCCCGCTCGGTGTCATCATCGACACGATGAAGCTTCTGGCCGATGCCGTCTTCCCCTGCGCCTTGCTCGTCATGGGCGGCATTCTTGCGGATCCGCCGCCTAAAAACGAACAGATCCGCTGGAACACCGTCACCGCCATGGTCATCACCAAACTGCTGCTATTGCCTGCCTTCGGTATCCTGTTCATCACATTCCTATGGAAACATTCGCTCATCCCGCACGACGGCATCTGCGCTTTGGTCTTGATGATCGAAGCCGCCGTTCCGCCTGCCAACAATCTCATCATCATGTCGCAGTCGCTGAACAAAGGCGAATCCTCCATGGCGCGACTGCTTATCTGGGCATACATGCTCGCCGTCCCATCTCTCACCATTTGGATATTCTTCTATCTCACTCTCATCCAATCGTGGATGAAATAAAATCACATCACAGAAATTCAACAAACCATAACATAAAGGCACGATCATGGCAAATTTCAAAACTGCATGGAACGCATTCTGGTCCATTTTCAAATCTGACAAACTCGCCCAAACATGGAAGGACATCGTCGCCAATCCGCAACCTGCCCTTCCACCTGCTGAAATAAAGTCGGAAGCGACTGAAAAACAAGAAGAAGCGACTTCGCCCGTAAAAAGCACGCTAAAAGGCGAAGCCGTTCACGCTCTCGCCATCCTGCAACGCGAATCACGACTGATCGATTTCCTGCAAGAGGACATCGCCCCCTATTCCAACGAGCAAATCGGCGCCGCCGTCCGCAAAGTTCATGACGACGCGCACAACGCTCTTGAAAAATACTTCAAGCTTGTTCCCATCCGCACGGAAAATGAAGGTGAAGGCATCACGTTGGACAAGTCATTTGACAGCAAGCAAATACGCCTCACAGGCAAAACCGCTGGCGAACCGCCTTTCCGTGGCACGCTGCTCCATCGCGGCTGGAAGGCGGAAAACATCACGCTACCGCAACGCACAGACGCCGTCGATCCCGCCGTCGTCTGCCCCGCGGAAGTAGAGATATGATCTAGAATTCTAGGATTCTAGACTTCTAGCGCTCTAGACTTCTAGTGGTTCTAGAATTTCTAGCCCACTAACCACTAACCACTTCACCACTGCAGATGCACATCTCCAGCATGAATCAGTTTCATGCCGTCAGGCGTTTCCAGCATTAATCGTCCTTCGTCATCGATTCCGCTGGCAACGCCCTCTTCCGTCTGTTCGCCTTGCACGATGACGATGGCTTGTCCAGCCAGCAGATCATGGCTGTTCCAATAATCCATGAATGGACGCAATGTCCCGTTTGCCGCTTCCCAGTCGTTGAAAATCGTTTCAAACGAATTGAGAAACACAGCCAGAACCATCTCGCGATTCCATTGCTTGCCAGTCTCCATTTTCAGGGAAGTAACGGTCGCACGCAAATCCTCCGGAAAATCTTCCAATAAACTATTGACGTTGATTCCAACGCCAGTGACGACGGCCAGTGAACGGTCTTTCATTGTCACGCCTTCGCAAAGAATCCCGCTGATTTTCCTTTTGTTATGTACAGTCAGCAAATCATTCGGCCATTTCAGCGCCAATTCGACCGATGGAGCCATCGCCACCAAAGCCTTGTGCAACGCAATCGCACAAATGACAGGTATTTGCGGAAAATTTGACGCAGCAACACGCGGTCTCAGCACGGTGGACACGTAGATGTTGATTCCGGCAGGCGAAATCCATTCGTGGTCCAGACGACCGCGACCGGCCGTCTGCTCGTCCGAAACAACCGTATAACCATGATCGCAACCATTTGCCGCCGCTTTTTTGGCGTCAAAATTCGTCGAACCTGTTGTCTCCAAACAAACGAGACTTTGTCCGAAATCACGTGTTTGCAAATACTTCTCTATTTCAGATTTTGTCATCACGTTGTTAATGTTCACGTAGTAAGTGACACTCCCTAAAACAACGACGGCTGTCTGGAGGCTTTCATGGCTTTGCCAATCGGCCCCATCAGCGATTTGAAGTTCTGTTCGACGGCCATGGCGCGGATCTTCTCCCAATCCGGCATCCGACGGCGAATCGTCTCCAATCCATGCCAGCCTTCTATCTCCTTGGTATCCAAGATGATCAGCTTCATATTGCGATCCAGCAATTCACTGGATTCCGCCAGACTGTTGCGAATGCGATCAGGCTTCACATCGGCCAGATGTTCGCGCAGACCATCCAATCCGCCGAAATCCGTCAGCAGCTTACTGGCCGTTTTCGGACCGATCCCGTCAACTCCACGAATGTTGTCGGACGTATCGCCCAAAAGCGCCAAATAGGCAGGAACCATATCGGGCGTCACGCCGAATTTCTCCTGAACTTGTGATATTCCCGTCTCAATCCAATTGCCGTTCTTGCCGGGAGCCAGCAACCGCACATCATCGCAGACAAGCTGTGTGATATCTTTGTCAAATGCCAGAATATCAACGGCATGTCCATCACGTCGCGCTGTCACGGAGGCAATCAAATCGTCTGCTTCACGGCCTTCCTCCATCAGCAACGGCCAGCCGAAAGCTTCCATCCATTGTTTGATTGGCTCCACCTGTGCCCGCAGATCCTCCGGCATGGGCGGACGTTGCGCTTTGTATTCCGGTAGCAGAGCGCAACGCGTCGCGGCTTTTCCTTTATCGAAAGCGACTGCACCATAATGGCTTGGCAACGTCGTCTCCGCCTGCAGCAACAGCCTGGCCATTCCGTACAAGGCGCCGACTGGCTGTCCGGCTGGATTCGTGAAGCCGCCAGAATGGGACATCGCGTAGTACATGCGGTAGATATGCGCATATGCGTCAATCAACACAATCCGTTCCATGAAAACTCCTTAACTCCTGCTATCCAATAACTTTTCAAAATCCGGCCAATCTGCCCGCAAATCCAATAGACGGCTTTCCGGCAAAGGAAGCCGCAAATGGCAGGCGTGCAATGCCTGCCGTCCTATTCGCAGCCGACGGCGATCCTCCTCTGTCAATGCGTCTTTGACAAAACGCAGATACATCCCGTCATCCACACCATATAATTTATCACCGACGACGGGATATCCCAATGAACACAACGTCGCGCGAATCTGATGCGTCCTCCCCGTCCCCAACGTGGCCAGCAGCCACGACATGCCATTGCCACGGCGGAGGCATCGGAACGATGTCTCTGCCGTCTCCGCATCTATCGCGCCATCAGGCTTTTCCGCACCAAACCGCCGTTTCTTCTTGACAATGGATCGTTCATCCTGCCACAACCAGCCTTCCGCCGACAGTTCATCGGGGAAATCGCCTTCGACGACCACCCAATACTCCTTGCAGGCCTCATCACGCGACATCGCACGGGCCGCTATTTTTGCCGCACGTTTGTTTTTCGCTACCAAAACAAGGCCGGAAGTTTCACGATCCAAGCGATTTACAAAATGAATCTCCTCCAATGGCGATACGCCGCGCACACGACCTTCCTTCAGCATCGCCCACAATGTGCGGTTGAAGAAAATGCCGGCTGGATGGCATGGCAGATTGCCGGATTTGCACAACGCGAGAAAATCGTCGTCTTCATGGACAACCGTCACGGTTTCATCGACTTCCGGCTCCGGTCGAGCTTCCGGAAGATATTCCATTTCATCGCCGCAACAGAGAACCGTAGCCGCCGTCGCAGCGACGCCGTTCACGATGATTCGTCCAGCCGCGATTTCCTCCGCCCAGCTCGCCGTGTCACGATACGTAAAGCGGCCACTCAGGTAGTCCAATATCCCGAGCGGCTTTCCTTCGCCTATCCGTATCTTGCTCGTCCGTTTCACAGCTATCGCTCATTTTTCCCGCCATCCGGCCATCTCCATATTAAAATTTAGTGTGGATAATTGATTTTTCCACGTTCCAATGGCAAAGTATAGGCTGAGTATTTTTCAACTTTGGCAAAACACGGGATCAACAACATGAACGGCATCGACAATCTGAAAGCTTATTCGGACATCTTCAAAGGAAAACGCATCGGCCTCATCACCAATCCGTCCGGCGTTGACAAAGATTTAAACTATACGACCGATATTCTGGCCCAATCGTTCAATCTGACGGCGCTTTTCGGCCCCGAACACGGCGTTCGCGGTGATGCGCAGGACGGTAAAAAGGTCGAAGACTTCATGGATCCGATCCTCAACATCCCTGTCTATAGCCTCCACGGCAAGACGTTGCATATTTCGGACGAACAGTTCTCGCAAATCGATCTATTGGCGTATGACATCCAAGATGTCGGTGCCCGCTTCTACACCTATTTATACACGCTCAGCTACGCCATGGAAGACGCCGCCAGAAACCATATCCCCGTCGTCGTCTTCGACCGCGTCAATCCGCTTGGCAACATGGTCGCGGAAGGCGTTTTGCTCGAAGCGGAACGCTTCAAATCCTTCGTCGGCATGTACCCGATTCCGACGCGTTATGCTCTTACCATCGGCGAATACGCACGTTACATCAACAAGACATTCGACATCGGCTGCGATCTCATCGTCATCCCCTGCGAAAACTACAAGCGTGACACGCAATTCAAAGACACAGGCCTCAGCTGGATCAATCCATCTCCGAATATTCCGACGCAGGAAAGCGCTCTCGTCTATATCGGAACTTGCTTGTTTGAAGGCACAAACGTTTCCGAAGGCCGCGGCACGACGCATCCCTTCGAACTCATCGGTGCGCCATTCATCGACGCATCGAAGCTCGCCGGCAGCCTTAACGCCATGAAGCTGCCCGGAATCCGTTGGCGCCCGGCGCATTTCACGCCAATGTTCAGCAAATTCGCCAACGAACTCTGCCACGGCGTGCAGCTCCACATTACCGATCCTATCGCTTTCCGTCCCTTCGAGGCCGGTCTTCGCCTCTTTGACGAAATCCGCCGCAACTGCCCCGAACTCAAATTCTATTCCGGCCATTTCGACCATCTCATCGGCACGGATACGCTCCGCCTCGGCACAGAATCCGTCGATCACATGATCGAACGGGCCAAAAATGAAAGCCAGGCCTTCATGGAACAGACCAAACCGTTCAGAATCTACTGACCATGCCTCTATTTTTCGTCAACATCGGCAATACCCACACGCAAATCGCCGTCATGCAGGGCGGCGAACCGCTGTTGCTGGCCCGATACGACTCGCCGAAACTGTTTGAAGACGACGGTCGTGTCCCGTTGTTCGACGAGACGCCGGCTCCATGGCGCGCCGTCGCCTCCTCCGTCGTCCCGCGACTGAAGGAGAAACTGTCCAACCGTTACGGAGAAAAGATCCATTTCCTTACGGCGCAGGATTTTCCGCAGTTGGATTTTTCAATGGTCGATGTGCGGACGGTCGGCATGGACCGCATCGCCAACGCGGCCGCCGCTCTCCGACTCATGGGTAATGGCCCCGCGATCGTTCTGGACTGCGGCACATGCCTTGTCACGGAAGCCATTGATACGCAGCATCGCTTCCGCGGCGGTGCCATCATGCTTGGCCGCATGCTCATGCGACGCGGCCTTGCGGACCATACCGCCCAATTGCCGCTCATTCCAATCCAGCATCAACGGCCATCCCCTCTCGGAACGACCACGCATGACGCCATTCTCGCAGGCGTCGATCTCGGTGCCATCGGTTGCGTCCGGCAGCTCGTCACCGAAACGCGAAAATTGCTTAATGCATTGGATTGCAAAATCTTCACAACAGGCGGAGACGCTTCGTACTTTCTTGAAAACATCCCTGAACTGACTCCCGCGCCGCCGTTGCTGACCATACGCGGCATCGCAACTTCCAAACCCGCCATTGACTGAGGCCTGACCGTGCGTTCCCTCTATGACATTCTGGGCGTCCGCGCGACGGCGACCTTCGAGGAAATCAAGAAGGCGTACTACCGTCAGGTCAAGCTGTGCCATCCGGACCTCTTCAATGGCGATCTTGCCAAAACCCAAGAGTTTCAGGAACTTGTAAACGCGTTCGACATCCTTTCCGACCCGTTTACGCGGAAGGAATACGATGACCGCCGCATGATCGAACACACGCCCGTTCCGCCCACCACGAATGTCTTCCATGACGAACATGACAAAATCATGGACACCATCGCGGACGACATTCTCGAAGAACTCATTGTCGGCAACGATGTCCCCAAGAACACGACGCTACAAAGCCTCATGCTGGATCTGGCCCATACGGATCGTTTCATCATGTTCCGCGAAGCCAAGACGTTTTTCTCGCAGGGCAAATTCAACTACTGCTACGCCCTCTGCGGCAAGCTGATCGATCTGAGCCCTCATAATATCCTCTACCATTTCTATTACGCCGAATCGGCCCGCATTCTCGGCAAGGCAGCCCGTGCCGCCAAACACTTCCGCATCTGCTTGCAAATAGGCGTGATGCGAACTCCACCGCAACGTCTTGCAAAAATTCGCCGCCACTACCGCGCCGCCCAGCAGGCCCGCGGCTGGCTTGGAAAAATCGCCACATGGTTTCTCGACGAAGGGCCGTCCATCGAATTGTCCGAAACGGAACGTTCCAGAATGGTCATCGATGAAATGTTCGCCACAGAACTGAAACGACAGAAACGTCAGCAGTCCCTTCCGCATCGTATTCCCCCTAAACAGCTTAAGTGAACGCGTGATTCAGATGACAAGCTCTGAAAAATCGACCATTCTCTCCGCTGTCCGCCAGTTGCTCTACTGTGCGGGATGCTTCGGCGTGGCTTTCCTACAACACGCCGTCGCTGCTATCTATAAGGAAAGAACTTTTGATGAAAACGGCATTCTGGAAAACTTCCAGCTCGGCGAACTCCTGCTCGCCTGTGCGCTGTTTCTCTGTGTATCGTTAATCCGCAAGAATTTCCATAAGCTCGGCATCGTCTTTGCGTCGCTCTGCGCCTTCGCCGCCTGCCGTGAATTGGACAGCTTCTTTGACGACCACATCCCGCTGATCGGCTGGAAATTCGCCTTCCTTTTCATCCTTTTAGCCGTTGGCTACGCCATGAAAAACTGGCGGCAAACACGCGAAGAACTGCTCATGTTCTTCCATCATCCATCCTTCTCGATGATGTGCTGCGCCATGACCGTAATCATTCCCGTAGCGCAATGTATTGGACATAGATCGTTCATCGTCAATATCTTGCAAATGGAACACGTCGGCAGCATCAAAGAGTTCATCGAAGAAAGCATTGAAACGGCTGGTTATTTCATCTTGATCTGTTCCGCCATCGAACTCTTCTGGCCATCCCGCCAATCAAACGATACGAAATCACTACCTACTGACCACTAACAACTTTTCATTCAGCATTTAGCATTCAGCATTCAGCATTAAAAAATGCCTTCCGCCCAGAACAACTTTGAAAAACTTCCTGTCAAACAGGCAGTTTTGAAGCAGATCATCCCTGCTCTTGTCAGCCAGATGATCGTGCTCATCTACCATCTGGCGGATACGTATTTCGTGGGACTGCTGAACGAGCCGCGACAGGTCGCCGCCGTCACCATCGTTGGCCCCGTATTTTTGCTACTGACGGCCATATCCAATCTATTTGGTGTCGGCGGCGCGAGCGCCGTCTCCCGCGCTCTTGGACGAAAAGAACCGGACACGGCCAAACAAATCTCATCCGTAACATTTTGGTGCGGTCTCACCATCGGCCTATTGGCCTGCCTAGCCTTCCCGCTTTGCTCCACATCCATTCTGAAAATCGCTGGCGCGACCGATGAAACATTCTCCCACGCAAGGGATTACGCAAACTGGGTCATCACCTACGGCGGCGTGTTCACGGTCATTACGCTCCTGATGGTCAGTCTTGTCCGTTCGGAAGGCATGGCGGCCATCGCCTCCTTCGGCGTTTCTTTGGGCGGTTTTCTCAATCTCGTTCTCGATCCGCTGTTCATCCTCCCGCGTTTTCTCAATATGGGCGCCGCTGGAGCAGGTCTTGCAACCGCCATATCCAACTTAGTATCAGCCGCTTACTTCCTGTTCATGATCTGGAAGAACCGTCACCAGACCGCCCTCGCCTTCTCGCCGTCGCTACTGAAATATACACGACGGCACATCGTCGAAATCCTCTCCATCGGCTTTCCGTCCGCCATTCAATATTTTCTCACTGTCGTCGCCGTCACCGCGCAGGCCTATTTTGTCTCGCGCTATTCCACGGAAGCCATCGCCGCATGGGGCATCGTCAAAAAGCTTGACCAACTTCCACTGTATTTTTCCATTGGCGTCGCGCAAGGCCTGCTCCCCCTGCTCGCTTACAACCACGCATCAGGAAACTTACAGCGACGCCACGAATCATTTGTATTCGGTTGCGCCATATCCGTCGGCTTCTCTCTCCTGTGTCTCATCTGCTATGAAATCTTCGCACCGCAATTGTCACGGATCTTCATTGAAAACGCCACAACCGTCCGTTACGCGGCTTCCTTCCTCCGCCGAATGGTCATCGCCATGCCCATGATGGCCGTTTCCTACCCGATGATCATCCAATTCCAGGCCATGGGCAAGCCGCGGGAATCGCTCATCTGCTCCATCCTCCGAAAAGGCGTTCTCGACATCCCGTTCCTCGTCCTATTCGACTGGTTCAGACCGCTTTACGGTTGCATCTGGGTTCAGCCAGCCGTCGATGGCATCGCGCTATGCGCCGTCGTTTTCTTCTATTGGCGAATCCTCCACCACGAAAAGAAAACGCAACTGGCCTGAAATCTTTTCCTCATGACTTTTTTGCCATTCTTCTTTTTCCTATTATAATATGGAATGGTTTATCATTCCAACAACATAAAAACCACTCTTCAAAGGATTCTCCCATGACTCAACTTCGAATCGGCATCATCGGCCAAGGCCGCAGCGGACGCAACATCCACGCGGAATTTCTGAAAAACATCCCTGAAAAATTCAAAATAGTCGCTGTCAGCGACTATCTGGCGGATCGTTGCCAACGTGCACGGGACGAATATGGCTGCGAAGCCTATCAGGACTACCGTGAAATGATCAACAACAAAGATCTGAAGTTGGATCTTGTTGTGAATTCAACGTTTAGCGATTTACATGCTCCGATTTCGAAGGAAATCATGGAAGCTGGTCTGAATGTCCTTTCTGAAAAGCCATTTGCTCAGACCGCTGATCAAGTCAAAGAACTCATCGGTGTTTCAAAACGCACAGGCCGCCTGCTGGCCGTTTTCCAGCAGTCCCGCTTCGCGCCGTACTACCGCCAAATCCAGAAAGTCATCCTTTCCGGCGTGCTCGGTGACATAAAACTCGTCAAAGTCGCTTTCAACGGCTTCGCCCGTCGTTATGACTGGCAGACGCTCCAATGCCACAACGCCGGCGGTCTCTACAACACAGGGCCGCATCCGCTCGACCAAGTTCTCGGTTTCATCGGCCGCGACATCATCCCGAACGTCTGGTGCAAAATGGACACTGTCTGCACGCTTGGCGACGCAGAGGATTTCTGCAAGCTGTTGCTCTCCTATCCGGGCCGCCCCACCATCGATCTCGAAGTCTGCTCCAACACCAACTTCTCCCCCTATACCTATTTGATTTACGGTACTTACGGCAGTCTCATGGGCAGCATGACACATCTCGACTGGAAGTATTACATTCCCGCTGAAGCTCCCGCCATCAAGCTCGAAAAAGACCCGCTGCCCGGCCCGTCCTATTGCTCCGACAAGCTTGTCTTCCATGAAGACCATTGGGATGTCCCGCCAGAGGACAAAGACCTCTTTAACTCCATGGCGGCACGCTTCTACGACAATCTCTACGACGCAATCACCAATGGCGCCGCGTTGGCGATTCCGCCAGAACAGGTTCTCCAGCAGATCGCCATCATTGAAGAATGCCATAAGCAGAACCCATTGCCGAAGAAGTACTAAAAAATATAACAAGGGCCGCACGAATAAATCGTGCGGCCCATTTTTTTCTAGTCTGATAGCCTTCTAATCTTATAGTTGCGGAATCGTCATACCGCCGTCGATCATAAGCACTTGGCCAGTCGTGTAGGCCAAATCGCCACGCCACAGCATGGCGACCGCCTTGCCGATATCCTCCGGATAGCCCCAACGCGGAATCAGGCAAAGTCCTTCGGAAATCAATTTGTCATATTTTTCCGTCACGACGCTTGTCATATCCGTCTTGATGACGCCTGGACGCACTTCATAGACGTTGATGCCGAATTCCGCCAGACGCGCCGCCCACAGTTGTGTTGCCATACTGACGCCCGCCTTCGAGATACAGTATTCGCCGCGGCTCGTTGAAACAACCGTCGCCGAAATCGACGACACATTCACAATTCCGCCGCGGAACGACGGATTTGCCTTCTTCTGCGCGGCCATCCGCTTCGCGACGGCCTGCGTCATGAAATACGGTCCTTGCAGATTCGTCTTCAGAACTGTTTCGAAGCTTTCTTCTGTTGCTTCAAGAATATCCGCGCGAACTTTTGGTGCGATTCCCGCATTGTTGACGAGAAAATTAATCGGTCCGAGTTCCGCTTCGATTTTATTCAAAGCGGCTTCACGATCCGCCGCGCAAGTGATACTCCCCTGGCAGTAGCATGTCCGCACGCCGAAGGCGGCGATTTCCTTCATGGCATCTACGACAGCATCCGCGCCGCGCGTGCCAAAGACGGCGATATCCACGCCTTCCTTCGCCAACGCCTTGCTTACGCCGAAACCGATGCCTCTTGCACCACCTGTCACCAACGCTATTTCACTCATACCCTTTCTATTCTTTGTAATTTAGACAAATCAATTTCCAGCTTCGCCTTCCTGCGGAGCGGCTGGCGGTTGCGGCGGCGGAGGCGGCGGCATGCCGCCTTCCGGTTTGTTTCCGCCTTCGTCTGGCCGTTGCGGCTTCCAGAAGCCTCTCATGAACATCTCCAACCGCTGTTTATTGATCTTTTCCTTGTTCTTCTCCATGTCCTGAAGCTTCTTTTCAAGCGTTTCAAGGCGATCCTTCGCCTCCTGAACCATCGCCTCGAAGCTCTTCTCCACCATCTCTTCCAACTCTTTACGAATCGCCTGACGCTCTTCTTCCGTACGGGCGATCTTGTACTGGCGACCAAGTTCCCAGCATTGCTGATCAAGCTTCATTGTCTGGTTGGGAACGCGGACTTGCTGCGGAAACAGCTTCCGAAGTTCGCGGAAATATTCTTCACGATTCGTAGACTTCAGCTTCTCCAGACGCGCAACTTCCTCTGGTTTCTCCTTTTGCAGACGCTCCCAGACTTTACGGAACTCTTCGCCACGATGATGCTTCTGTGGCCCCTTGTTATTAGGCCCCATTGGCCCCATGCCAGGCTTCATGCCGTTCATGTGCGGCGGAGGCGGCATCATTCCGCCATTGGGATTATTTGGCTGCCCAAAGGCGATTGTACACCCCAAGCCAAGCAATACTGCCCAACCAATTGCAAATTGTTTTATAAATCGCATTGTCATCATCTCCATTATGCTTTTCTATTAATATAGCTAGCTATTTTTACTTGACTAATTTAATACAGGTTGATACATGATCAGCTCAAGCGAAAACATCCCGTCCGCCAAATCACTGAACTCCTCTGAACTGAGTTTCTTTTCTTCCGTAGTCTCCCCGACATCCGCAATGCCCGCATCAGACGCGACATCCGAATATTCCATCACAAATTCCACATCGTCCATGTCCTGATCCGCCGCCATCCAGATGCCGACCAGCGGGTCAAGCCCCGTCTCATGCACGTCCGCGACTATCGTTTCACCATTCGTCGCAGGCGTTTCGTTCCAGAAGCTCCGATGGCCGATCCACAACGACAACATGAGAACAACCGCAGCGGCCGCGGCATACACGACATGAATCCAGGCCGGACGCCGCTTCGCGCGCATCCGCATCTCCGCCTTCACCTGCGTCAAAACCGCCTTGTCCAACGCCGCCGACGGCGCGGGACGCATGACACCTTCCATCAGCTTCGACAACGAACGGCACGATGCGCATTCTTCCAAATGCTTGCGTACGGCTTCGGTGATCTCGCCGGCTTCCACTAGTATGTCTTCAACTTCCTTGCAATTCATCTTCAATTCTCCTGTTTTTCAAACCCCTGCCTCTTTCTCACTCCATTATGACTTTTTTATTATTATTTGATTCAATTGATGAAATCCCTAAGCTTGCTTCGAAGATTGTTCACCGCATAGTGCATGCGGCAAAGCGCCGTGTTCAGATTCGTCTGCTGTTTTTCTGCTATATCCTTGAAGCTCATTCCTTTGCGTCTTAGTTCCACCACCTCTCGCTGTTCGTCCGACAGCTCCTTGATCGCACTCTCCAACGCATCGTCGAACGCCTCCCGGTCCACCGTCTCCTCCGTGCTCGTCTCAGTCACGAAATCTGTTGTCTCCGTCAGTTCGACTGTCGGCATGTGGCGGCTTCTCCTATAATGGTCCATCACCGCATTATGCGCGATCCGGCAAAGCCACGCCAGCAGTTTCTGCTGATCTGAATACTTATCCCAATTGCGGTTCGCCTTGATCCAAACCTGCTGGAAGATGTCGTCGACCATGGATGGATCGCCAGGCATCAACTTGTGCAGATAGGAAAAGAGCGGGAGCCTGTACCGTGCATACAATTGTTCGAATGCCCGCTCGTCTCCCAAGCGGCATCTTTCTACCAATTGCATGTCATTGCTTTTTTCAGGCTCTGTCATCTCATAAACCTTTCTCTTGCTCTTTTGCTTAATAAACGCTAATGTCTTCTGTTTATTGTATGAAAGCATTCATTTTCATGAATAATTTTCCTTTTTCATGGCAAAGGCACGCCACAACTGGACAAGCCCCAAAAATTGGACATATTATAATGTATATACCATATCTTCAGCATCATTCGGTGACTGCTATGACTTTCAAAGACTTTACACGCTTTTTCATGATTTCGGCCTTCCTATGCATGTCGTTCGCCTATGCGCAGACGGATGCAGCCGCGTTTCTCGGCAATTCGCCCAAAACGGATACCTTCTATAATCTTGTCGCCAAGCTTTATGCGGAGAATTCCGCCGAACAAGCCTTCCAGCCGTTGGTCACGATCATCTCCGGCTATTTGGAAAACAACAAAAACGCTACGCTCCCAGTAGAGAAAATCAAACACCTCCATCCATCATGTGACGCCGTTTACGCGCTCACTCTCCTTCAAAACCAGCCGCTGCAGAAAGCCCTTTCTCCCAAATTCGCCAAATGGCTGTGGGGCAATCAACAACGCGCCGCCCTTTTCATGGAATATTTCACATTGGGCAAAGACAATCTGCCGAATGTCATGGACATTTTGGAAACGCTATACAACCATGACCAGACATCACGGGACGAATTCTTCCCGCTCATGCTCGCCATCGCGCTTGTGTGGGATTCGCCGCGCCCTCCCATGCACGGTCAAATCGGCGAAAACAACATCCCATCAAACAATCCGGACATCAAAAATCGCTATGATTTCTTCCATCAGCTGTATGGCACCCATCGAAGCGCCATCCCGTTCAGCCGCCTGACCGTCTCCGCCCTCTGTTTCGTCGTGGACGCGCCAATTCCCGTCGATGAACTCCAATGGGCCGCGAAGAACATCAAAGGCGGCAAATACGACAAGATTTTCAAATCCATCAAATACGACCATAAACGGTTGGAGGCTGGCCAGTTCAGCTGGCCAAACGGCCCCTACACGCTGCAAAGCATCCAGAAGAACGGCGGCATTTGCGTCGATCAAGCCGCCTACACCGCCATCGCCGCCAAATCACGCGGCGTCCCGTCGATTTTCTTCTCGGGAGCCGGAAAACGCGGCTTCCATGCATGGGCCGCCGTTATGAAAGGAAACGGAAAATGGGACATGGATATCGGACGCTATGAAAACGACGAATACACGGCAGGCAACGCCGTCCATCCACAGACGGGCATCGGCTACAATGACCATCTGGTCAAGTTGCTCTGCGACAATCTTCAGCATGAAAACGAATCCATCCAGTCCAATGCCTATGTCCGTATCGCCCAAACGCTTGCGGGGCTGCAAATCAAGAAGGCCGCCATAACCGCCGCCAAACAGGCTATTTTCACCAACCAGACTAATCTCACAGCATGGGACGTCTATGCAAGCCTTATAAAAGACGATCATAAAAAGCTCATGGAATGCTATGAAAATCAGGCGAAGGCATTCAACAATTATCCGGACATTGTGCTCATAGTCCGCCAGCAGCAGGCGGAGGCTCTTCGCCAAAAAGGCGACGACGCCACAGCGGAAAAAGTCCTTGAACGCGCACGCCGCAGTATCAAAGACCGCGACGATCTTGAACGTAAGTCCTTCAAATCCAATCTCTCCGACAATTTTGATGATGAAAACGCCGATCCTGTCGCCGTTCGTCTCAAATACGAATCATTCCTGAAATCCAAGCGGAAGGACGGCGTCAAAATCGTGACGGAACTGAACGCCTATCTCGATTTCACGAAAAAGACCGGCCAGACGCAGGAGGCCGTGAAGTTTCTCAACACGTTCGTCCGTTCGCTCGATCGCGGCAGCGGCAAGCAGATCGAATCAGACCCGCAGTTCGCAGATTGGGACAAGAAGATCATGATTCAAGCCCATTTGAACAACAACGACGAAAAATCGGCGGAGAAAATCCGCAAGAAAATGGGAAAATGACATGGATTTTCTTGCCGTCAAGCGCCTCTCCATATAAATTTATGGTTTGACGGCGAAAGCAACGGAACGGAAGTCTCGTAGCCAATCGCCTAATCCGTTTAGTTTACAGGAAAACACATCATGAAAGAACTCCACATCGGCATCATCGGCTTTGGAACCGTCGGCGCAGGCGTCGTCGAAACCATCCAGAAAAATGCGCAGCTCATCAGCCAGCGGGTTGGCTTCACGCCTGTCATCACACGTATTGCGGATCTGGATATCACAACGGATCGTGGCGTGAAAGTTCCGGATGGCGTGCTGACTACGAATGCGATGGATGTCATTGAAGATCCGAATATACAGGTCGTCGTCGAACTAGTCGGTGGCACAACTATCGCCAAGACGTTCATTTTGAAGGCTCTTCAGCATAAGAAATCCGTTGTCACCGCCAATAAGGCGTTGCTGGCGACCTACGGACAGGAACTCTTCGCCACTGCGCAGGAAAACGGCGTCGATATTTGGTTTGAAGCGTCCGTCGGCGGCGGCATCCCCTGCCTGAAAGCCCTCCGCGAAGGCCTTGCCGCCAATCATGTTCAGGAGATTCTCGGCATCCTTAATGGCACATGCAATTACATTCTCACGCGCATGGAACAGGAAGGCGCAGACTTCAACGCCGTCCTAAAGGCCGCGCAGGAGGCTGGTTACGCAGAAGCCAATCCTGCTCTGGACGTCGATGGATTCGATACCGCCCACAAGACCGCCATTCTCGCGTCGCTCGCCTACGGCCATTGGTTCAACGCCAAGCAGGTCGATACGCAGGGTATCTCCAGCGTGACGCAGCAAGACATCCAATACGCCTCCGAACTCGGCTACCGCATCAAACTGCTGGCCATCATCAAAGAAGTCAATGGCCACATCCAACTGGGTGTCCATCCCGCTCTCGTGCCCGCCGCCTCCCTGCTCGGCAATGTCAACGGCGTCTTCAACGCCGTCTGGATCCGCGGCGACATCGTCGGCAACACGATGTACTACGGTCGTGGCGCAGGCCGTCAGGCGACCGCCTCCGCCGTCGTCGCGGATTTGATCGACCTCGGCCTCAACATTTCCAACAACTGCCTCCGCCGTCTTCCCGCCTTCACGCCGTACAAGGGTTACGAACATGTCATGGAATCGTCGGAAGTCATTGCCAGATACTATGTAAGACTACAGGTCATGGACAAGCCGGGCGTGCTCGCCAAAGTCTCCGGCATCCTCGCCAAATACGACATCTCCATTGCCTCTGTCACCCAGAAGGAAAATTCCAGCAGCAGTTCAGTCGCCATGGTCATTTTGACGCACAAGGCGCAGGACGCCGCCCTCAAATCCGCCTTCGCGGAAATCGCCGTTTTGGACGAATGCTCCGAAACGCCCGTCGTCTTCCGCATCGAAGATCTCGCGTAATTCTGCAAAACCGCCTTTCTGACGCCACGGTGCCCTTCCGCGCCGTGGCGTTTTTTACAAAAACAACAGATGATTTTCTGAAGTGGTTTGTATTTTCTTCTGAGAAATATTATATTAAAAAGCCAAAATATCACTTGATTTGAGAATTACAGGCACGTTTCAAGGAGTTATCATGGCATTCTATTACGACGAACCGTCCCATACCTTCAGCGAATATCTGCTGATTCCAGGCTACACGGGTGTGGATTGCATCCCTTCGAACGTCTCCCTGAAAACCCCCGTCGTCAAATTCAAACGCGGCGAAAAGCCTGCTTTGACGATGAACATCCCGCTGGTCTCCGCCATCATGCAGGCCGTTTCTGGCGACCGCATGGCCGTCGCCCTCGCCCGCGAAGGCGGTATTACCTTTATTTATGGAAACCAGACGATCAACAGCGAAGCGAACATGGTTCGCGCCGTCAAAAACTACAAGGCCGGTTTCGTCACGTCAGACTCCAATCTCACGCCGAATAATACGTTGCAGGACATTCTCGATCTGAAGGCGAAATCAAAACACTCCACCGTCGCCGTCACGGATGACGGCACAGCCCACGGTAAACTGCTCGGCATGGTCACCAGCCGTGACTACACGTTGGAACGTATTCCGTTGGATGCCAAAGTCCAGTCGTTCATGACGCCCATCAACAAACTGGTCTGCGCGCAGGAAGGCATCTCCCTGCAGGCCGCATACGATTTGATTTGGGAGCACAAGCTCAACACGCTGCCTATTCTCTCAAAGGACGGCAGTTTCGTCGCATTCGTCTTCCGCAAGGACTATGATCAGCATAAGGAAAACCCGCTCGAACTGCTGGATGGGCAACACCGCTACATCGTAGGAGCGGGTGTCAACACAAAAGATTACGAACAACGCATTCCCGCGCTCGTTGACGCAGGAGCGGATATCCTCTGCATCGATTCCTCCGAAGGCTACACGGAATGGCAGAAACGCACGTTGCAGTTCGTCCGCAAGAAATACGGCGACTCCGTCAAGATTGGTGCGGGCAACGTCGTGGACCGCGACGGATTCCGTTTTTTGGCGGATGCCGGAGCCGATTTTGTAAAGGTCGGTATTGGCGGTGGTTCCATCTGCATCACCCGCGAGACGAAAGGCATTGGCCGCGGTCAGGCCACGGCCGTCATCGAGGTCGCCAAGGCCCGTGATGAATATTATGAAGAGACTGGCGTCTATGTTCCGATCTGCTCGGACGGCGGTATCGTCCATGACTATCATATCACACTCGCTCTCGCCATGGGTTCCGATTTCTGCATGCTCGGCCGCTATTTCGCCCGCTTCGACGAATCGCCTTCCGAAATTGTCCAGATCAACGGTAATTTCATGAAGGAATACTGGGGCGAAGGCAGCGCACGTGCGCAAAACGTCGCGCGTTACGGGCAGAGCGGCAAGAAGACGCTCCCCTTCGTCGAAGGCGTCGATAGCTACGTCCCCTACGCGGGTTCCCTCCATACGACGCTCAACATCACGCTTGCGAAGATCCGCCACACGATGTGCAACTGCGGCGTTCTCAGCATCCCCGAACTTCAGAAAAACGCCAAACTGACACTGGTCTCCAGCGTCTCGCTCGTTGAAGGCGGCGCACATGACGTCATTATCCGCGACAGTATCAAGCATCCGCAGGGAATGTGATAGACGGACTCCAAATTCTTTAGACTAAAGGTATAAGATATGTTGAAACCGAATGTGGATTTGACGGGCAAAACGGTTCTTCTTACAGGTGCGGCCGGATTCGTCGGTGCGAATCTCGTCATGGAACTGCTCAAATCGCAGTCCCGCATCGCCATCGTCGGATACGACAACGTCAATAACTACTACGACGTCTCCCTGAAGGAATGGCGCCTTGCGCAAATCGCCAAATTGGCGGCGCAGAAGCCTGAAAGTTCATGGACGTTCGTCAAAGCCAATCTGGCGGACAAAAAAGCTTTGAACGACGTGTTCGAACAATACAAACCGTCTGTCGTCGTCAATCTTGCCGCACAGGCAGGTGTCCGCTATTCCATTGAAAATCCAGACGCATACATCGAATCCAATTTAATAGGATTCTACAATATTTTGGAAGCCTGCCGCCATCATCCGGTGGAGCATCTCGTCTATGCCTCCAGTTCGTCCGTCTATGGCACCAACGCGAAGATGCCCTATTCCACAGACGACAAAGTGGACAATCCTGTCTCGCTCTACGCGGCTACCAAGAAATCGAACGAATTGCTGGCACATTCTTACAGTAAACTGTACGGCATTCCGTCCACAGGACTACGCTTCTTCACAGTCTATGGCCCCGCCGGACGGCCCGACATGGCCTATTTCGGCTTCGCCAACAAGCTTGTCAAAGGCGAAACCATCAAAATTTTCAACTACGGCAACTGCAAACGCGATTTCACGTACATCGATGACATCGTGGAAGGCGTGAAACGCGTCATGCAGCACGCGCCTGAAGCGATGGATGGCGCCGTTCCCTACAAGATCTATAATATCGGCAACAGCAATCCCGAAAACCTGCTGGATTTCGTGTCGATCTTGCAGGAGGAACTTGTCGCCGCCAACGTCCTGCCGGCCGATTACGATTTCAAATCGCATCAGGAACTCGTTCCCATGCAACCGGGCGACGTCGTCGCGACATTCGCGGACGTTACGGAACTGGAACATGATTTCGATTTCCGTCCGACGACATCTCTCCGCGAAGGGCTCCGCCGCTTCGCCAAATGGTACAAGGAATTTTATAGCTAAGAGCCTTAAGCCCAAACCTTAAAGCAAATATAGCAGTTTCACACAGAAAAAGGGACAAGCAATTATTCGCTTGTCCCTTTTGTCTTTTCTGTTCCTTTCGTCCCTTACAGTCTCTTCACTTCAAACAGTGCGCAAGCGCGCGGATGGTCTAGCTTCACGGCCAAACCATTCTGCCGCAGTGATTTGCCGTCAAATGTCATGATTTCGCCTGTATCGACGTTCTTCAGTTCGTAGTGTTTGCCGTCTTCTGCGAACGGTAGTTTAGCCTTGAACGTATCCGTCCGACAATTCTCCATGCGGAAGACCAACAGGATGCTTTCACCATTTTCGGGCGCGTCATAGGCGAACGACGTCCAACCATAGCGATCTTGATTGTGATGCCATGGCGTCAATACATACAAATCACGGCTCAGCAAGTGGTTATAGCGTTTCCATTCGCCGAAATTCTTGCGGAGCAAATCAAAATCAATGTCTGGATTATGCGTGAAATCATATCCTGAAATGTTATAGACAGGCAGGAATGACACACGGTTGACGTATTCGTCGCTGCCGCGCCCCTTCGCGCTTTCCAGCTGGCCTTGCGTCTCTTTCGTCGAAGCACCATGGAACGGAATCCATTTACAGAAGGAAGCGGTCATCGAAAGACGCATGGATGTTGTCGTGCGGTCATAATCACTGCGCATGAACGGGATGCCTCGCCGCATGGATTCGATATCGTTGCGGCCGCCGCCGGACGCGCAGGAATCGACAAATGTGCATTTCCCATGCTTTCCGCAATAATCGATGATGCCGTCCCAAAGTTTGTAATGTCCTTGAATCGATTTGTTTTCGTTCACGCCGCGGCGTGGGATGCCGTATTGTTTGCTTTCTGCGTTGTCCAACGCCGGCCACGACGAGCCCGGATCACTGTTGTTGTCTTCGCGGAACAAATCCACGGCGTTTTCGTCCAACATCTTGATGATACGGCCCATCGTCCACTGGAGGCATTCGTCATTGCCAAGATTGTTCGTGATGACGCCGCGGCCGTTGTCAATGGCCCATTCAGCCTTGTAGCCGTAGTTTTTCACCAACGCGGGAACATTCGTAACCCGTTCAGGCTCAAACCATGTCAACACTTTCATACCAACGGCGTGGCAGGCTTCGTTCGATTCACGGAAGCTATTGCCTGGCCATTTGACACGATCCAGCTCCCATGAGCCGATCGTCCCCCACCAGTTGCTTTCGACGGTATTGCCTTCCGGATCGAAATACCATCCTGCGTCAAACCAACGGAATGTCGGCTTCACGTCTTCTTTGAGAATCTTTTCCAGCGTGGGCTTCCATGTAAAGCTCCGCTCGGAAATGCTTCCGTCTGAATTCGGCAGCCCCGTGTCACTCGCCCAGCAGTTGGTCGAAAACGGCAGGATCGGATCGCCTTGCGCGTTGGCGCGCGGCATGTTGCAGGCCATCCACCATTCACGCCACAAGTTCGTGGCGTCGTCCGCGTTACGTCCTTTATACGGCAGCAGGACGACCAGTCCCGTGCGAACTTTCTCCCCTGGTAGCAAGGCGGCGTTGAAATCGTTGCAAGTCTGGACTTTCAATGTCACAAAATCATCTTGTGGCGAAAACATCGCGTTCCATGTGCCAGCCCAGCCTAAAGCGAACAGCGTGCCGCCATCGCCATGCACGAAATCAAAATACGGGAAGACGACATGCGTGGCGCGGCCACCGTCTGAGCGGAAAAATTGCGTTCCTTTGCTCAAATCATACTCATATGCCGCATAGAAATTCGCATGATCGCCAAGACATCCGCGCAAAACAGGATTCGCCCCAGTCACTTCCGTATCAATCGCATAGACATTACGCAAAACTTTGCTCGGTGTCTTACCGGTATTCTCAAACCAGACGGTGTATTCCATTTCGCCAAACTCCGCGTTGAACGCAAGTTGTAGCGCCACAACCATCGTCTCGTCAAGTCTGTAGCGGAATGTCGCGCCTAGCCCGTTCGGCGTGTCCGTCATAACGCCGTCATCCAATTTCGTCAGTTTGCCCAATCCTTTATATGCCTTGTTGTCATAGACAAACGACATCGGCAGTTGATCCGCATCAACTAGCTTTTCCTTGAAAAGCTTTTCCGCATAATCCAGATTCAAACTCTTCTTCGACATAAAGCTTTTCCTTTATAATATCTTTGGACGGAACGAATTGGATTCCGCTATTCTTCTTTTCCGGGTGGCAAAACGACCACATCCTGCGGACGGACTTTCAGTTCGCAGGCAGCGCCGTTCTGCATTTCACTGATTGGATTCAATTCATAGAATTTCAGCTCGCTTCCGTCCTTTCCCACAGCGATATGATCCGCTATTTCACCAAGATACGTCGTCTGCTTCAACGTCACATTGAGGACATTGGCGCATGATTCATCACCGTTCTTCAAGCTCAACGTCTCAGGCCGCATGGAAAGCTGCACATCGTCACCGACCTTCCATCCACCTGCCGTATCGCTCTTTAGGACACCAAACGCAGTCTCAACCGCCGTCTGGCCATTTTCAACGGCAACAACCTTGCCCGGAACGAAATTCGTCTCACCTATGAAATTCGCGATGAACGCGTCCGCCGGACGGCGGTAGATTTCCAACGGCGTGCCGATCTGGCGGATTTTGCCGTCCTTCAAAATAGCGACACGATCCGCCATGCTCAACGCCTCTTGACGGTCATGCGTCACATAGACGCCCGTCAGTTTGTTGTCTTTGCAAAGACGGCGGATTTCCTGACGCATGTCACGGCGAAGCTTTGCATCCAGATTGGCCAGTGGCTCGTCCAAAAGCAGACAACCGGGCTCCACGACCAATGTACGTGCCAAGGCGACACGCTGTTGCTGTCCGCCGGACAGTTCGTTTGGTTTCCGTCCGCCAAGATGCTCGATCTGCACGCTCCGCAACGCGGCATTCACGCGTTTTTCACGCTCTTCCGGTGGAACGCCTTTCATTTCCAGACCGAACGAAACATTCTCGAAAACCGTCATATGTGGAAATAAAGCATAGCCCTGGAACACCATCGCGGTATTGCGCTGATTCGCAGGCTTGCCCGCTACGTCTTCGCCGCCAAGCAGAATTCGTCCCGTCGTTGGCTGTTCAAAACCGCCCAGGCAACGGAGCAACGTCGTCTTGCCGCAACCGGAAGGACCAAGCAGAAAGAAAAGTTCACCATCCGCAATCGTCAGCGAGATGTCATCCAACGCCGTGAAATCACCAAACTTCTTGCTGACATGCTCAATCTTTATTTCCATGACAATTTTCCTGAATACTCAATGTCTTTTTGCTCAATGCTTGTCTGCATTTTCCCAAATCTCGTCGCATGGCGGTACCGTCACCGATGCGGACGGCGTGGATGTCGTATACAATGCTCCAGGCGATTCGACATTACGGCGCAATTCCACATGACCGTCTGAATAGACGATATTTACAGATTGGAACAAATGCGGATCCAGACGCGTGCCACTACCCGCCAGACAGGCGAAATCCATCGCCATCGCCTTGCCTGCGTTCATGGGAGAACTCATCCTTTGTAAGAAACCACAATCTGTCTCACGATAGATATAGGCTGTCTGGACAGCTCCCGCCCCCTCCCATGCGGCCGCCACATAGCCTGGATCGCGGCTGGCGTTCATTGGGCAACCGAACATTTCCGGCGTGACACCGTAACTGTCAACCAGTTTTCCCAAACCGAACAGCAATCCACCGTACATGCGGATGATGGGAATGCTGACTTCCATGTATTCACCGTTGATGTTTGGAATACGGTCTTTATTATCAGACGCATACATCACAAGCCCCAATCCAATCTGCCGCAGATTGGACGAACAAGTGGCAATCTCCGCCTTCGCGCGGGCTTTGCTCAAGGCAGGAAGCAACATCGCGGCCAGAACCGATATGATCGCAATGACCACCAACAGCTCTATCAGCGTGAAAAAACATCTAGTTTTTCTTTCTTTGCGCATGTTTGTCTACACCTTTGTATTTACGATGTCTTATTCTCTCACCATGCACAGACACATTCCATGACATATTCCAAATATAACATAGAATTAATAATTAACAATCTATCATCTACACTAAAATCAGCCTTAATCAACCCAATCAGCATTACATACTTTTTTAAAATCTCATGCTGGATTATTGGAAAAATCACGTCACTTCTACAATATTAATGAATCAATCTTTTTTCATACGGTAAGGTCAAAGGTCTAAACGAATGAAAAGACTCTGTCAACTCCTAACCTGCTTGGTGATTCTCAGCCACGCACAACCCGCACAACAAAATACTATGCAGAACAAAACATCGCATTCTTTCAACGGACAATGGATCACCATCAGTTCACTGGCCAATCTCAAACCGCTTGATGTCTTCCATCGCCAGCTCGCACCCGCGAAATTCAAACCGGAAGACCAAAAGGCCAGAAATCAGCATGTCCTCTTCAGAAAAACCTTTACGTTGGACACGACGGACAATGCCACGATTTTCATATCCGCAGACGACTATTATAAGCTGTACATCAATGGAAAATTCGTCAACCAAGGCCCTGCCGCCGGCTATCCGTTCCATTATTTCTACAACGAAATCAATGTCTCGGATTATCTCAAAAAAGGACAGAACACAATCGCTGTTCATACTTATTATCAAGGACTTATCAACCGTGTATGGGTCTCTGGAGACAACCGTCATGGATTGATTCTCGACCTCAACGTCAACGGCAAAAACGTCGTCTCGTCCGATACATCATTCAAATGTGCCATCCATTCCGCCTTCGAAGCCTGCGGAACAGCCGGTTATCAGACGCAATTTCTTGAAAAATACCATGCGGAAGCACGCGAAGTCGGCTTCGAAAAGCCTGATTTCGACGACTCCTACTGGCAGCAGGCCGTCATCAACGAAAACGCTGACTACCAACTCTTCCCGCAACCATCCAAACAGCTTGCCTTCGAAGACATCAGGCCTGTATCCATCAAGAAAAATGGACAATCCATCCAAATCGATTTCGGCGGCATCTATGTAGGTGGATTCCGTTTCAAGGCGAAAGGAAAGGCCGGAGATGTCATCACCATGCGTTTCGCACAAGAATTGGAGATGGACGGCTCGCTCCGCTACAAGCTCCGTGCCAACTGCACATATGTCGAATACTTCGTTCTCTCCGGCGGGAATGATGTTCTCAACCAATTCGACTACAAGGCGTTCCGTTATGCGGAAATCGTCCTGCCCGAAAATTCGGACATCCAGTTGGACGAAGGCTCGATCGTTCTTGCGGCCCGCCATTATCCATTTGAGCTCAAGGCGAAATGCAAATACGATGATCCAGCCATCAAACCAATTTGGGACCTCTGCGTCAGTTCCCTGCAATATGGGACACAGGAAGTCATCATGGACTGCATGGAACGCGAAAAAGGTTACTATCTCGGCGACGGTTGCTACAGCCTCCTTACATTCTGCCTTCTGACGCAGGACTACGCCTTGATGGAAAAATTTTTCGATGATTTCCTCCGCACGAAATTCATCAACCGCGGCCTCATGACTTGCGGAAATTGCTCCATGATGCAGGAAATCGCCGAATATCCGCTCATCATGTATTCCATGCTGCTTGAATATTGCCATCTCACGAAAAACTATGACTTTGTTCGTGAACGCTACGACGCTTTTGTGGACATTCTCGACTTCTACCGTGAACAATATGCGCAGGAAAATGGTCTGCTCAACAATCTTGACAAATGGTGCGTCGTCGAATGGCCCGCCAATCTCCGCGACGGATACGACGTCGATATCCGCGAAGGAAAAGTCTGCACAACCATGCATAACGCCGTCAACGCCTATTACATCGGTGCCATCAAATGCCTGAACGAAGTCGCACGGCTCATCGGCAAGCCCATCTATGCGGATACCAAACCTCTGCAGGAAGCCTTCATCAAAGCCTTCTACGTTCCGGAAAAACATTTATTCAAAGACAGCGTGTCAAGCAACCATATCAGCTATCATGCCAATGTCTTCGCCTATCTCTACCAACTTCAACCGGACGATCCGGAATTCAAGACGGCATTTCTCAATATCGTACGGACAAAACGATTCACCGTTACAAACATGTTTGCGACTTTCCCATTGCTCTGCACGCTTATTCGTGAAGGCGAAGACGATTTGTTCTACGAACTCCTGACGGATCCGCAGTCATGGAATCGCATCATCCGCGAAGGCGGCACTCGCACATTCGAAGGCTGGGGAAAAGAAACAAAATGGAACACATCATTGTTCCATTTGACGCTTTCATTTGGAGCTGCCTTCCTCACGGATTGGAATATAAAAACAATCTTCACATTCAGATAACCCAGACGATTCGTTTTTCAGAACGTCATGAAAACCATGGACAAGCGGTGAACCTTCTTTCACTGCTTGCCCATGCAACAATGTATCCATGACCTCCCCCATGCGAAATGCAGTTTCTCCAGAAAGCTACGTTTTTTCGTCCTCCAGCGACTATTCATTTCTTATGAATCTCCAGAAGTTTTTTCAGCATGGCGACACTCAAGGCGTCAAGGCTTTTCCGGAGATGCTCGCATAGATCCGGATAATTGAGACAAAGTCTGTAAGTGTTTTCTATCTTCTCAAGTGCCCCGGACATTCTGGGAGGTATATGCTTGGCAATGGAATGTCGAGACATCTTTTCTTCTTTGTTACGCAACAGTAAATCATCCAGTTTTCCGTTTAAAAAGTCTTCAATCAATGGACGAAGACGAATATTGCTGTATCTAGTCTTGCCAATTTCCCACTTTCGCACCGTGGACCAGTTCACATCGAATATCTGAGCCAAACTGCTGTACGCCAGTCCCAGACTCTCACGCTTATGCCTAAACAAAAGCCTGAGTTCCGTTGTAAACTCACAATCGAAATGAATGGCATTCTCCTCTTGCACGACGTCTTGCGTCTTCTTCTCCTGGCCTTTTCCCTTTCTACTTACTTTGGCACTTACTTTATCTTTGCCATTCTCTTTACCATTCGCTTTGCCACTTTCTTTGCCTTTGCCATTTTCGTTCTTCGTCATTAAAGACTCCTTTTTGTGTTTTCTAGTTTAATCATGATGCAATGCACCCACAACATGCATAAAATTAATTTACAATTAAATTACACACAAAACGAAAAGTTGCAATTATTTTTTTTAACGATTCTTATAAAATCATAAAGAATCACAAAAAGTCATAACATTTTATACCTGACAAGATGATAATAATTTTTCACATCATGAAAATCGCGGCATGAAGACGCGTGGGCTCCGCCCCGCGCAAAAAGCATGGAGAGGCGCGGCATGGAGACGCCCCGGCTCCGCCCAGGGCGAAAAAAAAGGCCCCCGGCCTCTGAGCAGAGGCCGGGGGCCCGGAAGGAAAGACCGGCGGCGCGCTGCTCTCCCGCGCTCCTGGGCGCAGTACCATCGCCGCGGGGGCCCTTAACGGCCGTGTTCGGGAAGGGAACGGGTGTTGAAGCCCCGCCAAGGCCACCGGTCAT
>JAFZIJ010000023.1 GCA_017554445.1 Victivallales bacterium
ACCAATGGCGTCTTTCAGTTTGCCGCCGTTCTCGTTGATGATCTTCACGAGATCCTGCGGGACGGAGCTGGAGCCGTGGAGGACGATCGGGAAGCCGGGGATGCGCTTTTCGATTTCGTGGAGGATGTCCAGACGGATCTTCGGATCGTCGCCGGGCTTGAACTTGTAGGCGCCGTGGGACGTGCCGATGGCGATGGCCAGAGAGTCAACGCCAGTGCGCTTCACGAACTCTTCGACTTCTTCCGGCTGCGTGTAGATGTGCTTCGCGGCTTCGACATCATCTTCCTTACCAGCGAGGATGCCGAGTTCGCCTTCGACCGTCACGTCATACTTGTGGGCGTATTCGACGACCTGCGCGGTCTGGGCGCAGTTTTCGTCAAACGGGAGTTTGGAACCGTCGATCATGACGGAGGAGAAGCCGTAGTCAACGCAGCTCTTGCAGGTCGCGTAGTCCGGGCCGTGGTCCAGATGCAGGCAAATCGGAATCAGTTTGCCGTCTTTCTGGATTTCTTTCGCATATTCCGTCGCGCCCTGGGCCATGTAGCGCAGTAGCGTCTGGTTGGCGTATTCACGAGCGCCCTTGGAAACCTGCAGAATCAGGGGGGACTCGGTCTCGACGCAGGCCTGGATGATGGCCTGGAGCTGTTCCATGTTGTTGAAGTTGTAAGCGGGAATGGCATAGCCGCCTTTGACGGCTTTCGCGAACATTGCGCGGGTGTTCACAAGACCCAGATCTTTGTAGTTGACCATCTTTGTCTCCTGTTGGTTGATTTTTTATGCGGCCGAATTGGCCGCTTATTGAAAAAAGCTTTTAATACTATAATGTAATACATCTTTCCCATTTATCAATGCATTTTGACTCACATTCCTCCAGGAGATGCCATCATGAAACATTTTCTGCCAATGTTCCTTCTGAGCGCGGCCGTCATCGCCGCCCCGCAAATCGCCCCGACGACGTTTCCGACCTGTGACGTGCCCATCGTCGATCGCGTTTTCACCCCGCCAACGCCCGATCAGGACGCCTCCACTGCTCTGCAAGCCGCCATCGACGAACTCGCGAAGGCGGGCGGCGGCACGATTTTCATTCCCGCCGTCCATGTCCGCATCGAATCGCCCATCATTTTGAAGGAAGGCGTCGTCCTGCGCGGCGATTTCATGCCGCAATATGACAATAATAATCGAAAGCTCGGCACTGTCTTCGACATCATCTGCGGCAAAAACGAACCGGACGGCAAGCCCGCCTTCGGCGTCGAACGCGGCACGGGGCTCCGCGAAATCGCCTTCTGGTATCCCGAACAGACGCCGTCCTCCCCCGTCCCCTATCCATGGACCATCTATGCCACCGCCAAAAACTGCGGCAACAACTTCACCCTCTTCAATTGTGTCTTCCTAAATCCTTGGAAGGCAATCCATATCGGGCCTGAATGGAATGAGCTGCACACCATCCGAAACACGCAGATTTTCCCCTTCGAAACTGGTATCTTCATGGATTACACGACCGATATCGGACGGCTTGACGGCGTGATCATCGAATCTCCTAAATCCGCCGCATACCAATACCCGAACCTTCCCAATCTCGCCAATCCCAATCTGGACGGCATCGATTCTGTCGGCATCGATATCGGCCGCTCCGACTGGGAGTATATCCGCAACATCAATGTATCGGGCATGAAAATCGGAGTCCGCTTCCGCAAAGGGCAGAAAGGCTCGACGAACGCCGTCATGGCCTTCTGCTCCATCATGTTCTGCGAAACCGCTTTGGAACTCAACGAGTTGGACGGTATCGGCGTCGCTCTCTACTCATGTTCGCTCATGGGAACCAGACAAGCCGTCCTGACGACACCACTTTTTGAGACGGTCGCCCAGTTCAACCGCTGCAAGCTCCGCACGCTTGGAGGCGAGGCGATTGTCCGCGCAAATGGCAGCGGCATTCTGACATTCGACGCCTGCGATTTCGGCAAAGCCCCCAACAACGGCATCGTGGCGGACGCGGGCCGTCTGCAGTTCGTCAACTGCGACATCGATCTGCAAGCCAATCCCAAAAACATGAGTCCGTTCAACATCAAACTCGCAGAAAAAGTCCGTTTGGCCCATCTGCTCGGAGGTTCATTGGCGCTATGGAGCAAAGTCGAAAACAACGCCACCGACATTGATTTCATCCAGTCGGATGTGGATATGGCTTTCCTTCCGCCACGAATCTACAATCTGCAGCCTGTGAGGACAAGTGATTTCCGATATTTCCAATCGAAAAATCTCGTTCCCGTAACGGATTGCGGCGCTTCGCCGGATTTGGAAGACAACGGCCCCGCCTTCCAGCTGGCCTTGGACGCCGCCGCTGAATTAGGCGGCGCGACGGTCTATGCACCTGCCGGACTATATCGCTTCAAGACGAACATCACCGTCCCGACAGGCGTTGAACTGCGCGGTTGTTTCAGCGTTCCGCACCACACGGTCTCCGGCGGCACTGTCCTCATGCCGTTGCAGGGCAAAGGCGATGAAAACGGAACGCCGTTCGTGTCGCTACAACCAAAATCCGGCCTGAATGGCCTAAGTTTTTGGTATCCAGAGCAGAGCACAGCTGAACCAACGCCATATCCATGGACCGTCCGAAGCCTCGGAGCGGACTGCTGGCTCGTCAACACGAACATCGGCAACGCATGGCAAGGCGTCGATTTCCTGACGCATCCCTCTGACAACCATTACATTAACTATCTCTCCGGTGGCATGATACGGCGCGGCCTGCAAGTCGGCAACTCCATGAAGGGCACGGTTATCGATGTCCAGTTCAACCCGCACTACACCCATCGCCTTCCATCTTATCTGCCGCATACCAAACTGCCGGACTTCTTCGCCTTCATCGACTACCAACGAGCCAATCTCGACGCCATCGTCGTGAAGGATGCCCTGAACGAAACAATGGTCGGCAATTTCCTCTACGCCGCCCGCGACGGCCTCGCATTCAAAGGCAAATGCACGGGCGAGATTCTCATGCATGGCGCGGATACCGTCTGGAATCCCGTCGCGCTTGAATGCGATACAGTTGACAATCGTGTCCTTCTGAAAGACGGCGAACTACGTTTTGCCCTCGCACAGCTCGTCCCGATGGGCAAGGAGGTCGTCGCGGGAATCGTGACACGGTCGCCGTTCAAAGGGAAAGTGACGTTTGCCAACTCGCAATTGTGGGGTGGGGACGCCCCCACCGCCAAGCTCCTCGGAAGCGGTACCGTCATTCTGGATCAGCTCAACACGCTTACAGGGCCGATAATCGTCAAAGGCGGTGAATGCCAGCTCGTCGCGACGCATTTCACGAACGCTACGTTGTCGCCGCACATCAGTGTTGGCAAAGGCGCCCAAAACGTCCGAAGCATCGCCGCATCCACGCCGGCCAATTCCATCGTAGCCGACTATCCGGAAGGCGCTGATGTCAAGATGATTGCGAGTTCACAGCCCATGCTTCCGCCCATCGCGAAAGATGCTGTTGTCCCGAACTGGCGCATCGATTTCGAAAACGAATCCAATCCGCCGGTCATTCAGGACACCGTCGCGCAAACCGGCGGCGGCATCCGACAGTTCTCCGACTATTCCTGCCGCGTCGTCGATCGCGACGACGCGCATTCGGGCAAGCATGCATTGCGTTTGCAGGGCAAATCCGATGACGCCTCATACTCCCATGTCTATTTTGAAATCTTCCGCGGCCCCTTCACCGTCATGCCGGACACGATTTTCCGCTATTGGACCAAGCCGTTGAACGAGAAAGGCTTGAATACAGGTCTCGACATCCATTTCACGAACGGCAAAGTCCTGCGGGACATGGGAATCCGCTCCCGTGTCGGCACGATACAGCATATCGGAAACGCCAAAGGCAAGCTCGGCGAATGGACGGAAGTCGTCATTGATCTCGGCAAGACCGTCGCCTGCGGCTGGACCATCGAAAAAATCATGGCCGCTTACGACTCGCGCAACGGCGGCGAACGCATTGATGTGCTGTTCGACGACATCGCCCTCGAATCCGTCATGCCGCTGACAGCGTGGCTGGCCGCCGTCACACCTGCCAGCGGGACCTATCCGCAGGGCACGAAACTCTCCATTGACAACACCTCCGGCCTGACCATCCGTTACACGTTGGACGCCTCGAACCCGACGCCCTCCTCTGCCGCCTACAAAGAGCCAATCAGTTTGCCCAAAGGAATTTACGAATTCAGATACGCTTTCTTCGACAAAAACAACGAAATCATCCCCTTCTTCTTCTCCCGCTCCTATAACATAAAGTAAAGCCTTGCAAGGCTTTACCTTATGGCTTATGGCTTATGGCTTATGGCCTATGGCTTATGGCCTATGGCTTATGGCCTATGGCAAATGCACGGTCTCGGCGGCGAGCTATTGTGTGTTCTGAGTTTTTAAAATAATAAAAAAATAGCAATAAATTATGCTTCCAAAACTAAAAATATCAGACAATCGCCGAGCCATCGTGACGGCGGACGGCAAGCCGTTCTTTTATCTGGCGGACACGGCATGGGAACTGTTCCACCGCCTCACGTTCGAAGAGGCCGATACCTATCTACAGAACCGCGCGGCCAAAGGCTTCAACGTCATCCAAGCCGTCGCATTGGCGGAATGCGATGGCTTGAACCAGCCCGACCGCAATGGTCATAAGCCGTTGGCGGACAACGATCCGACACGTCCGAACGAACCCTATTGGCAGCATGTCGATGCCGTCGTCAAACGCGCCAACGAACTCGGCCTCTATATCGGCCTTCTGCCGACATGGGGCGACAAATGGAACAAAAAGTGGGGCGCAGGACCGGAAATCTTCACGCCGGAAAACGCCCGCGCCTATGCGAAATGGCTCGCCAATCGCTATCGCGACAATGCCATCATCTGGATTCTCGGCGGCGACCGTCCCATCGAAAACGATCTCCACCGCCAAATCACGGAAGCCTTCGCCGAAGGCCTCCGCGAAGGCGATGGAGGAAGCCATCTCATCACCTTCCATCCGACAGGAGGACAATCCTCAAGCATTTGGTTCGCAGATAGTAACGTTCTGGATATCCACATGATCCAGTCCGGCCACAGCCACGGCCCGCAGGCCTTGAAACTCCTCCGCAACGACTGGTCGCTCACATCGCCGCGCCCCTTCATCAACGGCGAACCCGCCTACGAAGCACATCCGAACAACTTCCAAGGCGGTTATGAAGGCTGGCTGGACGAATCGGACGTCCGTCGTGATCTCTATTACACAATCTGTTCAGGAGCGGCGGGGTACACCTACGGCGCACATCCCATCTGGCAGTTCTGCAATCCACTGCTGAATCCGCCCATCAACCAGCCGCGCATGACATGGCGTAAGGCATTGGAACTTCCTGGAGTCAAGCAACTTGCCATCGCAAAAAAACTGCTGGAAGAATTACCGACAATATTACGCGAACCTGCCGACAGTTTTCTAAACACGCAGGATAAATCGATTCTTCCCGCCGTCGCCTGCCGTGACGCAGAAGGCCTATGGGCGCTCATCTATCTTCCTGATTCGCAGACAGTTGACATCAATCTCGCCATTTTGTCAAAATATCCCGCAGAAGCCATGTTCATCAATCCCCGGACGGGCCAAATCACCGCCACGGAACAACTTGCGGCCACTGAAACGACGCATCGCTTCATTCCGCCTGCCAGTTTCGACAACACACGCGACAGCCTGCTTCTCTTGAAAACCGCCCGCTAAGCCTGCCATAAAGATGCGCGAGCTCCCCATAAAGAAGCGCAAGCTCCCCATAAAGATGCGCAAGCTTCCCATAAAGTGCGCAAGCTCCCCATAAAGATGCGCAAGCTCCCTAATAAAGATGCGCAAGCTCCCCATAAAGATGCGCAAGCTCCGTCTTGCGCAAAAAGTCATCGCCCCGTGATCTTGCGCAACAGCCATGCCACGCGGGCCAGACGCTTGGCGCCATGGCGTGACGCAATTTTCAGTGTCTCGTTACGGGCCAGATCGCGATTGCTGTTCGCCAACCCGCCAAGTTCCATATTCACTTGCGGATCTTTCACATACGCCATTTTCAGACCGGACCTGTAAAAACGCCATACCCAGTCATAATCGGCGGAAATTTTGTATTCGACATCATATTTACCGATGGCGTCATATGTCGTCCGTTTCACAAAAAGCCCCGGATGCGGCAACGGCATCATAAACGGCAGGAAAACGCATAAGCATTTGGGATAAAACACTTTCTCCTCACGGCCATATTCGTTCACAAACCGCGTGGGACAAGACACGGCATCACATTTCGGATGCTCATCCAAAACGTTTTCCACGCTCTCCAACGCTGTCGGTTCATACCAGTCGTCGCTATTCAGCATGCCGATAACATCGCCCGTCACGTCGGAAATCCCTTGATTCCAAGCATCTGGAATTCCTGCCGCGTTTTCATGGCGCTCTTGCGGAAGAATTCGCACCGCCATGCCGGAATGTTCCGCCTTCGATTTGAACTCCTCCAGAATCTCCAGCGTGCGGTCTGTGGAACCGCCATCGACAAACACATATTCATCAGGCCGTCGTGTCTGCTCCAAAACAGATTTGAGCGAACGCGACAACGTCCGCTCAGAATTCCAGCATATCGTTATCAGGCTGATTTTCATAATGATACGTTTTTCGCCCCGCCCAATTTCACGGCGCCCCGAAGGGCCAGTTGGCGAATCAGCAGCGTCTGCCGCCGTTCAATCTGCCGGAATTTCGCCAGAATGCACATCCCGCTGAAATAAACGAAGAGAATCAGCAGATAGAGCAGAAAGTCCGTACCACGACCAATTCCGATGAGATTCGCGAGCTGTGTCGTCAAATCAGGCCAGAGGACGAACACGACGCCCATGACGAACTGCACGATGAAAAACAGCCGTCCAAACAGTTTATTCCGTAGCACAAGCCAGGCCAGAAGTCCTGCGACCAACAGCCCGGCAATCAAGATAACTTGAATCCAACTCATTATTTTACAATCCCTTACATGATTTTATTAAGAATCAGATCAATCAGAATATTCAGCGAATTGGTCCATTTCTGGCCTTTTGCCTGCGAATAGTCCGTATATCGAATCGTGACGGGAACTTCCTTCACCGTCAGTTTCGCCGCGCGGATCTGGCTCATGATTTCCGTGGCATGCGCCATGCGGTTTTCCGTCAAATCAATCGCCTCCAACGCTTTACGACCAAGAGCGCGGAAGCCGTTGTGGGCGTCCGTCAGCCACATGCCCGTAAAGATGCCGTTCACAACGCGTGCGCAACGCAATACAAGTCGCTTTCCCTTAGGAACTTGCGCCAAATCCGATTCCCGCAGGAAACGGGAGCCGATGACTACGTCCGCCCCCGCTTCCAACGTCGTCAGAAACTGCGGGATGTCGTTTTTGTCATGCTGTCCATCCGCATCGAAATGGATGACCGCCTCCGCGCCTTGCGCCTTGGCGTAGTCCATGCCGGTCTGCAAAGCCGCGCCTTGCCCTAAATTGATGGGATGACGCAAGTAATGAATCGGCAAATCCGCCAGCATGTCGCGTGGATCTTCACGCGAACCGTCGTCGACAACGACGATTTCGTAGCCGCACGGCAACAGCGACTCGACGGTCCGGCGTAGCGTCTCGCCTTCATTGTAGCTTGGAATCACGACATATACGTTTTTCATCGGTATGCTCTTGACTAAAATGCGACTGTCGTTTCAGTCCCATTCGTCCCTTCAGTCCCATTTGCGCCATTTTTCGCACAATAATGATTTTTTTTTATAAAATAGATTAGAAAATCTCGTTCGCCAATTATATTAGTGGGTAAAGACAACGAAAAAACACAAAAACGAATCCAACCGTTATCATTCCCCCACAACAAAAGGAGACATGACCATGCGTAAATTCTTCGCCCTGCTGATTGTCGGCGCCCTGGCTCTCACCACCGTAGGCTGCCATCATCATCACCATCATCATCACGACAACCCGCCTGTCATCACCCGTCCTGCGACGCCGCGTCCCGCTCCACAGCCGCAGCGCCCATTGCCGCCGCGTCCGGGCAAGCCCGCTCCGGTGATTGTCGTCCCGCAGCCGCATCGCTAATCCAAACAAACCAGCATCCGCAAGGCGCCGCCCTCCAGACGGCGCCTTTGTTTTTGCCATTTTCACCGAACTTCCTTTATTGCCAAAATATGAAAAAAGCTGGCATATTCTGAAAAAAATCCGTTTGATTTTTCACACAATATCATTATATTTTTAATAAGTAGTTGTCATAATTGACCTAAACTGACGGTTTAAATATTCTTTCAGATAAATCAAGCGAGTTGACCATGATTTTCAAACGGTTCTTCATCATCCTGCCGATCGTCGTGCTGACGGGATGCGCGACCGTGCGCGAGGCCAGAAAAGTCCAGAGAGGCGAAGATCGTCCTTTCGGTGAACGCACGCCAACCGCTGCCGAACTCGGCCTCACAATGGACAAAGCCGCCGATCTCGCGGAACTGGAGCAGATCGCCCTGCAGGCCAACCCCGCCGTTCGAAAAGCCGTCAATGGTGTAAATATGGCCTATCTCGCCATCAAAATCAAAAAGGCGGACTTCCTGCCCATGATCTCCGCAAGCGCGGGCCATTCACGTACCACGCAGAATACGAATAAGCACAACTACGACTACGACACCGTCGGCACATACAGCGGCGCGCTCAATCTCGATCTGATGATTTTTGACTTCGGCAAGACGAACGCCGCCGTCAAGCAGTCGCTGGAGGAGTACAAGGAAGCCGTCCAGAACCTCCGCAGCGTCGAAAACGGCGTCATCTTCGCCGTTCGCACCGCCTATTTCGCCCTGCTCCGCGCTGTCGAACTGGATAAAGTAGCGAAAGAAACCGTCGCGCAGTATAAAGAGCATCTGGACCATGTCCAAATCAAGAACGACGTCGGTTCCGGCACGCCGTTCGATTTGACGAAAGCGAAGGTTGACTACAACAATGCCGTTCTGAAGGCCAACAGCACGGCGAACAACGTGTCCATCGGCTGGACGAATCTCGTCAGCGCCATCGGTCTCGCGGAAAGCACATCCTTCTCCATCTCCACCGTCAAGCTCCATGAATACGAACTTGATCTTGAGAAACTTATGAATATGGCCCGTCTTTCCGAGCCTGGCCTCGCGGCTCTTCTCATAGCGGAAAAGGCTGCCATCCTCAACGTTGAAAAATCCATCAAAGACCTCTATCCGTCGCTCAACCTCAACCTTGGCGCCGTCCTGTCCGGTCATGATCCCACGCTTCCGTTGCTTTGGAACGCCTCTGGCGCCGCCGCTCTTTCCGGCACGCTGTTCACGGGTGGCAAAAAGGAAAACGCCATCAAACTAGCGGTCTTGCAACTTAAGAACTCTCGCGCATCGATTGTCGCCTATGAACAGGAACTGTACAAAAAACTCAGCACGGCGATTCTGAACGCCGAGCTCGCGCAGAAGCAGCTGCAGGTCGCGCAATTGACGGAAAGCCAAGCACAGGAATACTTCGACATCGTCAATGAACAATACAATGTCGGCAAAGCCTCCTCCCTGGAGCGGACGGACGCACAGGTAGCTCTCTCGGATGCAAAAGCCAAGGCGGTGTCCGCAATCTACGACTACCAGGATGCCATGGCACTCATCGCCAATCTGATCGGCGACTTCCCTGCGGCTGAGCATGATGACATCCAGAAGCCTGATTTTGATTAATCGCGGCGCGGCGCATGATGGCCGACCGGCGGGTCGGCCTTGTCAAGAGCCTTTTTGAAATGGTATGTCAGCGCCTGTAGTTCGCGCGGATAGCGGTCGAGCACTTCGAAAATCCCGTCCACCGTGCGCATTTTCGGCGCGCCATGCAGGCGGACGAGCGCCCCGCACTGCTCCATCATGTTGCTGACCCAGTTCAGCTCCTCCTCATGATCCTGCGTGAACTCCAACGTCCAATCCCATCCGGCAGGCAGTTTCTTCTTCCATTCCGCCTCATTGCTCATCGTTTTCGCTTTTGAAACAAGACGGCGGACAACACTCGCAAGATTCTCAAAATCAGTCTTGTAGCGATAGATGTTCAGATTGTCCTGCGGACGCATCGCGGATTTCGCAACATATCCCCAGCTGGCCCGAGCATGGTCGTACGCAAGCTCGACCTCCACATTCATCATCTCGCCAACAGTCAGCGGACGCGACGGAATGATACTGGCGGAGCAGAACACATGATCCCTGAAATCCGGATGCTCGAAAAACACATAGGTGTCCGCGACCGAACGGATTTTCATCTGCCACGTGACGCCTTCCAATTCTTTTGCGATCTGCTCACGACGTTCGTCGTTCTGCAACATTTTCCGACTGTAAACCATAAATCCAATCCTCACTCTGAAAGCAACACGGCTTCCAGTTTTCCTTCTTTCCCGCGCATCAGTCGCGCCTTGCCACTCTTCGCTTCTGTATCGACGGCAAAGACATACGTCTGGCCATCCGTGAAAACGGCCTTCATTTCGACGACGGCTCCATTGCGCGTCAACGTCACATCCGCAGGCTTCAGATTATCCGTCGGCGTTCCAACTTGGAACGCGCCGCCGAACAACGCAGATTTGCCATTGATTCGCGACAGCACGAACGGCGGCTTCACCGTCGCGGGATTGCCCATGCCGACGGCTGTACGCGTTTCGCCTTCCGGCAACTGTTTCAACGACAACGCCAGTTTCACTTTTTCCTGCGTCCACACAAAGTCTTGAATCGGAGCCGCTTCCAGCAGCTTCCATTCTTTTGCCCACTTGTATCCGTCGCCTTGCGGCTCCTCGGTCGCCGCGCCTTCCTGCGCGGCGGCAAGCGTCCCGCGCGCATGGAACGTGTATTCATATTGATGCTCAGCATCCGAATCCGCCCACAGCATGTCGAAGACATTGTCTCCGATCATCGCGACGGCGCGATACGCCTTCACGCCTTTGTAGATCGGCCCTGCGTCAGCGACACACAGCGCCGCTTCCGGCATCGCGGCAAACGCCAAACAGCTTCCCGTCGCGGCGGCCTGGCTCTTGCCGTCAACGACCAGCGTGTTGTGGCTCACCGTCTGGCGATACCAGCCTCCATGCGCAGGATTGCCGTAGGCGATGCAACCAGGATCTTCCGCAATCAATTGATTATGAGCATATAGCACATAATTCAATTTATCGGGATGGCCATGGCCGCCGCCATGTTCGCCATAGTCCAACGCGATGAAATTCGACGGAATCAACGTAGCGTTAAGTTTCGGCGACTGCGTCCGCAAAACGGCGACGCCCGCATCGCGGTAATCCTCCGACTTGAACGTTGAACCGCTTGTCTGGATGTCCGCCACGCCGAATAACGTGGCTTCCAACGAATTGCGTTTACCGGCCTTCACGATTTCACCATGGATGGGATCACGCCAAGCGGCATACGCCCCTTCGTACCAACTGGAAAATCCTGCGAAATTGAAACCGACGCGTGCTGAATCATGGAACGCAGGCAGTTGATACGTAGGCGTCAGGAACTTCAACGGCGCATCGTACATGAGCTTGTAGCGTTTCGGCAGTTCAACAATTTTCGTGTTCTGAATCGCCTCTTCCAGCGGCCGCATCGCGCTCATCGTGTAGAAATGGTAGCCCCATGCGCGTTCATACCATGGCCCGTCATCCGTGACACCTTTCTCAACCTGCGCGAGAAATCCCTTCGGGCCGAAAATTGCGCCATACACCAAGTCGCTCTTCCCCAACGTCAATCCGACGAGGCCATAGGCGGAATTGTGCCAGCAGCAGATGTTGTGGATGCCCCACTGGTGTTTTTTAATATGGTATGCGCATGGAAGCAGCATCTTCTCCGAAATGAACGCGATGTCTTCGGCGGACAGCTGCTCTTTCACGCAGTCGAAGCCCTGCACGAGCGGAATGCTCCACGTCGATTCATCCAACGTCTGCGGCGTCACATGACCGCCGCCAGCCGTCGGTTTGCCATGGATGTCATGCAGAGGATAGTTCAGATAACGTTCCGCATAGCCCATGAGGATTTCACGCGCCTTCGCCGCATATCGCGCATCTTTCGTCAATTGATAGACGAGGCCCAGATCACGTACGGCATACGCCAAATTATGATGGTCGCGATCCAACACGACATCATCGTATGGCCAGCCTGAATAGACCTTCTTGCAGACAGGGCAGACATGCTTTGTCGGCCCTTCCGTCTTCAAACTCACGCCGCATTTTTCGCATGTGTACCAATGCCACCACTGGGCGCCACGCGGCGGGAATTGCGGCGTGATGGCCAGCCAGTCATTGGCCTTTTTCAAGATGCCATCCCACCATTCCTTTCCCGCGTCAGTCTCGCGAATGCGACGCTGGATTTCGGGAATCATCGCCTTCGTCAGCAACAGGCAGGGCGACTCCAGCGGTGTCATGGGCACACAATCTTCAATATGCACAGTTCCCACTTCATATTGCTTAGCATTTTCCCCTGTAGCAAATATGGTGGCGGACAATGACAGCGTGGCCAATTCGCGAAGACCTGTTCCCACGCTGAAAGGAACTTCCGTCGTCGCCTCGCCATTGGCAGGTACGCTCACTTCAGGCATAAGAGCATTGAAGATAACACCTTCCGAGCCATTCGGCTTCACTGTGACTAATACAGGCTTGTCGTTACGATTGAACAATTTGACAGAGAAGCTCCCTGCCCGCTTGCCGCTCCATTTCACAGGAGCCCCTACATCGACCAATTCGCAACGGATCATTTTCTTCACAAGTTCCACATTCGCAATCTGCAAGAAAAGCGGTTCCTTCTTGTCGTCATGGCTGATGCGGAACGTTACAAAACGCGCATCCGACGGCTTCTCGCCCCACCGCCACATCGGCTTGTGAAGCTCCACACTTCCCTTCTGCCATTCCGTATCCGCATTCTGCAGGATGCTCAACTGCCATGTCGCCTGCCAGCCTTCCGCCAACGGCTTGTCGCAAACTTTCACGCCAAACCAGTCTTTTGGATTGGACAACTTGTAGTCGAAACGCAATTCGTCCCATTCGTCGAACTTCGGCGCCCAGTCGCCAAGCAGCAAATCAACACCGCCCGGAGTGCTGTTCGGAGCGAAACGCATCGTGACGACGGCCCCCTTCACAGGGTCTTCGGCATATTCGACAGGCCGTCTCCAACGTTCCGGATGAGCAGACGTAAGGCAGTCCAGCTTATGGACTTCGACCAACGTCTGGGCGGAAAGAATCGCGGACATTCCAAGCAGAAGCGGCAGGATCTTCATGAGTTGCCTTTTGTTAGAATTAAGCAAAACGCACGATGATGGCCTTGATGTCGTCGGCGGTATCCTTCAGCGACGCAAGGCTCGGCGAAACTTCCGAAACCAGCGGGCCGTCGTAACCGGCCTTCTTCAGTTCGCACATGATGGCCTTGAAATCGCACGCGCCTTCGCCAAGCCGCGTCCACTGGCCGTTCAACGGACCGCCTTTCCAGTCTTTCATGTGGACACGCTTCACGAGCTTGCCCAACGCGCGCACCCAGTGCTGCGGATATTGGAAGACCGCCATGTTGCCCGGATCAAAATAGAAACCGACATGGCTGCTGCCGACTTCGTTCAGGAAGTTGCGCATTTCCAACGGACTGAACAAGAAGCCGCTCCACACGAACTCAACGGATAATGCGACGTTCAGCTTTTCGCACAACGGCGCCAATGTCTTCAGATTCGCGACGGCGTTTTTGTAAGCGTCTTCATAATACAGTTCAGGCGTGAAACGGCCCAGCGTGTGCAACGCCGCCGTCGCGCCGAGTTTCGCCGCGCATTCCAACGCCCACGCCGTTTCATCGATGCATTCTTTCGCATCGGCGGGAGCCAGAACGAGATTGCCCTTCGAATTGGCGATGGTGATGGATTCAATCGGCAGGCCCTTTTCATCGGACAGCGCCTTGAACGTCTTCAGATCCGCATCCGTCGTGTTGTAGTTGAACGAAGGGTTCTTCGGCTGAAGGCTCAACTCAACTGCTTCATAACCAGCATCTTTCACTTGGCTGAAGAAATCCTGTATGGAGAGATTGGACAAGACAAGCTGTGAAATGGAACTATGCATGTTGTTTCCTCCGTTTTTGTTTACGCTATGTTCTGGATATTCTGGATATTCTGGATATTCTGGAATCAGTCAATCTCCAGAGCATCCAGAAAATCCAGTACTTCCAGTAAACAATCCTAATTATTTCTCTATGCTATAAATTGCCGTCATCGCATGGCTTTCGCCAGGCTGGATCGTGCGGGCGTCTTCCAACGCGTTGCAGGTTTCCACGCAAATCATTGTCTTGTAGGCATCTGGCGTGTAATCGGAAAGCGTCTTCGACTTCTCAATCCACGGATTCCAGCAAACAGCGGAATCACTGCCGGCCGTCGCGACATGGATGGTGCGTCCCGCCTTCGGATCGATGATCTGGAAGGGGCCGGGGGCGTGTTTATAGACGCCGTCAATCTCTCCCGTGACTTTAATCATCCCTTCGTTATGACGCAAGTCGTTCGCGCCACCGACTTTATTGAAATAGTCTTTATCTTCGAAGCCTAGAATCGTGATGGCGCTGATATCGCTGATCAGGAAATACGTATGGATGGCCTGCGAAATCGTGAACGCGCGGCTGTCCGTATTCGTCGTCTTCAACGTCATCGTCAATTTATCGGCCACAAGCACTTCCAGTTCCAGTTCGAAGTCATACGGCCAGAAGGCTTTCGTCGCGTCGGAGCTCTTCAAAATCAGCGTCACGGCCGTGCAATTCGCGCAAGCGCTTTTCACGCCGCCGTATTCCCACATCATCTGGCGGGCGAAACCGTGCATCGGCTTGTCGCCGCCGTCGGGATGCTTGCCGAACCACGGCCAGCAGATCGGCGCGCCGCCGCGGATCGGACCGCCTTCCTGATAACGGGTTGCGGGACTGACGAAAATCATCTCGCTGTCTTTTTTCGGAATATACGAAATCAGATGGCCGCCCATCAGCGAAATCTCCGCCGTCGCGGCGTCATTCACGATTTTGACCATCGGCAATCCGCCGCGTCCAGAAACAACTTCACATGAACCCATGGTTGTCACCTCGTAAGTGTTTTATTTTAAATATTTTTCTCTATATCTTTCAAGAAATTGTCCGAATCGACGATCAGCGCGGCGGGCTTCTTCAGAAGTTCATACAACGACGATAGATAGCGTGCCATCGCTCTCGGCGGCCGATGCAGAACCAGACGGCGCGGCGCGATCAGCGACAATGCGCCACATATGCCGCCGATTTTCATAATCATCGGCTGGAACGACATCGGCTGCAACCACGCTTCTGGCGTATCCTCCACACCGTTCAGATTCAACACGACGGCTTTCAGAGGCTCCGCCAAAGCGGCGGCAACCGCCGCCGCACGAGCCGCTTCACCAATACCGACCAGCGTGATCCGTTCACAGCCCTGCTCCTTCAACAGCGCAAGACATGTCAGAATGTCCTGCACACGCATGGAGAACAGCGACGGATTGAACGCGAAGAACAATGGATCGCTCTCGTCGCGCGGCGATTTGCTTGGTAGCTCAGCCGTCTCGCCGCTGCCCATGATGTCAATAGCCAAGGCTTCACAACCACGTTCCATGAGCAGTTGCAGAACAGCATGACGATCGCCGCCTTCGAAGAAATCGGCCTTCCCTTTGTCCGAAACCAACAGGCAGATGCCGCCTTTCTGCGACGGTCTGTCTGGCTTAACCCAAACAGCGGGAATGACATCACCCTCTTCACGACGCGAAATCAGGCAACCATGCGCCATGCCACCGTCGATTTTCCATTTCGGGAATGTGACACGCATCGCGATGTCCGCCAATTCCAAATCGTTGTTGACGATTTCGCCCAGCAACGGAATGCGCTCCGCCTGATATTCGGAAAACATTTCCGCGTCAATCAGTTGCGGCAACGCGTCTTCGCAGACATGCGCCTTCACTTTTTCCAATGCGGGCTTCGTTGTCTCAAGCGTCGCCTGGAACGGCTTGTCCGAATGCAACAGCATCGACAGCGGCGGCATCTGGATCTTGTCCTCCGGAATCGTCTCCCGCAACGACTGGTTCAACAGCCAATGCGTAAACCACGGATAGACATGCTCGCGCGTCTCCTGCGAATAGTTGTGCTCCGCATCCGCATGGAAGCCGCCGATCGCATCCTCCGCGTCAAACAGTTGATAGACACGCTTCAACGCCTCGAACTCATACGTTGGATTCAGCACCGTCCAGTCACGCGTGACGGACGGCAGGAAGACAGGCCGCGGCGCGCAGGCGGACAATACGTCGAACGACGTCACGCCGTTCAACCGCATCAACGGCCCTTCTTCGCACATGCAACCGCCTTGATAGTGCGACGACAACATGCAAACGGGCGCCAACACTTTGATCCGTTCGTCCAACGCCGCCAACGTCCATGTCTGCGACGCCCCGCCGGACGCTCCCGTACAACCGATCTGCTCCGCATCGACTTCCGGCAAGTCGCACAGGAAGTCCAACGCGCGCAACGAGTTCCATGTCTGCAAGCCAAACGGGCTCACGCCATACAATGCCGCTTCGCGCTGCAAATCGGCCGGCCAGCGGTGGACGATCTGGCCATTGTCGCAATAACCGATCATATCATATGCAAAAACAACGAATCCCAACCGCGCGAACATGATGCAGCGCAACGGGATAGAACCAAGTTCCTCATGGTTTACGCGCCCTTGACGCCAATGGCCGTGCGGACACAGAATGCCAGGAGCCGTGCCTTTCAGTTTCGCGGGCAGATACAGATTGCCTGTGCAGACCAGGCCGGGCATCGTCTCAATCCTAACTTTCTTGATGACAACGCCCCAGTAATTCGCGTTATCCCATACATCTGCCTTCAACTCAGGCATTTCCGGCATCGGCGACAATCCCGCCGCCAACGCCAGTTGGCTCCGCGTAAAGTCGCGCTGCTCCTCCCATTCCTCCAGCGTGTCCGGCGGTGTCGCACGCCATGCGAACTCGTTGTGGCGGACGGTCAGCAACCGCTGATCCATCCAGTAAGACTGTTTCGGCAGTATGTCAGGAATCTTTTTGTCCATTTGTATTTTTCGTTTCACAGACGCAGGCGGAACGCCCGCGCCACTTCCGTTTTACTTCGCCGCGAATTCCGTGATGATATTCTTCACGGTCTCATATTCCGTCGCCACAGGGAATTGCGGAAATTCACGCTTCACATTTTCAGACGGACGGAACAGGATGCCCACGCCCGCTTCGCCGAGCATCGACGTGTCGTTGTAGGAATCGCCCATCGCCACGACGTCAAAATTCAACTGCTTGAACGCCAACACGGCATGGCGTTTGCCGTCCGAAATGCGCATCTTGTAGTCGATGACGTTGTTTTCCGCATCCGTCACGAGCGAATTGCAATACAGCGTCGGCCAGCCGAGCTTGCGCATGAACGGCGACGCAAATTCGTAGAACGTGTCGGAAAGAATCACGGCCTGGTAACGTTCGCGCAGCCACGCCATGTATTCCACCGCGCCGGGCAGCGGATCCATCGTGTCGATGACTTCCTGTATGTCACGCAATTTCAAGTTGTTCTGCTTCAAGATTTCCAGACGGCGCTTCATCAGCACGTCATAATTCGAAATGTCGCGAGTCGTCAGACGCAATTCCGGAATGCCAGTTTTCTCCGCAACGGAAATCCACACTTCGGGAACCAGAACGCCTTCCAGATCCATCGCCACGATAATCGGTCTCTTTGCCATCGTAACCTTCTTATTTCTACTGTCTTGTTATCATATTTCCGCGAAGAGGAACCTACGCGAAGTTTTTCAAAAATGTCATTAGGCGCAGGCGGGACGCACGCGCCACCCATCGTCAATAGTTGATCATGATGCCGTAGTCGTTCGCCAAATGGCGGCATTCGCGATCCAACGCCTGGCGGCGCTTCGGATCCGTGCAAAGCGTGATTTCCGCACGCGTGTGCATGATTTTCTGCGCCGCCCAATGCTGTTTCATCAGCTCGGGACCTTCGCCGCATTCGTCGTAGCGACGGCGGAACACCAGGTCGCGATGCTGGTTTTTCGCGTCGTAGCCCGAAAGCGTCAGTACAAGTTCGGTATCGTCCGGATCGAAACGACCATAGATCGCAAGCGTTTCATGGCGGTACAGATGCGGCAGATGGCGCGGATAGATGTTCTTGCTTACCTTGCCTTCCGCCAAGTAGCGCATGTCACGCACAATCAAGTTCGAATAGCTGCTGATGTAGTTCACCAGATGGGAGCGGAAATCCTTCAAGTCATCGACATGGTAGTTGTGGCCGCGGTTCAGATAGCCCATGAAATCCAACAGCGCGCGATTCGCGTTTTTGCCTGCGCTAAATGGGTAAATCGATACATTTCCGGGATTTACGCCGACCATTGCCCGCTGGAATTCGTCCGTTTCATGGTTGTGGATCGTGCGGTCGCCCATCTGATGGATGTCGATGGTGGACTGGCCGTCCGTCAGCACGAAGATATTCATCGGGCGGTCCAGATTGCCGTTGCCCTTCCGGACGAACGGACCGATGCCGCCGAACACATCCGTCTGGCCGCCACGAACAAGCCGCTGGATGTACAGCGACGCCCGCTCGCGGTTCTGCTCCGTCGCCGCGACAAGATTCGGATACAACGCCTGGGCTTTGCTCGTGAAGGAGACCACGTTGAAACGGTCGTTCGGATTCAAATAACTCAACGATTCAATCGCGCCTGCCTTGAACTGCGACAGTTTCGTCGGCGAAATACTTGCAGAATGGTCGATGATGAGAAGCGTATCTTTCGGAATGTCTCCCATGCTGTCGCTCAGTTCGTTCGCCTTGATGGACACTTTGAAATAGCCCTGTCCTTTGCGATCGCGGAAGACTTTTACATCGACGTTCACAAACTCATCCAATGCAACGACTTTTGGAAGAGTCGCCGTATCGTCCGTCAATTTGCCGAGCGTGTCGGTGAGCGCAGGAAGCGAGGTACCAGTGGGCAACGGTGTCAAGCCGTTCAACGGATCCATGTCCGGCGTCATCGGCACATCCAGGCCGGCGCCTTTTCCCAACCCTTTGGGAACACCGAATTTAGGGCGCGCGCCAAGATTCAGCCCCGTGCTGTACGTCACGCCCGTATCCGCCGTCAGTTCGCCATGCGGCAGGAGGCTCGGCACGTTCGTGTTCGGGACATCGACGCGTTCCATCTGCGGAACCGTTGTCCGCTGGATGGCCTGCCGATCCAACGGCAGTTCGCTCATCTTGATTTCCACGACCTTCGGCCGAGGCGCAGTCGCAATCACTTTGGCAGGAAGCGTTTGCGGTAATTTCGGCTGCAACACGGCGCGTTCGATCTTCACGCCTTCGAAACGCAGTTCGGGAGCTGGCGGCGGCTTCACAAGATCTTCATTGCGAAAGACATCCCGCATCACCCGAGTCGCCTCGTCCGTCAAATCCTGTACGGTCCCTTCATTAGCCTCCTCCCGCAGAAGCTCTTTGACAACCTCCTGCTCGGACTCTCGCTTCGTCAATTCCTCCAACGTGAACTCCTGTACCCTCACGTTGACGGGGAGGATGTTCCGCTTGTGGGGCGGCGACACCATGGACGCAGGAGCAGGAAATGACATCCGCTCCAAGCAGATCAGCAACGACGCATGCAAGATCAGCGACAATAGCACTGAAACCAATATGTAGAACGGTAGATTTTTCATCGTGAATTTTTTATCAAAAAAGTTTTCTCGCTTTTTCTATAATGTAATACCATTTTTCAAGCTTTACAGTATATTAAGAGGGAAGGCAGGAAGGATTTTCCAATTTATTCCCTGAAAAACAAAAGAAAACGTCAAAAAGAGAAGGAGGAGTCTCATCATGTCCAAATCAAAATCATTGTCGTCTAAAGTACTGGTTAACATGATCAGTATTTTCGCTAGCCGCGTCTTCGGACTGGCCCGCGATATCGCATGTTCTTCGTACTGGGGCGCTACCGAAGGCCCCCAGGCCGCTTTCAACACAGCTTTCGCCATCCCGAACATGCTCCGCATGCTCTTCGGCGAAGGCGCCTTCAACGCGGCCTTCGTACCGATGATCGCAGGCAAACTGAAAGACGGGCAGAAAAAGGAAGCGGAGGATCTGGCTTCCAAAACGATTTCATTGCAAGCTCTCATTCTGGCCGTCATCGTCATCGCTGGCGCGGCTGTCTCCGCCATCGTTTCCATGAATCTTCCGGAAATGGGACAGGACAACCAGCATGTCTCATTGACATTCCGCATTCTCCCGTTGCTGCTGCCATACGCTATTTTCATCTGCCTGGCGGGGTCCTTCGGAGCCATTCTCAACTGCCTTGGCAGATTCGCGGCACCATCCCTTAACCCAGTGCTGTTCAACGCGATCCAAATCGGATCCATCGTCATTCTCTACTTTTCAAACTCCACGCGACAGGATTTCGCCTCCCTGCTGTTCTTCTGTATCATGGTCTTCGTCGCGGGTATCGTCCAGATGGCCCTCCTGTTTTTCATCTGCCGCCACAATGGCTTCAACATCCGCTTCGAACCGCTGTGGCGCACCGTTGACGGCCAACGCGTCATGCTTTGGCAGGACACGGAAGTCAAGACGCTTTGCGGACGGATCCTGCCCGGCCTCATCGGAGCGGGTGCCTTCCAGCTGAACGCGTTGGTAGATAAGGCCATCGCTGTCTATATTGGAGCGTTCGCCGTCGGCTCGCTCGTCTATTGCCAGCATCTGGTCTATCTGCCCATCGGCATCTTCGGCGTCGCCATCGGCATGGTCTGCCTGCCGAAAATGTCCAACGCCAAGGAGGAGGAAATGGCCGATTGTCTGGACTACGCCCTGCGGCAAGTCCTGTTCATGACGCTTCCCTGCATGACGCTTCTGGCCGTCCTCTCCGAAGAGGCCATCGTCGTTCTCTATCAACGTGATGCATTCAACGAAACCGCCGTCAAGGAAACCCTTTGGGCCATGCGTTTCCTCCTGCCCGGCCTCCCCGCGTTCTGCTGCGCGAAGGTCGCCGTCACGACGCATCACGGCCGTAAGGACACCAAGACGCCTGTCAAAGTCTCTTTGTGGTGCATCCTCCTCAATCTCATCCTGAATCCGTCATTGTTCCCCTTCCTCCGCCAAGGCGGCCTCGCCCTCGCAACCGCCGTCTGCTCATGGGTTAACGTCTTGACGCTACTCGCCATTGACACGCATAAGCTGCCCAACTGGAACTGGCGAAAAACGCTTCTCAGCGCCATCCGTCTCGCGATTTTCGCCTTTTTGGCGGCGGCGGCCGCCGCCGCAACGGCCCGTTGGCTCGCTCCGCAGCTTTCCAACTTCCGCCATTTTCTACGTTATTTGACCGTTCTTCTCGCCTCAGGTTGCGTCGGCGGCGCCATTTATCTGCTCGTATGCGGAATTTTCCGCGCCCCGGAACTGACGGAACTGTTGTCACCGCTACTCCGCCGCGTCAAAAAAGCATGACTTCCAATAAGTTATGAAAGACATCCTGCAAAAGATCCAATCCGTGAAAGTCGCCGTCATCGGCGACTTCTGCCTTGATGTTTATTGGACTGCGGACATGACGAAGAGCGAACTTTCCCGCGAAACGCCGCATTTTCCGCTGCCAATCGTGGAAGAACGCATGAGCCCAGGCGGAGCGGGAAATGTCGTCTGCAACCTCTGCGCCCTCCGTCCCGCAAGTGTCTGCTGCATCGGCGATTTTGGAAACGACTGGCGCGGCGATGTCCTCTCCCGCCTCCTTCAAGAGGCGGGAGCCAACACAGATGGCATTTTCATCAGCAATCAACGGAAAACAAATACCTACATCAAGCCGTTACGACGCGGCATCAGCGATGTCGTCTATGAGGATCCGCGTCTCGATTTCACGAATTACAAGGATCTTACAGCAGAGGCGGAGCAGTTCATAATTCGCCAATTGGACACCATCGCGAAAAACATCGACATCCTCTGCGTCTGCGATCAAATGCCGCACGGCTGCATCACGCTCGCCGTCCGCCAGAAAATCATCGAATTGGGACGCGCGGGATTGACGATCGTCGTCGATAGCCGCGATCGCATCGGACTTTATGAAGATGTCATCGTGAAGCCGAACGACATCGAAGCCTGCCGTGCCCTCAACGCCGAACACGTGACGACGCCGACGGAACTTCTGCCGCTTGTCCGCCAATTGTCTGCCAAAACGCGCCGCCCCGCCGTCATCACGGCGGGTGAAGCGGGATGCGTCATTTCGCCAGATAGTGTTGCAGCGGAACATGTTCCGGCCATAGCCGTCACAGGCGAAATCGACATTTGCGGCGCAGGCGACACGTTCCTTTCCGCTTTCGCCTGCGCCACTGCCACAGGCGTTCCATTGAAAGAAGCCGCCGCCTTTGCCTGCAAAGCCTCCTCCATTGTCGTCAAAAAGCTCAAGACGACGGGAACCGCCTCACCAGAAGAATTGATGAAAATCTAGGCTTCTAGAGCTTCTAGAGCCTCTAGAGCCTCTAGAACTTCTAGAGCTTCTAGAAAAAACTAGCCTACTTAAATTCCATCCACAAATCCAGCAGGGCGATCGCCAAGGCCGCTTCCACAACAGGAACCGCCCGCGGCGCAATACACGGATCATGGCGGCCAGGCACACTAAGTTTCGCATTCTCATGCGTTTGCATGTTCACCGTATCCTGCTCCTTCATGATGGACGGAGTCGGTTTCACCGCCACTTTCACAATAATTGGCATGCCGCTGGTGATGCCGCCCAAAATGCCGCCGTGGTTGTTGGTCTTCGTGCAAATATTTCCGTTCTCGTCCGTTATGAATGCATCGTTATGTTCGGAACCACGCAATTCGGCGGCTCCCATGCCATAGCCAAATTCAATGCCGCGGATAGCGGGAATGCCGAACATCAACGACGCGATGCGATTCTCCACGCCACCGAACATCGGATCTCCCCAACCGGCCGGAACGCCAATCGCCGCCGCTTCGATCCGTCCGCCAACGGAATCGCCAATCGTCCGCGCCGTTTCGATTTCCTCCAGCATCCGCTGTCCCGCTTCTTCATCCAAAACAGGAAACGAGCTTTTGCCTGCTTTCAGCAGTTCATCAGCCGTCAATCCAACATGGTTATATTCGCATTCCCAAACACTTCCGACGCTCAGCAAATGCGCCCCCACGAAAATCCCACGCCGCGCCAAAATCTGTTTCGCGATGCCGCCCGCCACGCATAACGGCGCCGTCAAACGGCCAGAAAAATGGCCACCGCCGCGCGTATCCTGCGCACCATTGTAGCGCACTTCCGCCGTATAATCCGCATGACCGGGCCGTGGCAGCCACCGCATTGCGGAATAGTCTTTGCTCCGCGTGTCGGCATTGCGAATCAACGCCGCCAACGGCGCTCCCGTTGTATGGCCGTCTAACAGGCCGGACAAGATTTCCGGAGCGTCCGCCTCTTTCCGCGCCGTTGAATACGCCCCCTGCCCAGGAGCCCGCCGCGCCATAAATGCCTGCAATTCATCTAAATCAATCGCTTCACCAGATGGCATGCCGTCCATGACGACGCCAATGCCACCGCCATGTGACTCGCCGAATATCTGAATACGAACAACGTTGCCCCACATCGATGACATGTTACTTCTCCAATTTTCTATAATCTTCCATGAACGTTGGATACGACTTGTTGATGGCCTGGAATCCCTCAAATTCCACAGACGTTTCGGAAATGGCGGACGCCAATACGGCCGCCATGACAAGACGATGGTCGTTCGCCACTTCGCAACAGCCTCCCCTCAAACGACTTCCGCCCTTCACAGCCAGCCAGTCCGGCCCGTCTTCCACTTTGCCGCCCAATGCGGTCAACAATGCCGCGACCGTTGCCAGACGGTCGCTTTCCTTCAGCCGCAGACGGCCTGCATTTACGAAACGTGTCTCGCCTTCCGCCGCCGCCGCGACAATGGACAACACAGGCAATAAATCCGGAATGTCCCGCATGTCTAATTCAATCGCCTTCAACCTTCCACCGGAAACGGTTACATCATTTTGATGAACTTCCACAGTCGCTCCGAATCGCCGCAGAATGTCCAGAATCGCCTTGTCTCCCTGCGCACTTTCCAAATCCAAACCAGTCACCGTCACAGGCCCGCCCAAAGCGCCAGCCGCCAACCACATAGCCGCGTTGGACCAATCGCCGCCGACTGTTATTTCACAAGGCGAACGGTAAACTTGATCACCCTTCACAACTCCTTCCGCCTGAACACCGAACATCGACAGTGTCCGTTTCGTCATTTCGACGTATCCCGTCGATTCCAGCGGCGTCGTCAGGCGGATTTCGCTGTCGCCATGCAACAACGGCAATGCGAACATCAGCCCTGTCACATATTGCGAACTGACGTTGCCCGGAAGTTCATAAGTTCCTGCCGCCAGCTCACCTGTGATGCTAAACGGCACTCTGTCACCGTCAATCACGGCACCATGCGCACGCAGGACGCGCAGCAAATCCTCCATAGGGCGTTCGGGCAACCGCCCGCCGCCCGTCACATGGACAGTACTATTTCCTTTCACAATTGCCGAAATGACAGGAACTAGGAAACGAAGCGTCGAACCGCTTTCGCCACAATCAACCGTCGCCGTCTGCGGTACATCGCGAATCGGATTCATCAGGATGGTGTCACCCTTCGTCTCAAATGACGCGCCTAAAGCGCACAACGCCTCCAACGTCGCACGGATGTCGTTGGACAAATTGGAGAGATTCCGCACAAGCGTCGGCCTGTCCGCCAACGCCGCCGCAATCAGCGCACGATGCGCCTCCGCCTTCGCGGGAATCGCCGCCACAGTTCCGAATAATGTCTTCGGTTCGAAAATCGTCATGTTTTTATAAAAATATTGATTGGTTCAATTTGAAAACTGCCTGTTACATTATATCATATTTAAGCTAAAAAACAACTCGAGACAGAGTGATTTATGCGATACGACGGCAAGACGCCGCCGACACACCAAAATCGACGGCGGGGACGCCGCCGGCACACCAGAAAAAGGACATCACATGAAAGCCGAATGGAACGTTTTCCCGCACCTCTGCCACACGCCGAATGGCGATATCAGCATCCGCGTCTATTGCTATCTGCCCAAAGGCCAGACGAATGAACTGCCTATCCTCTTCTACGTCCATGGTTTAGGCGGCGGCAATAAAGACAAGGGCAATGGCGCGGAATGGCTCAGTGCATTCGCGGAAGAGCACCACCATGTCATCGTCGCCCCCGCATTCCCGCGTGACGAATTCCCCAGCGAATTCTATCAGCTCGGCACCATCTCCGCCTCCATGGATTCATATGTGCCTGTCGCCGAAGAGTTTTGGATTTACAACAACATCGAGCAGCTCTTCGATCGCGTGAAAGGCATGCTCGCCTCCAAATGCGAAACCTACAAGATTTTCGGCCATTCCGCCGGCGGACAGTTCGTCCACCGCTTCCTCAATGCCATGCCGGATGCCCGCGTCTCCCGCGGTGTCGCCGCCAATCCAGGCTCGTGGACCTTCCCTGTCGCCGACGGCAAAATCGACGACACAGGCAATGTTTACGGCTGGCCCGCGACGGTCAAAGACACGCCGCTCGCAGATGACAAACATCTTAAGTCATTCTTCGCACGCAAGATGCTCGTCGAACTCGGCGAAGCGGACATCAAGAGCCTGAAGGAAACATACGCAACCGGCTCAGGCGGCACGACGTTCATGAATCTGCCCGGCATGTGCGCGCAGGGCGACTGCCGTTTCGACCGCGGCATGACCTACTGGAAACGCGCCCACGAATACGCCGCCTCCCGTGGTTTTGTCTGCAATTGGGAGCTTCTCCGCGTTCCCGAAGTCGCCCACGAAGGCAAAAAAATGTTCGCCGCCGCCATCGACTGGCTGCTTGAACAATAGATTTTGGCCACGTCTCATGCCTCTCGTCTAACGTCAAGACGAGAGACATGAAGTTTTGCAACAACTCTTCTTTCAAATACTTCTAAGAAGTTTTTCCAACTTTTCCATGACTGTCCGGTAATCCACCTTTTGGCATCCGTCATACCAATGGACATATTGTCCAGTCAGATAGGCTGGTATGAGAGATTCATATTCCTTCAATGCATGACACGCCTCGGCAAGATGTGATTTCATGGTTTCATCGTCACCCTTCTGGAAGGCACATAACGCCAATTGGCATTCATGTTCGCAGTAACAAAAATAACGGTACAATCCAGACGGATAAATCAATTGAGCATACAGAAAACTCGCTTTCTCCTGTGGTAGAGATGATTGCAACGCCATTGCACGACGTTGGACATTCATCATCCGCCTTTCCTGCCGTTCAAGCCGTTGGAGATGTTCCTGCATATCACTGACATCGGGAAACATATCCGACAGCGATTCGAAAAACATATTCGTTTTTGCCGTCTTGACCGCTTCGCCTCTGTCGCCTTTGATGATTTTCTGAAGCGATTGATTGCAACGATGGATCATCAGACCATCGTTGCAAATCGCCACACTACGTGCATTCTTTTCAAAGGCTCCGAAATAATCGCGATAGCATTGGCAAATCTGCTCATGGCAGGCTGAAAAATGTCTCTCAACCCATTCATGCAGATAGTTTTCCGGAGAAAAATCTGATGGATTCGTTGTAATTTTTGCCGTTCCATTCATCCCGTAGATGAATTCGCGTACATTGGAAGAATTGAAGATGGCATAGCACAACCTACGTTGTGACATTGCGTTGCATAATACATTGTGAAAATCTCGCACACCAATGGCCTGCGCCAAATGCGTCCCGCAGATAATCGCATGATGGCAATAAACGCCATAGTTCGCAGATGGGTTGTTTGGCGCCTCGAAGAAATCATCCTGCAGGCGCCATCCTGCGCAATTATCCGAAAAAACCGTGATGATGTCAGGCGAAATCTTCAATAGGCCACGTCGGTTGAAGATGGAGCCTTCCCCCCATAACGTCGTTGAAAACACGGCATTTTGATTGTTTGTCAACCGCAAGACCAGTTCCTTCTGCTCATGGATGGCATTGGCAATCACAGCCGCACGTTCTTCGTCGATATCAGGCGCTTTTCCCGCCTCCCAGAATGGTCGGTCGCCACGTCCGCGCAAGCCTAACTGCCAGATTACTTCCGGATATTTTGACCAACGGCGTATGGAATCACTCCATACTTCCCGCAACGCATCTGGATCGGAAAAGTATGAGAATTCCTTTTGCAATCCTTTGGCACGCCAATAGTTGTCGAAACCGAATGCGCTGACGCCAAGCGGCTCCACATGGTGCATGGTCAGAATAAAACCGCGCCGTGAAAATTCCTCCAGCAACATCTCCTCCTCCGGATTGCGGATATCGACGAAGCTGGCGGGAATCGCCAGATTGTATCCCATGCGGATCAGCGTCTCCGCCACGCGCCGCGCCGTATTCCGTGAAATTACCGTGTGGTAATATTTGTATTCGGTATGCCGCGGACCGCCGATCTCCCATCCCGTCAAGAGGTCTTCGTCATTGATGAACACACCACGATAACGGATGGCAGGATTGCCCGCCTGCCGTTCGATATTTTCCCAACGGAAAGATTCAAGCCGTCTGACGGGTATCTGCGTCCAAAGATAGCATGGATCGACATGCAGGAAATCCGCGCTGAATGCATAAATCCCGTAGATGCAACCGCGCATATCCGAACCGTCGATGAACAGCATATTGTCCGCGTCTGAATGCAGGCAATAGTTCTCAACTGCCTCATTTGGAAAAACTTCAGGAAGAATCCGCACGACAATTCCGTCATACGATGGCCTCTCCTGCACGACAGACGGCGTCACCGCGCCGCCAGTCGCTTTTTGAATATCTTGCATCAAATCCTGCACCGCCAATTGCAACGGTTCCGGAGCATCAGCGGACAAGAAAATTTGCAATGATGATGTCAGTTCAAAAACATCCATAACAAGTTACAATTTCCCCACGCGAAGCGACATTCGAACCGCCGAGCCGCCGGAGCCGTTGATTTTTTCAGCATTCAGAATTCATTTTATCAAAACAAATTCTTTAGTAGATTGACGGCCCGGCGGCGAGGCATTCGTGTTCATTCGTGTTAATTCGTGGTTCCTAACAAGTGCCAAAATACTCCGCAAATTCCCGCAGCATGTCGTTGTGCAGCAAACCGTTGGAGGCGAAGACGCGGCCGGCTTTTTCGTCGATTGGACGGCCGTCGAAACCTGTCACTTTCCCGCCGGCCTCCTGCACGATCAGCCGCCCTGCTTCGTAGTCCCACGGCTTGATGTAAAATTCCCAATACAAATCAACACAGCCGTCCGCCACATGGCACAAATCAATCGCCGCGCTACCGCTGCGGCGGAAGCCCTGCAGTTTGCGGATCATCCGCGCCGCCAAATCCACGTTGTCCGGTTTCACATGCGACCGCACACAGCCGAAGCCCGTCGCCCCAATGGCATTCACAAAATCCGACACGGTCGATACATGGATCGTTTTTCCATTCTTCTTCGCGCCCTCCCCGCGAACCGCCGTATAGATGTCCTTCAGATACGGCAGATAGACGACGGCTCCCGTCGTCACGCCATTCTCCCGCAAGCCGATGGAAATGCAGTAGAACGGATAGCCGTGCAGATAGCTTGTCGTTCCGTCGATGGGATCGACGATGAACACACGTTCATAGCTGTTCAAATCGCCGTAACTTCCTTCTTCTCCGTAGAATGCGATGTCCGGAAACGTCTTTTTTAGATTCTCGCGAAGGAACGTCTCCGACTCGCGATCCGCCACGGTGACGATGTCCGTCTCCGAAGATTTGTGGAACACTTCACGGCTCGTCAGTTGTTCACGCCGCGCCTTGATCATCTCGCCGGCCTGCGCCGCGATGTCGGATATTTTGGTAATGTCAATGCTCATGTTTTTACTCGATATATTGGATGCGAGAATCGCCACGGACATCCTCCGCGACGACTTCACGCGATGAGAAGCAAATGATGCATGTATCTGGACGGCAATTAGATAGGAACTCATCCGTAATCATGCCAGCCGTCGGAAACGGCTTGTCATGGGTCAACGGCACTTGGATGGAAATGACATCCGCCACCGCCAGTGAATCCAACGGCAGAAACGTCTCCAAACCAGCGCCCGTCAGTTCGCAACCGCCCATCCCGTTGCCCCACAAGTTGAAGAAACTTTCGCCAAGCTCCGTCGCCTCGTCCAGATTGCGCGGCGGATCGCACAGCAACGTTTTCACGCCTTTTTTCTCCGCCAGTTCGCGAAGCTGCGTGCCCAATTGGCCGACGCCAACCAATCCGATGGTTTTCGCCGTCGCCAATTTTTCCGCCAAGATGTCTTCTGCTGTCTTTTCCATTTCCAATGCATACCTGATAAATCAAAAAACACGCATTTTAATATGATTGACCTCTGAAAAAATACAATTTTCATTGACCATTACAGGTGAAAACACAATAAAACGGCTATATTTTTGTCATATCGTTTTACAACATATTTTAAACAAAGGATCCTCCATGAAATTCGCCGAATACCGTGATCGCGTCTATGGCTGTTGGCTTGGAAAATGCGTCTGCGGCTCCATCGGAGCCCCGCTTGAAGGCTGCAAACAGCTTTTCGACTACAAATTCGATCCAGAATTCTGGAAAATCAGCCTCCCGAACGACGATCTCGAACTGCAAGTCCTCTGGCTGAACGTCATCGAAAAACTCGGCCTCGATGTCGATGCCGACGATTTCGCGGAGGCGTTCGTCGCCAACGTCCCCTACAATCCAGGCGAATACGCCTACTTCAAGCGTAATTTCCGCCGCGGCATCCATCCGCCGACCTCTGGTTCATACAATAATTACTACTACCATCAGGGCATGGGCTGCTGCATCCGCGCCGAAATCTGGGCCTGCCTGTGCGCAGGAGATCCGCAACTCGCCGCGCGTGTCTGCCAATTGGACGGACAGATCGACCATTCTGCTGAATCCATTTATTCCGAGATGTTTATAGCGGCATTGGAAGCCGCCGCATTCGTCGAGCAGGATTTGGAAGAACTGCTCGACATCGCCGTCGGCGTCATTCCCGCAGACTCAAAACTCGCGCGTCTCGTCGCTGATACGCGCCGTTGGTGCCGTATGTTCGACGACATACGCTACATCCGTGATGAAATCCTCCGTCAGTACGGCCATCCGGACTGCACGAACGTATTCGAGAACATCGGTATCACAATCATGTCGTTGCTATGTAGTAACTTGAACATTGAAAAAGCAACGATGTTCGCCCTGAACAGCGGCTTCGATACGGACTGCACATGCGGCATCGCGGGCGCCATTGTCGGCATCATCAAAGGCGCGAAACGGCTTCAAGACGAATTCGGCGTGAAGGACACGGGCTACACGGCCAATTTCGAACTTCACCGCCCGTCGGACCGTATCGAACAATTGGCGGACGACATCGCTCGGCTATCGTCAGAAGTCGAACGCCAATGGAAACGCAAGCTTGTCCTGGAGGATGTTCCACCAGAAGTCGCGGACTTCCGCTTGCCCGTCCGCGAGAGAATCTGCACATTCGCCGTGAAATACGACGGTGAGCCTGTCATCCTGCCAGGCGGCGTCGCCCATTGCGAACTGACTATCCGCAATCATACAGACAAAACGCTTTCCGGCCCGCTGGCCATGACCGCGCCCGAAACATTATCAATCGATGCTCCTACGCTTCTGTCCATCGGCGCCCATTGCCAGAAGACCGTCAACGTCATCGTCCGTCATAAAACGCCGCAGTCCATTGCGGACAAACAGCTTATCCATGCTACATTCGCCGATTGCGACTATGCGTTCGGCTTCACCGCCGCCGTCCCATGGAAGGTCTATGGCCCCTATTGGGAGAATTTCTACACGATTCCGCAGATGGAATTGAACAGTGGTTCGTACGGTCGTTTCATCCAGCAGGGCAAGTTCCCCAACATGTCCTCCGCCATCCGCAACTACCATCTCAATCTCCGCGCAGGATTGGACACCGTCGGTCTTGACGAAGACGCTCTCGCCAAAGGCCCCTACGGCCGAGAAGATACGGTCATTTACGCCACAAACGACTTGATTCCAGTTGACAGCGCATTCGGTTACCAAGGCCCCGCCGTCTTCTATCTCGCCATGGAATTCACGACGCCTGTTGACCTTCCCGTCACGTTCTCCGTCGGTCACAGCTGCCCGTTCGTCCTCTGGATCGACGGCGTCGAAAAAGTCCGTTCGGAAGATGAGACATGGCTCACACCTGAAAACATCAATTTGGATCGTGTCAATCTTCCTGCCGGAAAGCACCGCGCCGTCTTCAAAGTCGTCCGCCAAGGGAAGCAAGTCGATATCTGCCTCATCGTGCGTGCTCCGTCCCGTCAAGGCGAACGCGGCGACACGCATGCGACACAGCTGACATATCTGAACAACTAACTTATTTATCATCAAGGATATCCACCATGAAAATCGGTTGCAACTACTGGGCCTCCAACGCCGGAACGCATATGTGGGACGATTGGGATGAAGCCGTCGTCCGCCGCGATTTCACCCTCATGCGGGAGGCCGGCATGCAGCTCGTTCGAGTCTTTCCGTTGTGGTCCTCCTTCCAGCCGTTGACGCTCCTCCGCCGTTGGGGGGGCATGCGCGCCGAACTGCTCATGAACAGCAAGCCGCTGCCGGACACGCCATGCGGTCTTGCAGGCATCGATGAAACGATGCTCCAACGTTTTAGAACGATGTGCGACATCGCGCAAGAGAACGGCATCGAACTGATTGTCAGCCTCGTGACCGGCTGGATGAGCGGCGTCCTCTACGTGCCGCAAGCTTTTGAAGGGCTGAACATCATGAGCGACCCGCTCGCCATCAAATGGGAAGTCCGTATGGTCCGTTGTCTCGTCCGCGAACTGAAGGACAAACCCGCCATCAAGGCGTGGGAGCTTGGCAACGAATGCAACTGCATGGCCGTCCTCAAATCGCCCGAAGAAGCATGGAATTGGACGAACGCCATCACCTCCGCCATACGCCTCGAAGACACGACGCGGCCCGTCGGTTCAGGCATGCACGGCATCATGCCCGCCGTCGATGAAGAATTCGTCGCCTCAACGAATTGGAGCATCGAGACGCAGGGCGAACTCTGCGACTTCCTCACGAGCCATCCCTACCCGCACACGACCTCCAAATCGTCCGCCCGTCTGGACCGCCACGATTCCATCCGCCTCGCCCTGCAGGCCGCCATTGAAACACGCCTCTACGGCGACATCGGCCACCGTCCCGCCTGCGTGGAAGAGCTTGGGACATTCTCCTCAAGTTACTGCAACGACGAGACAAAGGCCCTCTTTGTCCGCAGTTCCATATATCAGGCGTGGGCCCACGGCTCCACCGCCTATCTCTGGTGGTGCGCCTTCGAACATTCCGTTCTCGACTTCCCCCCCTACACATGGAGCACATGGGAGCGCGAACTCGGCATGTATGATGAAAATTACTGTCTGCGTCCCGTCGGAAACGCTCTCCACACCTTCAAGGAAATGCAGGAACATCTTCCGTTCAAGGAACTTCCGATGTTCCGCCGCGACGCCGTCTGCGTCCTCACACGCGAACAGGATTTCAAGAGTTTCATGGAAAATGGATGGGCTGCGTTCGTGCTCGCGAAACAGGCCGGATTCGACATCGAATTCCAGTTCATCGATGAACCGTTGCGCGACAGCCAGCTGTATCTCGTCCCCGGCATCGTCGGCACGAACTGGAGCCGCAGTTTCGAATACAAGGCGTTGATTGACAAGGCCAAACAAGGCGCCACCGTCTATTTCTCATTGGACGGCGGCGACCTCTCGCCTTTCGCCGAAGCCTTCGGTGCGACCGTCGTCACCCGCGAAACTCGCACGTCCGCCGCCGCGTTTGATTTCGACGGCATCCATTTCCAACTATCCGCCCCCTATCGGTTGATCATTCAGCCAAACGATGCGGAAGCCCTTGGCACCGAAACAGATGGAAATCCAATTCTGCTCCGCCACGCTATCGGCAAAGGCGAAATCTACCTGATGACCGTTCCAATGGAACGCCATACCGCTGTCACGCCTGGAGCCTATAACACCGACGCTCCCGCCTGGTATCGCATCTATAAACGTATCGCCGCCAATGTCATCGCCCAGCGGATCGCCCAAAGCGGCAATCCGCTTGTGACGCTGACGGAGCATTTTTTCAGCGACAGCCATGCCATCGTCATCGCCGTCAACAACAGTTCATCGGAAGTTCCTGCATCTCTGTCACTTGCCGATGGCTGGACCATCAAATGGCAGGACAAAACCGCCATTCCGCCGCAGGATGGCGCTGTCTTTGAACTCGTCCGGTCGTTGTAACGACGGCGTCTCGCCGTTGCGGGAGTGCCGGCGGCGTCTCGCCGTCGGGGGTGGCACGGTGCGTCTCGCCGTCGGAGGTGGCGCGGCGCGTCCCGCCTGCGCCGTGGGTGTGCCAGCGGCGTCCCGCCGACGGATGTAACGACGGCGTCCCGCCGTTGACGTGAATGTGAATTGTTATTTTTTAATTCATTTTCGCCACTGCCCATAAAAAAATCAAAAAAACGGCTTGACTACATAGAATTTCAATGTAGATTTACTGTCAATGCCTATATTTTCTAAGTACAAAGAGTCAATAAAGCAAAAAATCGGAGAAAAAATGTCAACAAACAATGAACTGATTCGCGGGTCGATTGAGATCGTCGTCCTTAAGCTCTTGTTGGAGAACGATATGTATGGGTATCAGATGATCAAGCAGGTGAACGAGCGGAGCAACGGCTTCTTCGAATGGCGGGAAGGCTCACTGTATCCTTGCCTTCACAAGCTCGAAGGCAAGGGGCTGGTCGATTCATACACGCGGGAGTGCGGCGGCATGTTGCGTCGTTATTATTCCTTGACGAAGACGGGACGCAAGTTGGCGGCGGAGCGAACAGAGGCGTCGCGGGAGTTCTGCAAGGCGCTGACGCTTCTTCTTCAGCCCGGAGAGGCATGATTCTTTCTTGAAAAGAACATCCAATGGAGGGTGCATCCATGGAGAAACAGGATGAATTGAAAGCGTTCGCGAGAATGTGCGTGCAAGGCCTGTCGGACGACGTCGAACTTCGGCAGGAGCGCGAGACGGAACTGCTTGTCCATCTGAAGTCGGCCTTCGCGGAGGAACGTCAGAACGCGTCGGACGACGAGGCGTTAGAGAACACATTCAAACGGTTCGGCGATCCGGAGGAGATTTCCAGCCAGCTGATCGACGGCAACGCCGAGCGTCTTTCACGGAACGCACGAATCCGCCGCGCCGCGAAATGGCTGCTGTTGCCATTGCTCGTCATTGGTGTGCTGCTCTGCATCGACATCAGGGGAATCCTGTCAAGTGTCACACTATTAAAAATGGTGAATTTGTTCCCCGGAAAAGGCAGAACAATGTATGACTTGCACGTTGGTTTGAAAACAAGACCTCTATCAGACGATGAACAGTTGCTGTTCGATTATTACTATTGGAGAAAACCTTCCAGTCTGAAAGTTCTTGCAGAGTTGTATGAAAAACATCATGACGATGCCATGCTGTGCGCCATCTATGCGCAGGAACTCTCCCTTCCAACTGCAGGGAAACAGGAAAAGCTTCCCGAAATCATTGCAAACGGCAGGAGAATCGATCCGGACAATCCCCTCTACGACTATCTGGAGTGCCTCATGCTCATGCGGGAAGGTTGTTGTTATCTGCCAATAGTGTCCTACATTCAACTCGACGAAAGTACCATTCAGGATCGTAGTATATTAGACAAGGCAATAATTGTTTATCAGCAAGGGTTGTCCAAGGGGATGATTAATACACATAGTGATGATTTGTTGAGACGAATTCGCGGCATGATCAAGATAAAGAAGGATCTTCTTGGCGGAATGCATCTGATCGATTTCAGAGCAAGGGAAAAACTGCTTTTTGTCTCTTCCTGCACAAGCATTGCAAAAGGCCTGGTGCTGTATTGCGACCTCCTCGACAAGGAAGGCGACAACAAAAAGGCCGTCGAATTGCTTGCCACATGGCGCATATTCACACGACAATTCCTCAATAATGACTTTATACATTGGCTGGATATCCAAACAGTCTTCCTCTATTCGATCGATTATCTTAAATGTGCGAAGAGACTTGGCGCTACAGATGAAATCGCCACTTTGCAAACTGTCATGGACATCGGCAAGATGAAGAATGCCTTGTTGCGTACCAATGTTTCCTTTGTGAATGAAGGCGGAGTGCTCGCAGGCATGGCATTAACGTTTCCAAAGCTGAACGATGATTTCTCTGAATGGTCAAATGAACGACGACTAGAGGCGGCGACATTCGACACCGCGACCATTGGCCTTGGCTGCCTGTTCCTTCTGATTGTCATCGCCTTGCTGGGAGTCGATATTCTTGTCATGCGCATAGGAGGACGGCGGCCCTTCCTGTTCATCATGCCACAATCTGCATACACGAGTCTGCTGATAAAAGGCATGCTGCTTCCAGCCTTGGTCTATCTTGTGATGACATATTTCATTGCGGGAAAAGGTGGTACAGGGGTGGTGCTGGTCGTTGTTCCCATCGCGTATCTTTGTCTGATTTGGCAATTATACTATGGAATATGCTGCCGCCGTGTAATTAACAAATGGACACATTCCATCGGGGCGGGGAGCCATGAAAGCTTCATGGCTTCGCGTTCTTTCAACATGCTCTGCCTGTTTGTCGTGTTGCTGCTCTTCTTCGGATGTGTCCTGCGCCCCATATCAAAATGGCGGGAGCACCATTACGCCAACATGGATACATTGGTCATTATTAATGACGGAGAGGAAGTACTTGAGGATAAGTACATTCGGAGATACAAGGATCAATTGTTGGATCAGTTGAATGATGCCGTAAACAAAAATTGAAAATGTCGCAAATCAACAGGAGAAAATGATGAAACATGAGATGAAGGTTTTGTTTGGGATTATATTGTTAGCGGTTATGGTTCCATTTGGTTCTGCGGCGGAGAAACGGGAGACACCGCCTCCGTTGACGGTGGAGATGCTGGCGGCGGCGTTGAACGTGTCATACCGCTGCTATGACCTCGCCCCCGTTGCCGGCAGTGAAAAATCATTGTATCTGGAGGTGGTGACGAAGGACGGCGTCATTCTCAGCAGGCTGATCACGATGTTGAAAAACATGCAGCCAACTCCGAAATATCTTGGATTGCTTATGCGTTATGAAGAAGACAAGCTTCGGTTTTCCTGCCTGTTTTTCTCGGACAAGTCTGGCGTGGTCAACGGGACTGTGGGATTGAAAATCGACAATTACATGAAAGACATGTTTACAGGCGGTCCCAATTTGGGAATATTGAAATTGGGTGAATTCTTCTCGTTGGGCTCTTCTGCCAAGGAGGGTAAAAGCATTGTGTTCGGTGACAGAATGGATAAACTGGGTGGTGACATCGGCTTCCGGATTGTGGCGAAATAATGTTCTTCATGGCTGTTCTATCTACTTTGATGGCAACATTGTGTGAAGCAGAAATATCAAGCCTTCAATCTGCACATTGAATATTGATCGTATAAAATAGGAGATTACTGATGAAAAGCTTTTTGACATGCCTGCTCATGCTTATGGCCGCCGTTGTGGTGGCACAGACGAAAATCAACGTTACGCTGGACCATGCGGACGCCATGTACAATTGCAATGAACAAGCCATCTTCACCGTCACGGTGTTGAACGGCGACCAGTTGCACAAGGAAGGGAAAGCCTCCATTCGTCTCAGCAACGATGGATTGACGACGATTTCCACAAAAGAAGTCGATTTGGCCGCCGAAAATCCGTTCACCGTCATGGGAACGATGGAAAAGCCTGGTATTCTGAGTCTTGACGTGGATGTCGCGGCGCAGCCCAAACGGCTCCACAAGGTTTATGGTGCTGCGTTCGAACCGTTGAAAATCCAGCCGGGAGCTCCCGAACCGGAGGATTTCCTGAATTTCTGGTTTGAGGAATTCAAGAAATACAGAGATTTGCCGGAGCCTGAACTGACGCCGCTGCCGCGTCTTACGAATGACAAGGTGGAAGGTTTCAAAGTCGCCTTCGCGGCTCCCGCAGGCAAAATCTACGGTTTTCTGACCGTTCCAAAGGCTCCAGGCAAATATCCCGCCATTGTCTCTGTTCCTGGAGCGGGGCCTTCCGCGACCGAAGCCCCCAGGCTGGAGGATTTCGTCTATCTCGTCATGAACGTCCACACATACGATCCGGACATCCCCGGCAAGACAAGCAAAGAAAGCTATAATGAATTGAATAAAGAGGGGATGTACATGTACAAGAACATTCCCGACCGCGAAAAGACTTATTTCCATCATGGCATCATCGGCATCTACTCTGCCGTTGTATGGCTTTCACTTCAGGAAAAAGTCGCACGCGGCTGCATTGGCTACCACGGCAGCAGCCAGGGCGGAGCCTTTGGTTTCATCTTGGGCGCGAATCCACTCATTTGCGCTTATGTCTGCAATGTTCCCGCGATGTGCGACCATCTTGGCTACAAGCAGGGCCGTCTCGCCGGCTGGCCGCAGTTCTGCCGTCAGATGAAGAACTCCCCCGAAATCGAAGCCATGGCGCAATACTACGACGCGATGAATTTCGCCGCGCACTTCCGGAAAGACGTTCCCGTGCGCGTCATCGTCGGTCTCGCCGACCGCACATGCAGTCCGTCATCCGTCTATGCCGCCTACAACCGGATTCCGTCTTCAGACAAGCAGATCATCAATGAAATCGGCATGGGGCATGAAGTTTGGCCGTCGTACCATAAGCAAATCGCCTGGATGAAGGGATATCTGAAAAACAGAATGAAGGAACTGCAAGCGGAAGAGCAGCGGAACAAACCGAAGCAGGATGAGATCAACTGTGTCAACAGACTCAAGCAGATGTGCCTTGCCATGGTAATGTTCACAATGGACAATCAAGATGTCATGCCAGTCACGGATGGCTGGCGGAAAGCAGTGCTTCCATACACGGGAGCGAAAACAGAAGATTTCTTCAGCTGCCCCGCCACGGGCAAGCCTTATCAGTATATCCGTCAAGCCATCGCTCTAAGCAAAATCAAGGAGCCCAACCGCGTCATCCTTTTCTATGAAGACTTTGGCAACCATGATGGCAAAGTGGCTATCGCCTTCGTGGATGGCCATGTCACGAGCTATTCGGTGGATGGTTGCGAGACCATTGAGGAGCTCTCAGAACACCACAAACTGCTCCTCAAGGCTGTGGAAAAATAGTCAATTGGGTTATGTTGGTTGATTGTGCGCAACAGGCTCTTTTCGCTTGTCTTGTGGTCAATTGCAACACTCGGTGGCAGCAAGGCTGCCCAGCCTTGTCAAAAAAGGGGGGGAGATGCTTAATGAGGGTTATGCAAAAATCCCAAAATATCTTTTCAATCATAAATAGTAACAACAGAAAATTTATTTTTCTGTTGTTACTTGCAATTGTTATGATTCCCTCCGTTCTGTATTTTTATGGTTATAAAAAGCATCTGAATATTGACAATGGGAATATATTGACCGTTTATTATTTGGGTGGATTAAAACTTTATGAGAAAGAAGAAAAAACAGAATTGTCACCTTATATGAAGAATCACATCTTTGATGGTGACAACCATTATCTTCCCATATTGCAAAAGAAAGGATTTGCAAAGCAGGATTTTAGAAATCATCATTGCTATTATGAATTGAAGATGTATTTTATGGCATGCGATTTGGAACAGAAAGAAATCTCAGCTGAAAAAATCAATGAAATCATAAATAAATATTTGAAGGAATGAAGATAAAGTATATTTTGGAATATATGCCATGTTGATATCAATATATGACAAATCATTGAAAGAATGCAGAGTCAGAGGAAGTTATGTTTTATAGACTTATTTTGCTTATTGTCATTTGTTGTACATCTTGTTATCCACTTTCTTTTGATACAAAAGAATTAATAGGTATGACTAAAAATGATGTTATAAGAAAAACATTCAATAATTCTCCTAAAACAAAACATGGAGAGATTATTATTTTTACTTGGGAAACTAATGGTTCAATAATATGCCATAGCTATTCATCAATAGAAAAAGCATTAAGTGATTCAGATTCATTGCTAAATAAAGATAAATGGGGAATTGATTTTAGAAAGAAATTTTCACTTTTTGGGATTAAAGAAACTTTTATTTTAATATATTTTTATGATGGGAAAGTTAAAAGTTTCGAACATAAAATTTGGAAACACAAATGACGTTCTTATTACCATTTTTGAATTGAAGAAGCATTTGATGAAAATACATGAAACCATGTCGAAAGAAAGCCGGAGCAAGTCATGATCATCGTTTATTTCTTATCAATATTGTCTTCCGTGCTATTGTTGACGTGGTGTATTCTTTTTGTAAAATATCTGAAACTCAAGTCTCTTTTTAAACAGGATTCGTATTTGAAGTTCAACAATCCCAATCCTCAAGAACTGGATTATGTGGGATATACGATGGGGAAGTACATGCTTGCCTATCATGTGTTTCCATGAAATAAAAAGAGAATTGAAAGATACAAAAAACGGAATGAATTCCTGCGGTCGATATCCGTTGAAAGAACAGAGCGTTTTTTGTCCATGGAAAACAAGCTGTTTCTTTCAGGATATGCAGGGGCTCTTTCATGTGTCGTTGCTTTTGCGATATATAAAATTCTTGGAGCTAGTCAATAAGTATAATGTGTTGTAATCGGTTGCGTTTTCTGGTGAATGAAAACGACGGGAGGGTCACGCTCCGGCGCAACCGAATGTAGCGACGGCGTCTCGCCGTTGTTGGCCGGGAGGGGCGCGTTTTTGCGCGACCGGATGTAGCCACGGCGTCCCGCCGTTGTTGGCCGGGAGGTGCGTGCTCCTGCGCGACCGCCGCGCCAAAAGCGCGGCATAAATGATGTCCATAGGACTTGATATGAAGATGGTTACGCAAAATAAACGTTTTTTTTCAAATGTGATTTGTATTGTTCTCAAAGGGTATTATTGTACTTAGTAAATGGATATAGTGTAAATAATAATTGAATTGCCAATCTCAATTTTGTTGTTTTCACAGTCAAGGAGGAACACATGCGACATTTTTTCATCATCATTGCAGGTTTGTTTATCATCAACATCGTTCATGCAGACGTCAGCAAAAAGGACTTGGAGGCTTTGCATGCGCTCATCCAGGAAAAGAAGCCGCTTGCGGAAATTGAGGCCAGCGATGTATGGAAGAAACTTGCAAATCCCACGGAGGAGGACATCCGCGCCATGCGCGAATTTCCCAAAGTCGCCGCCGAACAGCAACCGTTCATGACGTTCCACAACCGGGACATGATGGATATCATCCGATATATCTCGCAGGAGATCAAGGCTTGCGAAGAGAATGGTGATTACGACCATGAAATCGCCCTGATGGATACGCTGTACTCTTTCTACCGCCTGCACATCCTCAACGCCCATATGCAGGGCCTCATGCTGGGGGCAATGGTCTATCCACTGATCATCGGCACCAAGCTGACACCTGTTCAGAAGAGACGCCTGGTTGACATCTGTGAATCAAAAATGGCAAGAATACCCGCTGAAAAGTTTTGCTTTACAAGTTCAGTATTCGCTAATGGACGGGAAAAGCATCGCAAGGCCTACGAATGCACTTTCATGAAAACGGAATTCATCGTCCATGTCATGAAATCCCTTCTGTCAGAAGAAGAAAGGGGTAAAATTGAACGCGATTTCGCAGCAAGCATGGAGAAAATGCTGAATTACTACGGGCTTGAAGGCGTTTACCGGGGAGCCATATTCGACAAACCGGAAGGTAACTTCAAGTTCTATCTGATCACCAAGGAGCCATTGTATTTCTTCTATGCAGATCAGAACAAATATATCTGCGACGGCGAGCCGTATGGGAAACTGGAGGACTAACAAGGCAGATATTCACAAAAATACCATATTTCTTGAAGCACCATGAAATTCTGTCTCTTCCCGGCATAAAGACTCAACCAATCATTAATCATTCATCAATTCCAGCCATTTCACTAGGCTTCTGTTTTTCTTCTTACAATCATCATTCTGTTGTTTGGGCAAGCCGTTGAAGGTGTTTTGCGCCATATCTTAAGAACCTTGGGAATTATAAAAAGACTTTATCCATGACAGAGAGATAGCAAATCATTGGGAAACGGCCAAAATGTACAAAATATGTCAGGCAGCTATACAAAAAATGCATAGTAGCTTGATTTTTCATGATGCTGTTGTGCCTAAAAATCAATTGGCATGGTAATTGCTACAAGGATATAAACGGCGACGACGCCGTCAAAAAAGCCTTTCAGCCCAATGAAACCACAAGGAGAAACGCATGTACGACAATACGATGACAACCAGAAACGGGAAACCGCCCGCCATGGGCGGCAACGCGGCGTTCATATGGAATCTGCGCATGATGCTCATGCTCGCCATGCTGGCCTGTCCCATGCTGTCGGCCGCCGATGAAGCCCAGCCTTTCGACTGCACCATGCCGATTATTTTGAAACCGTTGATGCTTCGGCTTCATAAAACAATCAGGCCTCGGGAAGGTGAACTCGACAAGAGATCTTTCTTGCAAGGCAAGCCGACGAAAGTTGTCTTTGAAATATCTTCAAGGCCTTCTTCCAATGAAGAAAAGAAATTGTTTGACAAGATTATAGAGCTATCCTATAAAGATCCTGCCAATCGGTTTGTTATTTATGTAAAAGATGGTCTTGCCGTAAAGATTGAGCACATAGATGAACTGGGAAAATCTCATACCTATCATCAAACGTTGCCGAATCGATTGCAGAAGATGGATTTCAAGAACAAGAAATATCTGGATAAATCACGTGAGTTGGTTTTGAGCGTTTACAAGTGGGAGTTCCCATTGATGAATTGGAATACAGGAAGATATGAAGCTCTTGTCAATTCATCTTTCACAAGCGACAAACCTGACATGGCCACGGGGAATGCCGCCGTTGAAATCACATTCGAGTCTCCACGGCTTGAATGTAAATTTAGTTTTATAATGGGGAAGTTGTACAATGCATGTTATATTCATCATAATAACAAAAAGCTACCGTATTTAGCCACCTATTATACATTTGTTTATGGTGCAAAAGGGAATCTCGTCAGTGGTAAAAATCTCGATGAATCTGCCAAAAAAGCAAAAGAAATGCTGTTTTATGAAGACTTAGGGGTGAATATGGAAGCTGAATTTCAAGGCAATCAATATAAAACAATTACATTTTGGAAGAAGGAAGGGGAAGAAAACACATGTCTTACACATGCTGAATGGCAGAAACTCGGCAGGCCGATGGATTATGATGAATGGAAGGCGAAGTCTGTCGCAAAGTGAACATGGTCCAGATAAACGGAGGATACATCAAATGAACAAAAGCATTTCTGAAAGAATCCTGTGCATGTTTCTTGTTTTCATCACATGTTTTCCCTTTGCCGTGTATGCGGAAGAGACGTTTGACATGAAGCTTCTTATTGATAATGTCCTCATGATCCATTCACGTCCTGTGAAAATCAAAGAGAACGAATGGGATGAAACCAGCCTTTTCAAAGGAAGCAAGGCGGAAAAAAAGGAGATAGAGAACAAATGCCAACAGCAAATCACGGCGATGATGAAACACATTGCAGAGACTTCCGATGTCGCCGTTCTCAAACCGCTGCTAAAGGACGCATGGGTGTTCTTTTATTGCATTCGCGACATTGTTGAGGAACAGGAGAAACTACCGCCGGAACTCAACCATAAGATTATGGATTTCATTGTCGATAATGGGGCGTGGAGCGTTACAGAGTATATGCAATCCGCCGCCGTTTATTACACAATGGAACTGCTTGAACGCCAGTTGCCTGAAGCGAATTTGTCACCGGCTTTTCTGGATTACGCAGTTGATCGTCTCGTCACTGGCAGGATTTCTTTCTGGCATTATTTTCTGCTTCCTGAAGCCACTAGGAAGAGCATGCATCCGACGCTTAGGAAACTGTCCCAAGAACTCGTGCCGGACGGCAATCATGACTCCACACAATATAAGCCGCTGCCAGCCACGGCTTGTCTGGCCTTCGACGGGGATGAGGACGCGATAACAAAATGTTGCGTATATCTTGACCATATCAAATTGCTTCCTTATGATATATACCAAGCTTTCGCCATCTGTGCCTTGTCGAAGCAAAGGAAGGTCATCGACAAAATCATCCACATCATGAAAACAGATACACGGGAAATACCTTTTGACGGATGCGTCCCGCCACAAGCTCCCAGACGTGCGGCGGCAGCAGCGCTTGCGATGATTGATCAAAATTTCCTATATACTCACAAAGCGTGGGACATGCGCCATGATACTGAAATGGACGCCTGTCTCGAATGGCTGAAGACGCATGAAATCGACTTGAAGCAACCCCTTTATCCCAAAAAGATAAATATCAGGCTTTGTTTCAAATGAAGAAATACGGCTTGTTTCTGAATTTTTCACGCCATTGGAAACATTTGATTTCTATAAAATGATCGCATCTATCTGCCACCACCCGACGGCGGGATGCCGATGGCACACCCGCCTGCCAACAGCGAGATACCGTCGCTACATTGGATGAGACATCCCCCCGTCGCAATAATCATGATAATCATTATTAATTAAATGATTATCATGATTATTTAAATCTCATAAAAATATAATATCTTATTTGTATTCAGTACATTATAATTTATCACAAAGCTTCTTTGATAAATTATGCATTATGAATTATGCATTATGAATTGTCATTCATTTGCGCCATTGACCACGGGGGAAAAAACAAGAATTCACAAACTTGTGGCATAGAATTTCAAACATAATACTCTTTCAGATAGGCGGACGCCTCGCTCTGCGTCAGATGGTAGCATTCCATCAGCTGCCGGCAAGCCATTTCCAAAGACACACCAAAACGGCGGCATGTTGCTATCAGATTGCAGATTCCGTTCTTACGCTCTTCTTCTAGAGCCTTCGCTGACTTATCGCGCTCCTCCTCAAGGGCTTTCAAAGACTTCTCATGCTCATCTTTTCGGCCTTCCCGGCGGCCTTTTTCCTTCATCTTCTCGATTGCAAGACACATGTCGTTATGCTCCTTCTGTCTTGGGACCGTCAGACCGGCCCCCGTCAATTGATTGAACGCACGGTACAGCACCGACGGCGC
>JAFZIJ010000024.1 GCA_017554445.1 Victivallales bacterium
GTGGCGGCAACGTTCGGCGGCTTCCGCGTTTCCAGCGTCTTCCGCGGCACGATAAATCATGTCTGAAAACGCCTTCAAAGCGATGGTGAAGCTTTCGTAAGTGTCTTTCTGGTCGGTTGTTGCCTTTGTGGCGGCCTGTTTGATGTCTTCCATGAGACCATCGACACCGACTTCGAAAATACGGTCGTAGTAAAGCTCGCAATGGCCGCTTTGACCAGGCGACGGACGGTTGCGAAGAGGTGATTCGTTCTTCAACCAGTGATTGGCTTTATCTACTTCGTCCTGAGAATGTTGTGCAATACAAAGCCTGCCGACGAGCGGTTCCTCCGATTCCGTTTCAAAGCGCATGCCGGCCAACCGTCCTTTGGCATTATAGGCCCATTGAATGGCCAATGAAGCATCCTTCGGGCATTGCTTCAAATGTTCGCAGAGGATGACCGGATCGCACGGATTGAAGGCGACACTCTTGCTTTGATGCTCCTGGACTTTTTTTCTGATCAGTTCGAAATCCAACATGGTCGTATGGCAATAGGTGAAAATGGATGAAAACATGCATGAAAAAAATAACTGCTTATTGGAGAATTGCAATAAACCAATTATAATAACATCAGAAACTCAACCAACTTAATCATAAAAAGGAAAAGGAACATGTTGAAGAAAATCAGTGGTCTTGTGTTGATTCTGTTTGCCGTGACATTATTTGCGGCAGACGACACCTATCAAATCGTGATGTTGGGCGATTTGCATTACGACAATGTCGAGTGCCGTGAACCGGAGTCAATGAAGAAATTAAAGGATTACCAGCAGTATGAATTAAACCGCAATCAGCGCAGTTGGAAGGAAGGCGGCGACTCGTTGAAGATGCTGGAATTGGCGGGCAAGGCTGCGGAGGAATTACAAGCCCCGTTCGTGCTGCAGATTGGCGACTTTTGCCAAGGCGACGCTGGCTCTGAGGCGATGGCCACCAAGATGATTCTGGCATGCATGGAGACGTGCAAGAGGTACATTCATGTACCGTTCATCGCCGCGAAAGGGAACCATGACCCACGCGGGCCTGGAGCAAACGCCGCCGTGAACAAGACGCTGCCAGCCTTCTGGTCAAAGGAAATGAACATTGACCCGCCATTGACATCGACGACGTTCGCTTTCCGCCAAGGCCCCGATGTGTTTATCATTCTTGACGACATCACGTTAGGCGCGGCGAAGAAAGTGAAAGAGGGCGAGGTCGAAAAGGTGACGTATCCGAATCTTGAGAATCTGGAAAAACTGTTGAAGGAGAATACTGACGCACGCTACAAGTTCATCGTCTGCCACTTGCCGATTATCCCGACCCACGCGGACCGCTGGATTCCGTTCGGCGGCCCGAAGACGGACGCGCAGCGGATGCGTCTTCTGGACATGCTCTGCGAACATAATGCCATCATCCTCTGCGGGCATATTCATTCCAACACGTTCATCGAATTTGAAAACGAAAAAGGCAAAGTGGCGCAGATCACAAGCATAAGCCTGTTCGCCAGCCCGAACGCCGCCAAGATGGGCAGGCCGAACTATGGATGCGTCGAGAAATACATGATGCGCAAGGATGTGAAGGAAGCCATCTTGAAAGATCCAGCATGGGTGTCGTTCCTCAGTCCGTA
>JAFZIJ010000025.1 GCA_017554445.1 Victivallales bacterium
AACTGGATTAACATAATCTCCAGAACATCCAGAACTTCCAGTAAACCAAGTCAATAGGCCATAGGCCAACAAGGAGAAAACGTTTTGTCAATCCGCAGTGTTATCATCGGAATCTTTTTGGCATGCGTCATGTGCGCAAGCTGCTACTTCAACGACTACGTCGTGCGGCCCGGCACGATGATCGCGCATCTGCTGCCGGCCGTCGCCTATGGCGGTTTGGTCGTGATGGTCATGCTGATCAATCCTCTGTTGCGGTTGCTTGGCGCGCGTTTTTCGTTCAAAGGACGCGAAGTGGCGGCGATTCTCGCGCTGTTTTTGATTTCCTGCGTCATCCCTGGCTGGAGCCTCGGACAGATGTTTCCCGGAACGGTCATGTTCCCGCACTACGACAATAAAATCAATCCGTCGTGGTCCGCCATGGAAGTGCTGAATTACGCGCCTGAGCAGATGCTTTGCGATGCGTCTGGCGATGAAGGCGAGGCAGCGGTCGTCGGCTACATCACAGGCATGGGCGAAGGCGACAAGCATGTGAAATTCACAGACATACCATGGAAAGTGTGGCGGCGGCCGTTCCTCTTCTGGGGGCCGATCGTCTTCTCATTCCTGCTCGGTATCTTCGGATTGGCCATCGTTTTCCACAAGCAGTGGAGCAAGCATGAACAGCTGCCGTATCCGATCATCCAGTTCGCGTCGTCGTTGCTTCCTGACGAAAACGGCCGTCTGGCGGTGGTTTTAAAGAATAAACTGTTTCTCATTGGATTCGTTTTTGGTCTGACAGTGTTGCTAAACAACTACTTATGCCGTTTCTTCCCGCAACAACTGATCCCTGTGAAAATGCATGTCGATATCTCGCCGTTCGCACAGCTATGCCCGAATATTCTGCGCGGCAAAGGCGGCATGATGTTCTGGCCGCAGTTCATCTACACAGTCATCGGACTGGCGTATTTTCTGCCGTCGGAAGCGTCGTTCTCCATGTGGATCGGGCCGTGGCTCTACTGTTTTGTGGGCGGCATTTTCGCGACTTACGGCATCGAACTGCGCTCCGCGCGAATGATGGGCCTCCAGCCGGAAGTCTTCATCTTTGCGGGCGGCTATTTCGGCATCCTGCTCATCATCCTCTACACGGGGCGGCAGTACTATAAGAATACGCTGAAACGCGCGCTGTTCCGCAAGACGGACGACGAGATTCCGGGCTACGCCGTCGCCGGCATGAGGATGTTCATCATCGGTATGATCGTGTTCGTGACGATGTTGCATATCGCAGGCGTCCATTGGACGATCGGCATCCTCTATGCGATTATTTCCGTCATGGTCTATACGGTCGTCAGCCGCGTGCTGGCGGAGACAGGTGCCTTTGAAGTCGGTACTTACGTCTATCCATGTGTCGTTTTGTGGGGGCTTTTCGGCGAAACGGCTCTCGGCCCGAAAGTGCTCGTGACGCTGTTTTTGGTATCGACTGTCCTTCTGGCGGCACCCGGATGGTGCGTCATGCCGTTCCTGAACCATGCCATGAAACTGTCCGAAGGCAACAAAGTAAGTCTGAATAAAACGGTCAGCTGGGGCGTCATCGTCATGATTCTGGCGATTGTCATCTCCATTCCCGCGACGATTTACTGGCAGTATGACCGTGGTGCGTTGATCCCGCATTGGCCGCGCGCGTCATCGATCTATCCGTTCCTGAACTGCGTGGAAATCGTCAACAAGCTTCGCGCGCAAGGACTTGAGGAGTTCGCCATGTCGCAGCACGGCTGGTCGCATTGGCGGAACATGTCGCCGTATTGGAACTGCATCTGGACATTCTTGATTTCCACTGGCTTGGCGCTGCTTGTGGCGTTTGGACGCCTCAAATGGACATGGTGGCCGCTCCATCCCGTCATTTTCATCTTCTACGGCGGCCATCAGGGCATGTTGATGTCGTTCTCCTTCGGCCTGGGCTTCTTCCTGAAATGGATCTTCACGAAGTACGGCGGCGGCCGTGTCTATCAGCAGAGCAAACCGTTGTTCATCGGCCTGATCGCCGGCACGCTGATGGGGCAGTTCATTCCGATGATCGTCGGAACGCTGTATTATGTCTTCACAGGTCAGACAGTCTGACCTGTGAAGACATAGGCTTATGGCTGATTTTTTACTAGAATCACAGGATGCTGTAGGACGATGACGCCGTTACCGATGCCAGGGGCCATGGCCATCCAACTTTCGCGGATGTTGTCGTCGTTGTCATTGACCATGATGTTGAAACGGAAGGGCTTGGAGAAGAAGTCGTTGGAGACGCCCAAGGCATCGGTAGGAATCGTGATGATATAGATTGTCTGTGTTCCTTCGCGGGTTGTTTCAAGTTGTAATTTCGAAGTATTTGGATTGAAGCTATTTGGAGATGTGCGCAAGAATGCATAGGGTGAACCGTCCTCTTGCCTGGAGTATTCCAGTTGAAACGGCGTTTCGGCATCCATCGGTGTGATGAACATTTGCACGGAATCGCCTTGCCAAACGCGATTTGCAGCGACGTCGGCAGGTGATTGGACATGCACATCGTCTTCCGCGATTACTTTAACAATCAAAGCGCCATCCTTTACATCCAGCCAGAAACGCGCAGAAAGATCCTTCGCACCTTTCCATAGATGATGTTCGTGGGCGGGATCGCCGTGCAGAAGCTCCGTCAACGTCTTGGCGTCGTTCATGACCATCAGCGGCTTGCCGTCCAACGATGGCGTAATCATCGTCGGGACAGGGATTTTCCGCAATTGGCACATGGCGGGAAGATTTCCAATAGATGTTTCGGCGAACAGCCATTCGGTTCCGCCCATGCCGACGGCGGAATTCTTCAGGCGGATTTTCGCCGTGAAATCCAGATGGCCGTTTGCGGGAACCATCCCTGTGAATTCATGGCGGGAGACTTCCACGTTTTCCGGAAAACGCAGTTTCGCCGTGGCTTTCTGCTCCGTGGCGAACGGATTGTTCAGGGAGATGATGATGTCTGCATCTTTCTCCGGCAGAAGGATTTCCGGCATCTTGAACACGGCTGGGGACGGGAGTTTCCGAACGGTTGTCGCATTCTTCAAAATGACATTGACCGGTTCGGACAGATTCGGCACGGCGACGATGCCGTTGGAAAGTTCCAACGGCTTGCGGTTGCCGAAGATATCGATTGTTTCGGCCGCCGTTGCGTCCGATTTCAACACGACCGTGTCCGTCAGCGTCTGATTCCACAGGCAGACGGCGATTTCGGAATCGGACTTGAAGGCGAAGCCCCACTGGCCTTTCGGCAAATCCAGCGTCGCAAAATACTCTTTGTCATGGTAAATGCCTGTCAATGCGTTGTATGCGGCATAGACCGGCTTCGGATAGAAGTCATGCGTCAGCATGCCATACTGGAATTCGCCATTGGGGCGCAACTCGCCTTTTTCACGTAAGTTATACCATGTGTAACCAATAGCGCCGCGTCCCCAACTGAACAGCAGTTTCTTGAAAAGTGTTTCGGCCTGTTCCTTTTCCGTACAGGCGGCTGATGTGAGCGCCGTCTCGTTGGCGTACCACGGAATTGTGATGCCAAGCTCTTTTCGCTTGCGCAGCAGATTCCCGTCGATGACGTTTTCAGCATAGTTTGGAAAATGTCCATGTCCATGGAAACAATGGACATCGAACACCTGCCAGCATTCCTTCATGGCGGCTTGATGGAAATCTGGAAGTTCGGGGCGGCCACGGCCCATCAGTTGGCAGAAGCCTGCCGACATGAACTGCGCGTTCGGATCAATCTGCCGCAACAATTCACCCGTGGCTTTTGCAAGTTTCGCATAATCAGAATATTGTGGCGGATTTTTGCGGCCCCACGGCAAATCTGGCTCGTTGAGCATCTCCCAATATTGGACGCGGCCTTTGAAGCGTTTGAAAAGATTGCCGTAGCATTTCATGCTCGTGTCCATCACGATGCCGTTTTTGTCCAAAATGTAGCCGAGAATGAAATCGAAATTCATTCCATGACTGCTGAATATATCCACCACATTATCAAGCCATTGGATATGCTGTGGATTGTCGCTCCAGCCGAAATCGACACGCAGGATGCGCAGGCCGATCTGCGACATGGCGACGGCCGCCTTCTCAATCTCCTGCGGTGCGCAAACCATCGGATTGACGTGTCCCACGCAGCCGAATTTGAAGCCTTTGACGAACTTTTCATCTGGCTTCTCTCCCGTCAGTTTCATGTGCGCAAATGTCCGTTCACGAACAAGTTCGGGGCAACCATTTGCGGAAAGCGTCAAATCTGCGTAGAAGACGCCATATTTGGGTGGCACCGCGATAGGGCCGATGGATTTCGTCTCGCCAGGCTGGAAATCGATTTTTTCATCTAGCGTCCATGGCTGGAATTCGCCGTCGGCATCTTTCAACGTTCCGATGACGCGGCAGGAGACGGCTTGCGACGAGATGTTTGTCAATGTCGCCTTGACGCCTTTCGAGGCATCTTCCACGACAGCGGCGACTTTTCCCGTATCCAGTTCGAAGACAATGTTTTCCAAAGGTGAACGCGCCACGTTCAAATCAATGGAATTGAAATAGATGTCGCCATCGAAATCCGCCGTGTCCGCCTCGAAACGAACGTTCATCAGCACCCACAACTGACCGATTTGCTGTTCTTTCGGAGCATGGCCGTAGGGGATGTCCGGCGTTGTGACGGCTGGCAGTTCACATTTGATGGCGTGAGGGCCTGCCTTGTCCAATTGGACGGGAAACGATAGCCGTTTCAAACCGCCGTGACTCTCAAACCATTCCATCTTAAGGGTTTTGATTTGCGGAAGCGGTTGCGTCGTCGTGATGTTCACAACGATATCCGCCGCATCATAATGGCCGATTTTCGGGCCAAGAATGCCGCGTGGCGACGTAAACCGTGTGAAATCAACACCGAACGTCTTTCCTTTGCCTGCTTCATGCGTCATTTTCAGCGACGTTTCGCCAGTCAATGGATTCGCGGCTTTTTCAAGCGTGTCATTGTACGGAATCCGTTGCGGAAGATCAAACGGCATGACCCATGGCTTCGCAAGAGGAAGGCGTGGAAAAACTTCCGCAGGTTTCTCCACATCCGCAAGTTCCGTCACGGCAATGGAATGGATGAACGCCTCACCAGGCGTGCCATCCTGTGGAAAATTGAAACTGAGGGCAAGCGTCGATAGCGGAAAATCAATCGTCTTGTTGTTGTCTTTTGAAAAACTGGTGATGGACGTCGCCGCGAGTTTTTCCGTATCTATCACGTATTCAAGTGTATAAGTGCCAGGTTTGTCGAACTTGATCGTCTTCCGCCAGTAGAATGTCTCCAAATTCTTGTCCTGCAATCGCAACTGGACGGCATTGACATTCAGCGGCATGTTGACGGAGACGACGGCTGTGAATTTCGCCCGTTTAAAGACAGGCATGTTCTTCTTATCTACGACCATCGCATGCATGTAATTGGTCACGGATCCATCCCATTGGGCGCAAAGTGCTTGCAAACCTGTCTGCTTGTCTTTCTGGACGGTCAGCGAACAACGGTCCAACTGCTTGTTGGCGGACCACCATGCCGTCTCATAGACGTTTTTTGTGAAATCCAATTCAAACGCGTTGGCCACAAATGCGATGGCGATCAATAAGAAGAGTTTTTTCATAATATTTTAGGCTTCTGCAACGAGCCTTGCAAAATCTTGTCCGATCTGCGTCGTAGAGATCAGATATTCGAAGACTTTCGTCTCGTTTTCGATGTTCTGGATGCGCGGGCAGTCGTTTTTCAGTTTGCGAATGATAGGCTTCCAATCCAATGCGCCATCGTCGATGAATCGATGTTCATCCTTGTAGCCGCTGTTGTTATGGACATGGGAGACAACGACATACGGGGCGAGTTTGTCCAATGCCTTGTCTTCGTAAACGATGCCATTTGGCCAGTTGGCGAGGAAGGCTTCGGAGTATTTCGATGAATCTTTCGTGCCGTTGAAACTGTTCATGACATTGGCGTGCCCTGTGTCGTAAGTAACACCAAGCCAAGGTGTTTTGAATTCTTCCAGATAACGGAGCAGTTCGTCCGGCGTGTTCGTGGGACGCATGGCGTTTTCGATGCACATGATGACACCGTATTTTTCCGCATACGGAAGCAGATATTCAAGCGACGCGCGTGTGAAATCGCGCAGCTGTTGAAGCGTGTATTCAGGTGGATTGGCGCCTGGATGGAACGTCATCGTCTTCGCGCCGAGTTCCGCGGCGAAGGCTATGCTACGAGCCTGTTCATCTAGCATGGCGGGGCGGCGTTCAGGATCCCAAGTGTCGAGATCCCAACCAATTCCGAATGGGGCATGGCATCCGGCGAAGGTGATGCCGGATCTTTCGCAGCATCTTCTAAGAACGTCGATAAAGGTCGGATCTTCAAGATATTTGACGCACCACGGATTGGAGATGACGAGATGTTCCGCTCCATGGCGGGCGACCTCAAACATAAAGTATCTCAACGTTGCTTCATCGAAGATGCGGTTGGCGAAAAAGTGGGAAATCGTGTACATTTGGGGCTCCTTATTATTTTACAAGTGATTGATAGGCATCAAAATAGCGACGTCCGAAGACACGTAGCGAAGCAGAATTGAAATGGATTCCGTCTGGCTTGGGATCAAGGCCTTCGGCGGAGGCGAGGGCAATATTCGGCGTTTCGTCGGCAATGGTGCGGAAGAGGGCGTTCATGTAGGCTGTCGCATTGATTCGTTCGCCGTCGAAATCAACCATGGGTGACGCGAAATAGCCCAGTTCGCCGACAACGATTGGAATATTATCCGGAAGTCCCGTGTCTTCAATGAATTGCGCAAGAAAGATTTCGAATTTAGTCCGATAGGAACGGAGGTTTTCAGCGGAGCAGCAATCCTGTTCGCCTTGATGCCAGAGGATGCCGCGGACATCGGATGTCCGTTTGGCCTGCTGTGTCTGGAAGACGGCGTTGTCGTAAAGAAGGCCGCCTGGGGCCCAATCGTCCATGGACGTGCCGCCGTCCGCGCAGGGGATGAGACCACACTGCACATCCGTGTAGGTATTGACGTAAGACTCTGCGAATGAAGCGGTCAGACAAACGCCAGAATGGTAGAGCGTATCGAAAATCGGGCGGTCTGGATTGATTGGTTCGGCCATGGGCTGCCAGCGGCCGTTGCGGAGCATTCTGCAACGCGGGTGGTTGATGGGCGGAACTTCTCCGAAATCGCCGCGTCCGGCCATGTTCGACTGGCCCATCATGACAAAGGAATGGATATTCATAGCGTGAAACAGTTGCCTTCTTGTGGAATTGAATATAGATTAATGCATACATTATTATGATAGCGTCAAAAATCAAATGATGATAGGAGCATGGCGATGAAACACAGTCTTTTTGCGGCGATGATGTGCGCGGCGATGGCGTTTTCGGACACGGTGGAAGTGGCTGGCGTCGGCAACGTAACGGTGCCGAGTGCACAGCAGTTGCACACGCTGGATTTGGAAGTGATTTCCATCATCCATTTTGGTCTGAATACGTTCGTCGATAAGGAATGGGGCTTTGGCGATACGCCGCCGGCGGTTTTCAATCCTGTGAAATTCGATGCGCGGCAATGGGTTGCGGCGGCAAAGGCCGGCGGCATCAAGCGGATCGTGTTGGTTTGCAAACATCACGACGGTTTCTGCCTGTGGCCGAGCAAGTTGAACAAAGACTACACGGTCGACAATTCGCCGTGGAAGGACGGCAAAGGCGACATCGTGAAGGAAGTTCGCGAGGCGACGCTAGAGGCGGGATTGGAATTCGCCGCGTATCTCTCGCCTTGGGACCGTCATCAGGCGGAATATGCGCGGCCTGCATACGTGGAATATTTCCACAGCCAATGGGCGGATTTAATGGACAACTACGGCCCGATTACGGAAATATGGCTGGATGGCGCAAATGGCGGCGACGGATGGTATGGCGGCGATCCCGGCAAGCGGACGCTGCCCAAACCCGCCCATGAATATTATGAATTCGACCGTCTGCTGAAGGCGTTGTTTGAGAAGAATCCGCAATCGGTGGTTTTCGGTCCGAATTCGAGCCGTTCGATGAACTGGCCAGGCAACGAAACAGGCTTTGTTCCAGATGAATATCCGTTTGTGGCCGGCAACTACTTCCGGCCGCCGGAATGCGACACGCCGTTGCGCAAAGGTTGGTTCTGGCATAAAGACCAACAGGCCAAGAGTTTGCAGGAACTGACGACACGATATTTTGAATCCGTCGGACGCGGCGGCATTCTGGATTTAGGCTTGGCTCCGAACAACGAAGGCCTGTTGGACGAAGGCGATGTCATTCGCTTGAAAGAGTTTGGCGACTACATCCGCGCCTACAATGCGGTGGATTTTGCAGAAGGTGCGACGGTTCAGACGAAAAAGACGGCGGAAGGCACGGAATACAGTTATAAACTGAACGGTGCCAAGACGTTCAATGCCGTTGATTTCCGTGAAGATATCACGAAAGGCATGCGCATCAAAGGATGGAAGTTTGTTGTTGATGGACAAGTGGTTGCGGAAGGCAAACTGGCGGGATTCCGCCGTATCGCTCGCTTCCCGCAAACCACGGCGTCAGACGTGAAACTCGTCATCACGGCCTGCGATGGTGAACCATCCATCAAGGGCCTTTCATTGCGATACGCACCGGAACTTTGAAACGCTATAAAAGTTAAGAGCTTAAGGCTTAAGCCTTAAGCCTATAAGGAAAGAATCATGAATCATGAAATTGGTGATCCGGCAGTCCATGTGACGGTTGAAGAAGTTCGCAATGCGTTTCGGCGAATCGGCGCGAAGCAGGGCGATGTCGTCATGTTCCATGGCTCGTTGAGCTCCATGGGAACGGTCGATGGCGGTCCGACAACCATCTTCAACGGCGTTTTGGCGGCGACGGAACCACACGGAACCGTCGTCATGCCAAGTCTTTGGTACGATGGTTCAGAAGAACGGCGCGATCCATCAAAATTCGATGTCAACACATCGCCTGCGTATGTTGGCGCGATGGCGGAAGGAATGCGGCTGGATCCGCGCAGTGTCCGCAGCAATCATTGGACGCATGCCGTCGCCGCCATTGGTGAACGCGCGGCGGAATTGTGCGCGGATCATGGAAAATTCGGGCCGCGTCCAAGTCCGTGGAGCGATACGGCGTTCGCGCATGGCAGCCCATGGCAGAAGTTGATCAAATGGAATGCGTTGTACTGTTTCATCGGCGTCACAATGCGCGTCTGCACGATCAAGCATTGCATCGAAGGAATGATCGTGGAGCACATACTGGACCAGCTTCCACAAGGCAAACGATTGGAATATCGCAACTTACTACCGCATGACTGCCTAGGCAACTCGAAGGCATGGCCGTTTTTCGACGGTGAACGCCTGCAATGCATTCTGATGGACGAAGGTTTATTTCTCACGACGAAGCTTGGCAGCGCCACGCTAGGTGGTATCCGTACAAGACCGTTGGTGACACGTGCATTGGAGATTATTGAAGCCGACATGGCGTCATGGCTGAGCGCGGAGTTCCTCGCGTGGCGGCAGAAATGCCTTGAAGCCTGAAGAACTTTTTTACACAGAGACACAGAGAATAAAAAACGGCGCGGAAAACAAAATGTTTTCCGCGCCGTAAGTCTTTCTAGACGTTCAGATTAGTTGGCTTTCTTGCGCCACATGGTCTTGGAGGTGTCATAAACGGACCATTTTTCGCTGGAGACGTGGCCGTCGAAATGGAGCATGTTGCAGAGGTCGTTGTGGTGGAAGCTGAGCTTGCAGTCCGCATGGCTTCTGGTAACCGTGTTGCCAGTCCAGTGATAGAGGGTGGTCTGGCTGTCTGCGACAGCGACCGTGTTGGAGGGTTCCACGAAATCGGAGATAAGGGCCATGTTGCCTTCGCCGCCGTTGCCGATGTTGCCGCCGAGCCATTCAGCTTTGAAGTAGGAGTACTTCAGCGGGTTGGGGTAGATGCTGTCCAAACCGGTACGAAGCCAGCTGGTGGATCCAGGATTGGCGACGGCGGGGCAGACAAACATCTTGAAGTCGCCGATGTGGATGCCGCAGAAGTCTGGCCACCAGATGATCTTGGTCTTGCCTTCGGAGTACATGTAAACGGGGGGGATGTAACCAGTGTTGTCGTCTTGGTACATGGCGTGAGCGAGACCCATCTGCTTCAGCTGGGAGACGCAGGAGATGGCGCGGGCTTTGTCACGGGCCTTGGCGAGGGCGGGCAGCAGCATGGCGGCCAGAATCGCGATGATGGCGATGACGACCAACAGCTCAATCAACGTGAATTGAAAGACTTTCTTGATTTTGTTCATTTGTGGTTCCTTTTTGGTTGTTTGACCATTGAAAAAGATAATTCTCAATCAATTTGTTTAAAATTAACCCATGTTTTTCACAATGCAAGAAAATTTTTAATGGAAGATTAACTTTTTTTGACAAATAAACGATGCCGAACCACAATTATTTTACGAAAAAACAAAAAAAAGCCGCTCTCCCATAGGAATTTTGTTTATTTGAACATCCAGCCACTTTGTTACATATTGATATTTATCAATATGTAAGCAATTGTCTTACAAAGAATATTGTGAAAATTTACGGATACAGGTTTCAAACGAAGATTTTGTTTAAGAAATTTGTATTTTTGTTGAGAAAAAGACCAGATTTTTTGGAAAATGCTCTATAATAATTATTGTATAGGGGAAATGGTTATGGAAAACGAATGCGAGTCTGGTGAAAATCTATGGAACAGAAGCAGAAGACAATTTTGAAGATTTTGATTCGGCTGGCGGTGACGGTTGCGTTCATCGCGGTTTTCAGCTGGATTTGCCACCATCTGTGGGAGGTCGTCAACAAAAACGGCATGATGACGACCATCATCAACGATCCGCATTTTGAAGTCTATGTCTTTTCCATCGGCGGTGGTCTGCTTGGGCTTTTCGCGTTGGCGCTGTGCCTTATCTGGAATGCGCGACGGGACATCACGCTGATCAGCCTGGCGGCGTTTATCCTGTTCATCCTGCCGTTGGGGTGGGTGAAGACGAAGGAATGGTTTACCGTCGGACGCTTCGACACGATTTCCATGGTGGAGGATCTGACGCTGTTCAGGCCATTTACGGGAAAAAACATCTTGGTGAAATTGGACAAGCCCTTGGAAAAACGCATGGAAGGAAAGCAACCGCGCATCGACGGCGTCATGAACATATTCCGTTTCTACGCATCCATTGTGGAGAACGTTTGCAGAAAGGAAGGTTGGATGGCGGAAGCGGAAGCGGCTGGAACGGCATTAGGCCGTTTGTTCACGGATGAAGCGGACGTGGTTTTCTGCGGATTGCCGTCGCAGTCCTTTTCGAACAAAGCCGCGTCGCAGGGAAAAGAACTTGATACGACGCTCGTTGTGAAAGACGCGTTTGTTTTTTACGTCAATGCGGACAATCCAGTCGATAATCTGTCGTTGGAGCAGATCAAGCAGATCTACGGCGGGAAGATGACAGATTGGAAGGATGTCGGCTCTAAAAAGAAAGGTGCCATCGAGGCGTTCCAGCGTCCGAAGGACAGTGAAAACCAGGCGTTTTTTCAGAAAATAACGGAAAACTGCCCGCTCATGGAGCCTCCGACGATGGAGAAGCATGTAGTTGGCGGCGTCATTCATCCGCCGGCGGACTATCGCAACAGCGGGAACGCCATCGGTTATTCTTATCGGTCACAGGCGGCCGATTTGCTGTTGAAGAAGAAAATCAAGCTGTTGTCGATCGACGGCGTGGCGCCGACTCCGGAGAACATTCTCAATGGAACGTATCCTTATGTGACGGAATACTATATGGTTACAATAAAAGATAACCGTACGGAAGAAGTGGAGCGGAACATCCGCAATCTGCGTGATTTCATCTTTTCGCCGCAGGGAAAGGAATTGGCGGAGAAATGCGGACTCATTCCAATGAGTAATGAGTAATGAGTAATGAGTAATG